>CAZGDK010000039.1:0-25412 GCA_964525155.1 uncultured Smithella sp. | reverse complement strand
TCGATGTGTCAAGGATGTGTCCGAACACCTGTCAGCGATGTGTACGGTCTGTACAACAGTAGAGGACACGCGCGGATACCTCCCCGTCGCAGCGGACCTGGCCGATGGGCGGCTCGAAAAGCTGCACTTCCGCACGCCTGGTTATCCGCTTATCCTCCTGCTGACCGGCAGCACACAGGCTCCAACCCGAGCTTTGTTCTACCTCCAACTGGCCATGTACCTTGGCGCAATCTTCATGCTTGCCAGTATTCTCCACCATGAAGTTAATCGCGGTTGGGTCACGTTCTTGTTCCTAATCCTTGCTTTGCTGCCTCCCGCGATAGAATATATCTCGATTGCTCTTCCCGAAATTACCGCTCTCTTTTTCATCACCAGCGCTGTCTTCTGTTTTTACCACTCCCTGAAAAAAAGTAGCGTTCCCTGGAGCATTGCTGCGGGTCTCTGCCTCGCTTTTACTACAATCACCCGCCCGGATTATCAGCTCTACTCGGTATTTCTTGGCATTCTTCTCGCCTTATTCCTTTTCATTCTCCGCCAAAAACGCGTCTGGCTTAGGTCAGTATTGCCGCTATTGTTGGTTTCCCTGATTGGTATCGGTGCTTATGTCGCCTTCAACTATCGAACCTTCAATTTCCCCGGGATCGCCTACTACTCGGGCATCACCTCTACCGCCAAAACCGTAACCATGCTGGAGGAAATTCCCGACTCTGAAGCTGGCATTCGTGAGATTCTCATCCGCCACCGCAACACCAACCTGGTGGAGGGGGATTCCCACACCGCTGTCAACTACATCTTTGATGCCCTGCCTGAGCTCGAAGCTTACACCGGGTTAAGCCAACCCGAGTTGTCTGCCAAGCTCAACGCCCTCAACTTACAGATGATCTTGCGTGAGCCGCTCAATTACCTGCTCTCTGTCGGCAAGGCTCTGGCCGTCTTCCTGATGCCCTCTGCCACCACCCAGTCGATTTTTGGTTCCCAAATCCTGCAAATCCTGTGGACTGCGATCCACTTTGCCGCCCTTGCCCTTTTTCTGCTGCTGCTGATTACCCTGCTCGGCGGTGTAATCCTTACCTTCCTGCTCGAAAAGCGCTCAAGAACTACTTTGCGCCGCAGGATAAATGCCCACTTGATACCTGCGACTGTCCTCGTGGTCTGCGTCCTGACCATGGTCTATGTGACAACCGTCTCTGTGCTCCTTTCCGCCGGCGATCCGCGCTACCACGTGCCCACCGCCCCTCTTGCCATCTTAGCCATCTTGCTGTTCGTACAGTTTTTGCTTAATTGGCGCAACAAACGCGTCGCGATTGTCTTGAAGGATTAATTTATTCCCTTTTCTATCAGCCATCAGCTACCAGCTATGAGCTATTAGCTACCACCTAACTAATGCCCTTTTCCAGCATCCACTTCATCTTCCTCTTCCTGCCACTCACATTAGCGGCGTACTTCCTGGTCCCCAAGGCCAAGCGGAACCTGGTTTTGGCGCTGAGTTCGATCTTCTTCTTCGCTTGGGGAGACCCAAGCCATCTGCCACTGCTCGTCGCGACCATATTCCTTCATTACTTCGTGGGCATATACATCGGCCACCTGGTGGAAGCGGAGAAGGACACAACCAGCCGCAGGCTCCGGGTCCTGGCTGTCGGTCTGGATCTGCTGATCCTTATTTTCTACAAGTATCTCGGCTTCTTTGCCGACCAATTCGAAACGATCACCCGCATTCCATTGAACATTGGCGCCAGAGCTCTTCCCATCGGCATTTCGTACTTCACCTTCACCGGGATTTCCTATCTCGTCGACGTTTACCACCAGATCATTCCCCCTGAGCGCAACCTGCTTCGTTTCAGTTCTTACCTGGTGATGTTCCCGAAGCTTATCCAAGGTCCGATCACCCGCTATCAAGACGTGCAGGCTGACCTCGCTGCCCCGGATCTCACCCCTGACGATCTCACCTGGGGCATCCGCCGTTTCATTATTGGTCTGGCAAAAAAGGTCCTTCTGGCGGACAGCCTCGTGATCGTTTCGAATAAGGTTTTCGGCACCAACCCCACCCTGTTGGGCGCCGGGCTGGCGTGGTTTGGTCTGCTGACCTTCGCCCTGGTAATCTATTTCGACTTTTCAGGCTACACCGACATGGCGTTGGGCGTCGCCAGGATGCTTGGCTTCAAACTGCCCGAAAACTTCAACAATCCATACCTAAGCGTCAGCATCACCGACTTCTGGAGGCGCTGGCACCTGACCCTCACCAGCTGGTTTCGCACTTACGTCTTTATGCCGCTCGAGTTCGCCCGGCAGAAAGAAAAACATCTCCGTATGCAATCGGACATCCTGATCGTCTTCATCCTGAGCGGTCTTTGGCACGGCGCCAGCTGGAACTTCGTGATCTGGGGTGCGTATTACGGTGTGCTCCTGGCTTTGGAAGCCAGCGGACTGGGCAGGATCCTGAAAAAACTGCCCCTCGTCCTTCAGCGGCTATATACCTTGCTGCTAATCCTGGTGGGATGGGTGTTCTTCCGCCTCACGAACCTCACCGCATGGCAGCCATTCTTCCGCGCCTTGTTTGGCGCGCAGGGGTGGGCGGGTCCGGTCACCTTAAGATCGCTGGAAATCCTCTATTACGTCCCCATTCTGGTCATCGCCATCATTGCCTGCCTGCCGCTGGTCGTCAAAGCGGAAAAGGCCTTGCTCGCCAAACCAATCACGAAGAGCTTCCTGCCGGATCTGGCTACCCTGGGGATATTTCTCCTCTCGATCGCCAGCCTGCTCTTCAGCGGCTTTGAATTCTTCATGTATTCCCAGTTCTGATCTGCCTCCTCATGTTTAAAGTCAAACCCAAAGGTTTCCTTGCACTCGCTTTCCTGATCATGATCGGTCTTGTGCCGCTGTTTTACCTGGCATCAGTCCCGTTCCCGCGTGTGAACTCGATGACCGAGGGCCGGGTGTTGAAACAGTTCAGCCTTCAGGGTCTGGGGTTCAAATCCGCTCTGGATGTATTCCGGGATGGGGATAAGCTCCAAGCCGGTAAAATGCTGCTCAAACTCTTTCGCGAACGAGCCCTGCCTGCCCAGATTGAGCGAGCCACTTCAGATCAGTTTCCTCTGCGAGATCAGTTCATCCAAATCACCTACGCCTTTGGGCGCGGCTTGAACGAATTGGTCTATTGGCGTTCCCCAATGCCCGCCATCCCTGCCACAATCCTGCCTGACCAGGGTGTCTATATCACCCGTGACAAGCAATACCTGTTTTATGGCAATTCCACTTACAATCCGAGTCTGAACGCCAGGATAGACGTCCGGATTGCCAACTATAAAACTCTGATCGAGCTTTACCCTCAGGTCAATTGGTACGTCTATAACATTGACGGTATCTCCACATCAAAGGCCAACCCGCTTAATGATTACCACCTGAATGCAGATGAAGGTCGTGCTTTTCAATATTTTCTCGATAACAAACCTGAAGCACTAACCGTGGATAACTTTCAGATGGAAAGTTTTGAGAATCACAAGGAATACTTTTACCGTACCGACGGGCATTGGAATATTCATGGAGTTTTGTTTGGGTATGACGAAATCCACACGGTGCTCTCAAAGCACTTTCCTGAGATCTCCACAAAGCGTGTATACGAAGATTTCATCACTTTTCCAGACCTCTTCTTCAGGGGCGAACTTCGCCGTCAATCCATGTATTTGCTTGAAGGCGAGCTGTTTGAGATGGTCGATTACCAATTACCGCCCCATAAGACCTACGCCAATGGAAAAGAGACGACCTACGGAAGATACGCGGAGTATTTCGCAGGGAATTATTCCAACGAACCCTTCGTCAACCACTACGGTCAGTTTTTTGGGCCGAATGTGGCTCTGCTTGAATTTGTCTATGAGGGGAACACCGATCGGGACATTCTAATTTTTGGCAACTCGTTTGATAATCCCTTGGTCCCCCTGATCGCCCAACACTACAACCACACCTATAGCGTAGACCCGCGCAGTTACGGGGACTTTTCTCTTGGCGAGTTTCTACAAGATCATCCGGTGGACGATATCCTGTTGGTCGGTTCAAACGATCTGCCTTTCCTGGACCCAAATCGGATCATCAATCCGTGATCAAGTTATGACAATGAGCTATCACCTCACGATCTGTCACCAATGACCGATCACCAATTATCAATCAAATTCAGCAACCATAGACATAAGGAAAAGTGAATGGCAGAACGCGTTGATTTACGCCGCAAAGCATTCAGGCACAAATTTCAGATCAGGTTAAAGTACGGTTTTCTGCCCGTCATTCATTACCGACGAAACAAATACCGGTCAGAATTCTTTTGGCGATATCGCTGGGCTAACTCCAATTTGAAAAACCTGGATGTTCTCGAATTGCCTTGCGGTATGGGTTGGGGGACGAAGTTGCTACAAAAGGCAAAATCTGTTTTTGCTACCGACATCGATCCAGACTCTGTCAAGCAAGCCACAATAATCTGCAATAAACCACGCAGTAGTTTCTTTGTCAGCGACATGTGTTTTATACCGATAGCCAGTCGTTCCATGGATGCGATTTGTTGTCTGGAAGGGATTGAGCATGTTCCAAAGTCTGCCGGGGAATTGTTTCTGAGCGAAAGTCATCGAGTCCTAAAAGATTCTGGACTGCTTCTCATCTCATCTCCATACGCAAAAAATGGAACTCACAGCGGCAATCCATACCACTTGCACGAGTACCTCCCGGGAGAGCTTGAATCCTTGATGGAAGGTAAATTTTCAGTCCTGGAAATAACGAAGCGGCAAGTCGATAATCTCATAATTCAATACTTCAAATGTCAAAAAATCTAAGCTCAAACAGGCTCCAACGCACTCAATCCTTCATCACCGGTGTCCTCAGAAGCGACGAATGTGGGTTCACGTCTGTTCCAGGTGGAATTCGCACGCTTTACGGCACTTGCTATTCCGCCCTGACTTTATATTATCTGGATGACAAGCACATCCCGGATCCTGCCACAAGCGAGTTTATCCAAAATTGCCAAAGACCCACGGGGGAGTATATCGGTCCTGAATTGGATTCCTTCATCCCTCCCCCAGGGACAAAACACGATCGAGAACATTTAATTCTCCACTCAACCTGCCAGGCGTTAGCCACAAGCCTCCACTTTGGCATTCCGGTCCAACATAAGCTCTCTTTTGTTTACCCCTTCTGCGAGCCTTCCTATCTTGAAAAATGGCTGGATAACAGAGACTTTTCAGACGCCTGGTTTGAAGGGAACAACCTTCTCTCAATTGGGCAACTCTTAGTATATCTGCGGGATTTTGAAAAGTATCCGCCTGCTGCTTCTGCCGTTGAGTTATGGTTCAACTGGCTGGATAGTCATGTTGATCCTTCTTCAGGATTGTGGCTCGAAAAAGGCAAGACGTCCCTGGCGAATGCAATTTATGGCGGCTACCATCAATTGCTGGTCTACTACCATGAAAATCACAAGATTACCAACCCCGGGGCGTTGGTGGATGCTGCGCTTTCACTTCAGCACATCGACGGCAGTTTTTCCCCTTCCGGAAATGGCGGGGCTTGCGAAGATGTCGATTGTGTTGATATTCTGGTTAATATTTACAAAAGGTATCCTTACCGCCGGGGAGATATCCGTTACGCCCTCAAACGCTGTCTGCGGCATATCCTTTCAATTCAAAACCCTAATGGAGGCTTTCCATACCGGCGCGACAGGAACCAGTCGCACATGGGAATTCCCGGCACATCTGCCGGTCCTAATGTGTCCACTGCCTTTGCCACATGGTTCCGAATTCACACGCTGGCATTAATTGCCCAGGTGCTTCCAGATGAAAAGGTCTTTGCCGGCAGTCCTTTGGGCTTTACCAACAACTTGAGCATGGGTTGGCATGCCTCCTGGGATCCAGCCGCTTTCAAAAAGGATATCGGGAAGTTTGAACCCGCCAGGTTTCTTATCAAAGACCTGACGAATTCACCGCGATTGCTCCTCTTTCGCCTGAAAAAATGGGCTAAGAAACAATTGAGATCAAAATCCAGTGCTTCAGGAAGCAACGGATCGTCTTAGGTATAATCAATCACCTATGACCCACCACTTACCCCCTTCTCTTCACCTATCACCCACTACCTACGACCTATGACCTCTCCTGTAATATCCGTAGAACACCTTACCAAGCAATACGACCTCGGCGTGATTGGCACGGGCACGCTCAGCCGCGACCTCAACCGCTGGTGGGCGCGGGTGCGCCATTTGCCCGACCCCTACACCCGCATCGGTCAGCAGGACGCCTTCGCCCGCCTCGGCGAGAGCATCCTCGCGCTGGACGACGTCTCGTTCACGGTCCAGCAGGGCGAGGCGTTGGGCATCATCGGGCGCAACGGCGCCGGCAAGAGCACGCTGCTCAAGATCCTCTCGCGCGTCACCGCCCCAAGCAGCGGCGTGGTCAAGGTCAGGGGGCGCATCGGCAGCCTGCTTGAGGTGGGCACCGGCTTCCACCCCGAGCTGACCGGGCGCGAAAACGTTTATCTCAACGGCGCGATCCTCGGCATGAAGAAAGCCGAGGTCACGCGCAAGTTCGATGAGATCGTCGCGTTCGCCGGGGTGGAAAAGTTCATCGATACGCCGGTCAAGCGTTACTCGAGCGGGATGTACGTGCGCCTGGCGTTCGCGGTGGCCGCCCACCTCGACCCCGAGATCCTGATCGTGGATGAGGTCCTGGCGGTGGGGGATGCCGAGTTTCAGAAGAAGTGCCTGGGCAAGATGGGCGACGTCGCCGGCGAAGGCCGCACCGTGCTGTTCGTCAGCCATAATATGGCGGCGATTCAGAGTCTGTGTGAGACTTGCTTATACATAAAAAATGGTCAAATTGACCAAATCGGGGAAACAGAATCAATTATCGAAAAATATATGCTAGATTCACAGTCGAAACAGGTACATGGTAGTAAGCAGGGAAGCATCATAAAAGAAGTCCGAATGCTTGACGGAAAGGGTCAATCTAAAACGACATTTAAAACAAATGACACGATTACTATACAGATATTTACTGATACTGGTTTGGAGATGATTTCTCATCCTAGTGTTGGAATAGGTGTGAATAATTCTTCAGGTCTGAGACTCTTGACGGTTGGAACCTACCTTACCGATAAGGAGTTGCCCATGCTTGGAGGAAAGAATATTGTTGAGTGTGCAATGGGAGAAAACCAGTTAGTCCCAGGAACATACAGCCTAAAAATAGCAATAGGTTCGAATGAATTTGAGAATGTTGAAGACATTGAAAATGCCTTTCAGTTTACGATCGAACCTTCAGATTATTTTGGGAATGGAAAACTGCCATCCAGACACCAGGGTTTGTTCCTTTATAGATCAAATTGGAAAGTGATCGATGAACACTAATTTAGGACAAGCTCAAGTTGATCGTTCACATTATTTCTCAGATCAATACCTGGACAAATCAAGGTTTCTAGGTTTGCATGCCCAACTTTCTACAATCAATAAGATTGAAATAAATGAAAGTATATTAGAAATTGGTCCCGGACCTGGTTTGTTTTCTTCGATTATGCGAAATTTTGGTAAAAAAATTACCACAGTTGACTTTGACAAAGAATTACGGCCGGATTTAGTAGCTGCTTTGCCATATTTACCCTTTACAAACAACAGTTATGATTTAGTGTGTGCTTTTGAAGTCTTAGAGCACCTGCCTTTTGATTTGCTTGGATCATGTCTTTCCGAAATGGCAAGAATAGCAAAGTCTTACGTAGTTTTTTCTGTGCCAAACATAAAGAATATGAATCCAGATATAAAAATTGTAGCAGATCTAAAAATTGGTAAGTGGAAGTTTAGCAGGTCCTTTTTTAGAACAAAACATAAAGTATTATGTAACACTGTTGAGCATTATTGGGAACTTGGCTTCAATGGTTACAAGTTAGAAAAAGTAATAGATATTGCTAGCGCTTCTGGCCTCAAGCTTGTGACCACTAAATTCTTTGACCCCTGGTTTCAGTTCTTCACTTTTAAACTATAACTAATAACTTGAATATTCTCTTTATTACTCACCAGGATAATTTCTATGGCTCCAGCAGATCGCTGATGAGCTTAATGCAAGGTTTGAGCGATTCTAATATCACACCTTTTGTGATAGTTTCAAAAGCTGATAGATTTTCAGAAGCACTGATTGAAGAAAATATTCCCTCTGCAATTGCATCATTACCTTGGTGGATGGCTAATAAGAAATTGTCAATTAAGCAGAAAATCCAGTTATTGAGGAAAATTTACTGGTCTGTACTTGCTGTTCGTGAAAAAGTAAGAGAATGGCAGATCGATCTTATTTACACTAATTCCTCTGTCATACCTGTGGGTCGTCTGGCTGCGCTGCTTGAGGGCGTACCGCATATATGGCACATACGAGAATTTGGTGAACTTGATCATAATTTAAAATTTGTGTTTTCTAAACTGCTATCTAAAGCTCTTATTAACTCGAGCAGTGCAGTAATTTTTAATTCTCAAGCGGTTCAAGACCACTACTTGCCTGTGAGAAAACGAAAGAACTATCATGTTATTCCCAACGGTATTGCCAGTAAGGAATCTTTTTCAAAGCTTCTCCGAAGGAAGCAATTGATGCCCCCAAATGAAGAATTCAATTTCTTAATCATTGGAGCAATAACGCCAAAGAAGGGGCAGGAACAGGCTATACGGGCAGTATCGGAACTGCAAAATTCTGGATATGCATGTCGATTATTGATAGCAGGAAGCGGATCAGCGGCTTATCAGGAATACTTAACTAATCTATGTGTTGAGTTGGGATTATCCGAAAAAGTCAACTTTCTTGGTTTTGTTGAGGATCCATATGATGCCTATCAACAAGCAGATTGTGTTCTGGTCTGCTCTGAAAATGAGGCTTTTGGCAGAGTCAGCGCTGAAGCGATGTCGATGGGGTTACCAGTGATAGCAAAAAACAGTGGCGGCACACCAGAAATTGTTGAAGATGGCAAGACTGGCATGTTGTATGATGATTTTGATGGTCTCCTTTCTGCAATGAAATCGATCATTGTTAATCCTGATTTGGGGAAAGCCTCGGGTTTAGCTGGTTGGAAAAAAGCACAGCAAAATTACAGCACTGATAAATATGCCAGTCGAGTCTTCAGGGTAATTACTTCAATAATGGAAAAATCATGACCAAACCACGTGTAATCGCCTTCTACCTCCCCCAATATCACCCTATCCCCGAAAATGACGAATGGTGGGGCAAGGGCTTCACCGAGTGGACCAACGTGGCTAAGGCCAAGCCGCTCTTTAAGGGTCACTACCAGCCCCATCTGCCTGCTGACCTGGGCTTCTATGACTTGCGCGTGCCGGAAGTGCGTGAGCAACAAGCCCAGATGGCCAGGGAAAACGGAATTGACGGTTTCTGTTATTACCACTACTGGTTTAATGGCAAACGCTTGCTCGAACGCCCTTTCCAGGAAGTGCTCGATTCCGGTAAACCGGATTTCCCGTTCTGCCTGTGCTGGGCAAACGAAAACTGGACCCGAAGATGGGATGGCTTTGATAAGGAAGTTCTGCAGGAAATGACTTATTCATCTGAAGATGATCTTAACCATATCCATGCATTGCTTCCCTGGTTTTCTGATGAAAGGTACATAAAAATTGATGAGAAACCGATACTTCTCGTTTATCGATTCAACTCTCTGCCCAATCCTTTAAAAACAACGACACTCTGGCGCGAAGAAGCAGTCAAAGCCGGTTTTCCCGGGCTTTACCTGTGCAGGGTTGGCAATTACCAGTCCGACCCATCAAATCATGGTTTTGATGCAGAAGTAGAATTTCAACCGGATTGGTCTTTCTTTAGAAAAAGGGCTCGCAGGTCTCTTGCTTGGCGACTGCTGATGAAATTAGGTTTAGCCTCGGACACATTTAAACATAATCGCGTAATTAAATATAAAACAATGATAAACCAAGCCTTGAAAAACCTTGAGCCTTCATTCTTAAAGTATCCCTGTGTAACCCCAAGTTGGGATAACACCCCGCGCCGGAAAGAATATAGGCACATTGTTATCGATTCTTCCCCCCAGGCTTACCAAGAATGGCTAACAGAAACAGTTAGAAGACACAAAAACAAAGATTTCATTTTTATAAACGCCTGGAACGAATGGGGAGAGAGCAACCATCTTGAGCCGGATCAACGTTATGGTTATGCATATTTGCTTGCTACTAGGAACGCAATTAATTCCGCTTTAGATTTAGAAAAGCAAGAAATTTCGGAAGACCCGGGAACTACCACATTATCCAACTGATCAGTCGAACCAATTACATAACCTTGAATCCTATGCCCACACAGCAAGTAAATCAGACAGAGCCATTCACTAATAATGTGGTTGTGACTGTCATCAATTGGAATGATGCTGATGCCACACTAAACTGTCTGGAATCAGTCTTTTCCAGCAATTACCCCAATTTTGAAGTGGTTGTCATCGACAATGGTTCCACACATGACCCTCATGATCTACTTCTGTCAAGGTTCCCGGCAATTACCTACATCCGGAATAGCCAAAACATAGGCTACACTGGCGCAAACAATCAGGGCATGACCATTGCAATGGAACGCGGAGCAGAATTTGTCTGGCTTGTTAACAACGATGCAACTGTTGATCCTAAAGCGCTTCCCCAATTGGTGCAATGCATGAAAACTGATAATCTTATTGGCATGGCTAGTCCAATTGTGATTGACATCTCTCAACCCAAGTCAAATTATTGCGGAAGTTTCATGGATCCGAAAACCCTCAGGTATCTTCCGTCCAAATCCATTGAGGAATTTGAGTCCACCTTCTCCTTGAAACCTTGCGAGGTTGTTCTCGTTGGAGCGGCCATTTTCATTAGAACAGAGGCAATAAGGATGGTAGGCTTACTGGACCAACGGTTTTTTGCATATTATGAGGACTTTGACTACTCACTTCGAATGACAGAACATGGTTGGATAAACACTATCTGCGGAACAACATTCGTACAGCATCAAAGTTCAAAGCCCAATCGAAAACCGCACTATTTTTACTACATGGCACGCAATGGCTTGCTATTCGTCCAAAACCATGCCACCAAACAAAATCGAAGCCGTTTGGTAAGAGGGTGGTTTTCCTATAATCTCAAGAAGGCGGCAAATCATATAGCGATTTCAAAAAACCAAGACGCAGCTGCTATAGTAGATGGAATCTGGAATGCTTGGAAACGTAACTTTGGATCTTTTGAACAAAGAAGACCCACTCCAATTTGGCTAAAAAAGATTCTCTTGTGGCATCCTTATTTTCTGGCGAAGCTGCTGTCGGGCTGACCAGGACAAACTGATAATGACAAAAATTCAAAAATTGTCCCGTTCTCAAACACTTGGAAAATTAACGGAAATATTGGGCATACATTCAAACTGTGTTGGCCGTACCAGGGGTACTATCTCTGGAAATGATCCCGAAAACCGGACATCTCAAGCCATTAGCTATTGGCTAATTGAACAAAACTCTGGCGTTGATCGGCCTCTCCCCAGGACACTTGAATCAAAGGTCGATCCAGCTTTGGACTATGGGCTGACCTGTGAAGAATCGCAGTACTATCTTCTCCTGCTCAATAATGCCTACGTTCTACCAAATAGAGGTTGGGTCTTCACCAAAGACAGGTATTTTGTTCAGGATTCTGTCTTTAAACCAGAAGCATTTGAAACAAAAGGGATCAAGGATATTGTTATCTGGCCAAAAGTTGAGCACTTAACGGGTAAGATTGTTTTAGCCTACAAGCAATGGTCTTTGAACAATTACTATCATTGGATGTTGGAATTTTTACCAAAAATCTCAGCATTCCTCGACCCACCAAATGCCATGTTAGCTGAACTTTTCAAGGACTCGCGAATCTTGCTGCCTGAGTCTTTAAGTCCTTGGATGGCTCAGTCTTTGGACATGTTAGGTGTCAGGAAAGATCAATTAGTCCTGACCAATGCTGAGCAAGTTCAAGTGGAACAGCTTCAATTCATTCCCACATTCGGACAGCTTTACAATCCGCCTAAATGGGCTTTGGATTGGCTGAGGAGTCGTTTTTCATCCTACGTGGATTCCACACCACACCAGAAAAAACGCATTTTTGTCTCCAGAAGAAATGCTAAAGCCAGAAATGTATCAAACGAAGACCAGGTTCTGCAAATGCTGTCGAAATATGGTTTTGAAGCCTATATATTGGAAGACATTAGTATTGCAGAGCAAATTCACCTTTTCAGCCAGGCAGAGGTGGTAGTTGGACCGCATGGGGCTGGATTCACCAACATGGTTTTTGCCACAAACGCCACATTGATCGAGATTTTCGATTCCCACCACATAAATTCATCGCTTTATATCTTCTCTCACGACTGCGGTCATTCCTGCTGGTACGTCATGGCTGAAACAGTCGATGAGGTCAATATGCACGTCGATGTTGATAAGCTTGAGCGCACGCTTGAATTAGCTTTGCAAGAACGGTCTGGAAGAAACTTGCAATGAAGCAACTTCTTCCCTCTCTGTCTTTTTGGCGGTTAAAGTACCAAGTTTTGCGAAAGTTGTGGGATGTAGCGAATCTGCTCAGCAGAGTACGAGGTATGCATAGCATCCGCAAAGCAATACGAAAGGTTTTCTTCGAAGACAAATATATCCGAACCCCATATTTTTCTGGCAGCGTCTTTGTATGTCCTACCCATATTATGGGTGAAACAATATTCAGAGGGAAAATTCACGAACCTGAACTAACCAAACTGATACAGACCTTCACACAATCAGGTTATTCATTCATCGATGTTGGGGCAAATATTGGACTTCACACGGTAGTTGCAGCCAGTTCCAAACTTGATGAATCGCAATCATTTTTTGCATTTGAACCTGATCCAGCAATGTTTTCACTACTTGAAAAAAATTACAGACTGAATAACTTAGATTACGTCGATAGTTTTCAAGAGGGATTAGGTGATAAAGATTCAATTCTGACGTTAAATATTTCTCAAACCCGCAACAAAGGTCATAATTCTTTTCTGCCAATTAATAACGCCAGTCAAGAACACCAAGTGAGGGTTTCTACATTGGACACAAAGTTTGGAAAAGATGAAAGTTTAGTAAGTAAGAACATCTTTATGAAAATTGACGTGGAGGGTTACGAATTGCCAGTCATCCAAGGTGGAAAAACTTTCATTTCCAGTGTCAGCAATATGGTGATTGCTTGCGAAGTCTGGACAGAATTGATGGAAGAGAATGGTTTCTCTGTTGATGTTCTGTATAAGACGCTCAGTGATTTCGGGTTGAAGAACCGTGTTTCTATCTCTGATGCAGTAATTTTCTACAAAGGACCGGTTAGCGAAAATATCATCACCCAGCTCAGTCTTCTAGATGGAGCTGGAGAATAACTCCTCTCGAGACTTGATGCGAACCCCTAAAATTTTCTTCCTCACCTGCATGCCGCTCACGGAGCCGAAAAGCGCGTCGATGGCGTTTATGAGCGTGCTGCTGGAACGCTACCCTGAGCGCTTTGCTTGGTTCTCGCTGCGCGGGCAGGCAGAGCCGGAATGGAACCCGCACAAGATCCCCTATGCCTCCTGCCCCAGCCCACGGCGACCCGCGCGCTCGCCCGTCCTGCGCCTCGTGCTCGCCTACTTCCTCTGGCCGATCGTCCAAGCGTTCAGAGCTGCCCGCTTCGCGCGTGAGAACGGCTGCGAAGTGGTTTTGGCGGACCTGGCATTCGAAGCGGTGGTCACCGGAAGGCTGAGCGCGAAGCTTTCGGGCTTGCCGCTGCTGGTCAACGTGCATGATGACCCGGTTAACCGCTTGCGCGTTAAGGGGCACCCAGGCTGGTTCCTGCGCTGGTACGAAAAACAGTTCGCCAAAACGCTCCAATCCGCCCAAAGGGTGGGGGTGATCTCGGACTATATGGGTGAGGTCTACCAGCAGCGCTATGGCGTGCACACCACCACGCTCTACATCGGCGTCGAAGCGCATAAGTGTTTGCAGCTGCGCTGCCCGTCTGAAGAAGGGGCGCGCGTGATTCTCTCGCTCGGCAGCCAGAACTCGGCTGAGAACTGGAACCTGCTGATCAAAGCGGTGCAGCTCTTGAACACCCAGGCTGGGGAGCAGAAATATCGCATCCTGCACATCGGCAAGCTCAGCCCGACCCTCGCGCGTCCGCCTGAGGTGGAAGTGAGCGGCTGGCTGCCGGATGAGGACTTTTTGCGGGAGTTGGACCGGACGGATATCTGCTTTTTGAACGCATCCTTTTCCCCGGAGCAGGCTGAAGTTGGGCGGCTTTCCTTCCCGCTCAAGATCCATTCCTACATCCAGTCGCAGCGCCCCATGCTGGCATTGGGATCCTCCGATTCGGCTGTGGCACGCTTTGTGCGAGAGCACCGGGCGGGCGAAATCTGCTGCCAGCCGGATGCTGGCGCGCTCGCTGATGTTATCCAGTCGCTCTGCTCGGATCTGGAAAGCTGCAAGCGCGCTTTGGAAGGCGTGGCTAAGCTGCGCCAGAGTTTTGACCGGGAGCGTTTTTTCGAAACCTTTGAAACCTTCATCGGGAGAGACGTTTGACCACGCTTGACACCCTGAAACAAGAACCGGTTTTCTTCTTCACCGGCACGCTGATCGCACCGGGCGGGCAGGGGTCCGCGATGCGGGTCTACACCAACCTGCGCGCCTACCTGGACCTGGGGTTCGAGGTGGAACTGATCCAGTTCGTGGACGAAGAAAACCAAGGCAAGCCGCTGGTTCTGCCCGAAGGCGCGATCCACCTCACCCAGCTGCCGCGCGATCCGCGTGGGATGAGCCGGCGCGTCAAGAAGCTGGCGATGCGGCTGGGTTGGCCTCAAGCCTTCTTTCTGAATGCCATGTTCCCGATCAGGCGGCAGGTCGTTGATGAGGTGCGGGCACGCTTCGAGGAGCATCCCCGGGCACTGTTTCACTTCGAGTACGACAACTTTGCCAGTGCCATTTCAGCTTTCCCGGGCATGCGCTCGGTTTGGAGCAACCACGACCTCTTTTCCCAGCGCGTGCAGTTGGTCTGGCAGCAGCGCGATGAACGCCGCTCGCCCGACCGCAGCGAGGCTGAACGCCAGCGCGTCCTCGGGCGCGTGCGGCAGGCGGAGGACCTGATCGCCAGGCGCGCGAGCTTGATCCTGAATATTGCCGCGCATGAACACGAAGAATTCCTGCGGAGGGGCTACCGGAACGCGGTGCTCTTCCAGATGAGTTGGCCGGATGAAGCCCTGGTGCCTCGCGCCAGAGCCTGGAAAGAGGATGGCAAGCTGCGCTTGCTGCACCTTGGCAGCGTGAACGGATTGGTGGGCTATGAGTCGCTCAGCTACCTGATCGGGGAGGTTCTCCCGCAACTCACGCCTGAGGTGCTTGAGGGGCTGGAGCTGTGGGTGGTGGGGACACTGGCGGATTCTTTCTACTGCAACCGGATTCTCGAGATCGCCAAGCCCTATCCGCAGGTGCGTTTTTTGGGGTTCGTTGAGGACCTGCGCGGGATGTACGCCCAGGTGGACGTGCAGGTGGTTGGGGGAGTGAAGGCTTCGGGCTTGCGCACGCGCATTATCGAGTCGATGGTGTATGGCGTGCCGGTGCTCAGCACGGCTGAGATGGCGGAAGGTTTGAGCGGATTGGTGGATGGGGAGAACATCCTGCTGGCGAAGGACGCATCGGATTTCGCTGACAGGCTGACCCGCCTGGTGACGTCGCCTCCGGATTTTGACCAGCTCGCCCGCTCTGCCCGGGAAACGTATGATGAGCACTACAGCCGCGAAGTGGCGGCTGAAATACTTCGAAATTCCCTTCAGCAGATGAGTTGAAGACCCTGCAAGAAATCGTGATCACAGGCAACCATGGATAATCCAACAACGCACACCTATCCCCAGGAGTTCTTTAACTACATCCGCGACTGGTCGATCCATTCCGCGAGGGTGATCGTGCCTCTGATCATTGCGCGGCTGCATCCGAAAAGCGTAGTGGACGTCGGGTGTGGGGACGGATCGTGGCTGAGCGTGTTCGCGGAGTTGGGTGTGGCGAAGATCCTGGGGTTGGATGGGGCGTATATGCTGGACCGGGACCTGAAGATCCCGCGCGACGCTTTTTTGGCTTGCAACCTGAACAATCCGCCCGCGCTGGACCAGCGCTTCGACCTGGCTGTGTGCCTGGAGGTTGGCGAGCATCTGCCAGAAAGTTCGGCGGAGGGCTTGGCGCGTTACCTTGTAAGCGTTTCAGATTTTGTGCTGTTCTCCGCAGCAGTACCACTGCAAAATGGCGAAAACCACCTCAACTGCCAGTGGCAGGACTACTGGCGGGAGAAGTTTGAGGCTGTGGGCTACCTGCCCATCACCACCCTGCGCCAACAGATCTGGCAGGAGAAGGATGTTCCATTTTTCTACAAGCAGAACATTTCCATGTTTGTGAAAAAGGAGGTTCTCGAGCAGGACCCCGCCTTGTTGGAGGAGCACAGGCTCACACTGGTGGCACCCTTCTCGGTGATCCACCCGGACTACTACCTGGAGGTGATGCGCTACCTGGCGGAAGCCAAGCGCGAACGCACCTTTGCTGAGACGTTGACTTACCATGTCAAACGCCGGATTCGCTTCATCCGAAAACAATTGGGATTGAAATAAGTGACTGAACTTTTGCGTTCTGAAGAGCAGCCCCTGGTCAGCGTGATCATACCTGTGTATAACGCGGAACGATACCTCAGCGAGGCGGTGGAAAGCATCCTCAGCCAGAGCTTTGTTGATTTTGAACTGATCACGATTGACGACTGCTCCACGGACGGCTCACTGGCTATGCTGAAGTCCTTTGTGGAGAGGGATGCGCGTGTGCGGTTGCTCGAAAACGAGCGCAACCTGGGAGTGACCCCGACACTCAATCGGGGTCTGGCGTCTGCTCGCGGAGAGCTCATCGCCCGCATGGACGCAGACGACATCAGCCTGCCAGACCGCCTGGAAAAGCAAGTCGTGTTTCTGCAAGCGCATCCCGAGATCGGGCTGGTGAGTGGGGACGCGGTGGCGATCGACGCAGAGGGCAGCGCCATCCCGGAAGCATTCGCGCTCATCAGGGAACCGGGCTTTATCAAGTGGCTGTTGCATTTCACCTGCCCAATCACCCATCCGGCGGTGATGGGACGCAAAGCGCTCTTTGAGCAGGCTGGCGGTTACGATCCGGAGATCCTGTACGCGGAAGATTACGACCTTTGGCAGCGCATGAGCCAATTTGCCAGTCTGTCGAATTTGCCGGATGTGCTGATCAAGAAGCGCGCTCATGCCCAAACCATCGGCGTGACCCGGCGCGAAACCATGATGCGCAGCCACAAGTTGGTGCAACAGCGGGCATTCTCGCGCCTGCTAAAGCGGCAGGTCAGCATGGATGAGATCAGCGCTCTGCGAACCCGTTCGCAGACGGCCGCCCCCAGGCAGACCCTCGCCATGCTGCGCCAGGCACGCCAGCTGTTCCTATCTCAGAACGCGCTCACTCCACAGGAAAAACGCCTGGTACGGCGGGACTACGCCTTCCGCGTTTATCGGGTGGCTAACGAAAACCGCAACAACCCGACCTGCTGGCTGCCGCTGATTACTTCTTTCTTCGCCAATCCAAGCCTTGTAAGACGCGTTTTTCGTGCCCTGGGAAGACGTTTTCAAACCGAACCTGCCGGTAGGTCTGAACTGTAGATGGAAATTACAAAGAAAGCCTTACTAAACGAACTCAGGCAAACCCTGCCGCGGGAACTGAAGGGTAACTATCGCCATCAAGGTCTGCCTGCGTTGGCGCGCTGCCTGATTGGGACGCAAAAGATCTTCTTCGGTAAGCCATTTGCTGGCCAGCCAGCTGGTTTGGATATCCTTTCTTTCACGATCCTGCCGGAGGTCATCGCGCTCTGGGAAAGGTCAATCAGCCTGGCGCTTGAGGAGTTGCCGAGGCAGATCATCATCGGCGATGGCTCTGGCAATTACCGCCCTGAGCGTGACAGCCAGTTGCAGGTGCTGCCTGTCTACAACTTCAGCCACGGCACAAAATTGGATACCTTTGTGCGACAGATTTGCGCTTCTGATCTCGTCTTGATCTCGGATGATGACATCTTCTGGACGGATGCCGCGCCGATCAAATGGGCTTTGGAGAGCTTAGAGCAGGACCCCAAGCTGGCAGCGGTCTCATTTCATCCCCGACCCCACTTGATCCCCCAACTTCGGGGAGTGATGTCAGAGGCGATGGGATCCTACGCGGTGCTCATTCGCAGGAATATTTGGCTGAAGGAACAGCTGTCCTTCCAGATCTACAAGCCGGATGATTGGAAGCAGATTGGCAATTACTTTGATGTTGCGGATTACGCCAACCTGCTGCTGGTGCAGCGTGGTTATCACGTGATCTCTGCGCCGGAAGAACTCAGGCAGTCCCTGGTTCCGTTTTATGGGACGAGCATGTGGGCGCTGAAGATCCTGGCGAGCAAGGGCGAGATCGACCGGGTGGTGTACACGCATCGACCGGACGAACACAAGAAGGCCTACCGCACTGCCCTGGCACTGCTTGGCTTTAGGGGGCTGCTTGCTCAACTGGAGATCAAAGGGGTAAAGCCCCTGGTGCCGCTGGATTACCTGCATCGGACGCTTGAAGTTGCTTCAAAATCGCTGGATAAACAAACCAGAGATGCCGTGGATGAGGATATTCAGAGCAAATTGGCTCTCCTTTCCAAGCGGCTGCTGACAAACTAAAATTAGAAAAGCGAAACAATATGCCCCGCACTGGAAGACACCCCCTCAAAGAAAAAGACCTGGCGCTGGACCTGCCGGCGGCGCAGGACGTGAGCGTGACCACCATCACCCACATCCCGATGCTGGAGGGCTATTGGCAGCACAGCCTTGAGGTGCTCAAGTTATTCTTCGAGAGCCTGCGCGCCAATACCCAGACCCCCTTCGACCTGCTGGTGTTCGACAACGCCAGCTGTCGGGAGGTGACGGATTACCTGAGCGGGCTCAAGGAAGAGGGGCTGATTCAGTATCTCATCCTGAGCGAGCGCAACTTCCGCAAGCTCGGCGCGCTCGATTTTTTGCTGCGGGCTGCACCGGGAGAGTTCGTGGCGTATGCCGACAGCGATGTTTACTTTTTGCCAGGATGGCTGGAGCGTTCGCTGGAGGTGATGCGCGCTTTCCCGCAGGCCGGGATGATCAGCGCGCTGCCGACGGTGGATAAGGCTGAGAGGTTTTTGGGAAGCACCCTGGCTGGCATCGCGAGCGACCCGATGGTGGGGGTTGAGAAGGGCGCTAATCTGGTGCCATCGGCTTTTGTCCAGGCGCACCAACTCAGCCTGGGGAAAGATCCTTCCGCGCTGCTTGCCGCAGAGCGAACAGACACACGCCTTAGCCGGCAAGGCGTGAGCGCTTTCCTTTCGGCGCAGGACTTCCAGTTCCTGACCCGGCGCGAGGTGATCGACCGCGTTTTGCCCCTGAGCGCCGATGATGAGGAGTTGAATTATGACCCCATCTACAGCCCCGTGTTTGAAGCAAAGGTCGACAGGGCGGGCTTCTGGCGGCTCTCAACGGCTGATTACCTGGTGCACCACATGGGCAACAGCGTGCCGGATCTGCAGCAGGAATTGGCCGAGATCGCGACTGGATTAAACCTATCTGGGGATGCTTTGAGTGTTGTTAAAGGCAAAAAGGCCGGCGGATTATGGCAGAGCCACTGGCTGCGTAAAGTCCTGAAAAGTCTGCACACCTGGTCTTACCGAAAGTTGTTCGAGTGAGCTTGAAGATCGCTTTTGTGACGCCTTACTACGACCCGCGCGACATCCGGCGCGGCTCGGGCACGTTTTATTACATGAGCCGCGAGTTGGAGCGGCAGGGCTGCCAGCTCAGCTATTTTGGTCCGGTGGCTTTCCGTGAGCCGGCAGTGGTGCGACCGCTGCGGGCATGGGCCAAGCGGGTGCAAAAGAAACGCTACATGACCTACCTGGACCCGGCAGTAGCCCGGGTGTTGGGAAAGGAACTCTCGGCACAATTGAGAGGGCAATCCTTTGATTTGGTCCTCACCAACGATCCCGGTGTGGCTGCGGGGCTGGATGTGCCTTTTCCGGTTGTGTATTACTCTGACGTGATGCTGTCGGCTTCCGGAGTGGCATCTGAGTTGAGGAGCATGGTTGCGTATCGGCAGGTGCCGCTTTGGGCGCTGCGGAGATACCAGAGGACCATGCGCCTGTGCCTGGAGCGGGCGGCGCTGGCGGTCTTCCCCGCCCAGTGGCAGTTGGAGCAAGCGAAGGGCTACGGGGTGGATGTGGAAAAACTTCACTTGGTCTCCTTCGGCGCCAACATCCCCGACCCGGGTCCTGAGGTGGCGGAGAGAAGGGAAGGTAAGACTCACAAAAGCCCCGAAGCGCTTAAGTTTCTTTTTGTAGGTCGAGATTGGATAGAAAAAGGTGGGGATGTTGCCATTAAGACTGTGGAAATTCTAAGAATTGCAGGAATAGACGCTCATTTGTATGTAGTTGGAACAAATGTAGATATTAAGTCACCTTACATCCATGTATACGGAAAATTAGACAAAGACAATCCAGAAGAATTTTGTGTGCTCGACCGCCTCTTTCGGGAAAGTGATTGGCTGCTCTTTCCGAGCAAACATGAAGGATCCGCGATAACCCCTCGTGAGGCAGCGGCATATGGTCTGCCAACTTTGGCATATCGCATAGAAGGCATGCTGAATTCGGTCATTGATGGACAGAGCGGCGTACTGCTGGAATTCGGAAACGGACCGGGAGATTTTGCTGAGGTCATTTTGGACTGGTTGAAAAACCCAGATGCCTTCCAGCACTTGTGTCTTGGCGCACGCGAATTCTATGAGTCAGATGCCAATTGGGTGGGTAAGGTCCAAAAACTCATCCCTATACTAGAATCTCTTCTACAGAGTGGAAACTAGTGAGAATCCTTTACGCAACCTACCGCTACGATCCGACTAATCCTGATTTAGGAAGTAGTGTGGATTATGGATGCTATAAAGCACTGATTGATGCCGGGCATAGTGTAGAAATCATTGGCCCAGTGACCAACGAATTAAGCATTTTTGAAAAACTTGAAACTTACTTCTGGAGGATTTATAAACGTTTAACTGGGAAGAGTGGCTTAAAGTACCTCATGACAACATCCCTCAGAGCTTCCAATGCGGTAGCCAAGGCAATGAATGGTGGGGGCTTTGACGCAGTATTTTCCCTTTTTCATGCTTTTTTTGTCTTTCAAAAATTGCCTGGAGTGCTATTCTGGTTTTTTGACACGACATTTCACGGTCAGGAAGAAGATTGGCCAATTTATGGCAGATTGGCACTAATACTAACTTACTGGCAGGAGCGGAAAGCGCTGAAGCGTGTTGGCGCATGTGCGACCAACAGCGAGTGGTCAAAGAAGCAACTTACAGATTTCTACAGATTGAAAGTAAAGGAAGTGGCTGTCATACCCATGCCTTCCGCCCTCCCAGTGGATGCAGTAAGGAAACTGGACTCTGACATTTTAGATAAACAATTATCTTTTCCACTAAGGATTTTGTTAGTCGGCAGGGTTTTTCAACGCAAGGGGATTGATATTGCCCTGGATGTGGTCCGCCTTTTGAATGAAAGTGGTGTTTCAGCGGATTTGATCATATGCGGTTTGCCCCAGACTGAATGGCAATCAATTGACCATGTGACTTTTGTCGGTCCTTACAAAAAAAGCGATCCTGAGCAACTACGATCATACATGGACCTGTATCGATGGGCACATCTGCTGATCCACCCTGCGCGTTTTGAAGCAGCTGGGATCGTGCCAGCCGAAGCGGCGGCATTTGGCACACCCACCATTACCAACAACACCGGCGGCTTGGGGACGTCGGTGCTGGATGGCGTCTCAGGCATCGTCCTGCCCAAGGGTAGTGCCCCCGAAGTTTACGTTCAGGCTATCGCTGACCTTGTGAACGACCCGGAACGCTACCAGAAGCTGCGCCAATCCACGCGCGAACGCTACAAAAAGGAACTCAACTGGGGAGTTGCCGGCCCACGCCTTGTGGCAGCCTTGGAATCTGCTGTCGAAGCGCATCACGCGCGCTCAAAGAATAATCGCTGACACCTGATGGAAAAATTGAAACCCCACATCGTTCTGATTGTTGCCCGCGGAGAAGCGGTGCGCAATTTTCTCTATTCTGACACGCTCGCCATTCTCTCACGCGAGGCTCGGGTGACGCTGCTGTCTGCCATTCATGACGAAAAGTTCATCCAGCGCTTTGGTCCGCTGGTTGAGCGAATCATTCCGCTGCCCGAGCTCACGGAAAAATGGATCGTCAAATTCCTGCGGGAAATGATCGACATGGCGCATTATCGCTGGATCTGGACTGAAAAGGTCAGGAACAAGTGGGAGCTGTTGGACTATGCAGCCCGCACCTCCAAACAAAAACTGCGGGTTAGGCTGTTCAAGGCTTTTGCGCGCATTTTTGCCTCCAGGGCTGGGCTTAACTTTTTGGCGTTTTGGGAGTATCACCTCTCACTCCTGCTCAACCCGACGCCCTTTTTCGAACAGACCTTCAGCGAGCTCAAGCCCGACCTGGTGTTCAATTGCTCCCACATCCACGCCCCGCGTGGGGAGATGCCGGCACGGGTTGCCCACAAGATGGGCATAAAAACCGCGACCTTCATCTTTTCGTGGGACAATCTTTCAAGCCGCGGTCGGATCCTGCCGCCTTATGATGATTTTTTAGTCTGGCATGAAGGAATGCAGGCGGAGCTGCTGAACCTCTACCACTTCATCAAGCCCAGGCAAATGCACATCACAGGCACGCCGCAGTTCGATTATCACTTTAAACCGGAATACCAATTGACGCGCGAACAGCTGGCTGAACAAATCGGGTTTGACCCGAGCCGACCGTTTGTGCTTTATACCACCGGCATGGAGAGGGATTTCCCAGGGGAGGTGGAGCACGTGCGCACGGTGATCGATATTCTGCAGGAGTTCGATCCTTCAACCCGCCCACAACTGGTGGTGCGCACTTACGTGAAGGGTAACAGCCCCGAGATGGAAGCGCTTGCGCATGCCAACACACCCGACGTTTTCTTCCCGCCTGTGCTTTGGGACCCCAACTGGTTCATGCCGCAGGAAAAAGACCTGGCGATTTACAGCAGTTTATTGAAACAATGCCTTTTTGGGATCAATCCCGCTTCGACAGTCTCGCTGGAGTTGATGATGTTCGGCAAGCCGGTCATGAACCTGGGTTTTGACCCGCCAGGCTCACACCTCTCCAAGCCTTTGCGCTGGCATCGGCATATCGAATTTGACCACTACCAGTGGGTGGTAGCAGGAGGCGGTGTGCGCGTAGCCTACTCGGTGGAGGAGATGCGCGCCATCATCCAGCAGTATGTCCACACTGGGAATTTGCTTCACGAGGAACAGCAGGCGTTTCTTGATGGTTTTTTTGGTCCCACGCTGGATGGCAATTCCGGTACGCGGGTTGCTGAGGTGATCCTGCGCCTGGCGGAGGGATCGTGACGGCTGACAAGCATGTGCTATTCATTGCTACCTCAGCAAACGCCGAGCACGGCAGAGGTGGGCGCCGGCGGATCGTAGACGTGGCGAACCAGGCACGCCTGCATGGCTTTTCTCCTCGCTTGCTATGCTTCTTGCCCTTTGAACAGGTGCTGCGCGGTCCGCGCTTTTGGGGTGCAGGACGCGCCAGCCTGTCCACTGAAGCCAATTGCACCGTTCGCTATGCGCCTATGCTCCCGCTGACTCGTTTCTGGCTAATGGAACAACTCAATCTGCTGTGGTGTGGGCTGGTGTGTTGGTGGGTGTCCCTGCGTACAGGCTACCGGTTGCTTTACGGGCATGGCACACGCGCGGCGGGGATCGCACTGGCTGCCAAAAAACTGCGGAAAGACGTACCCGTCATCGCGGATGCGCATGGTGTTGGCTCAGCGGAATATGCATACGCCACGGCAGCAGCTGCGAACGATAAGCATCTTCTGCTCCTGCAAAAAGACGAGCAGAAAGTGCTCTCGCTTGCTGACCAGGT
Source organism: uncultured Smithella sp. (assembly GCA_964525155.1). GTDB lineage: Bacteria > Desulfobacterota > Syntrophia > Syntrophales > Smithellaceae > UBA8904. The sequence continues at coordinate 1,403 of CAZGDK010000039.1, read as the reverse complement.
AATTTTTGTCTCTGGCCGGATGGATGATTATTTTCAAGGGGTGATGAAGCGTAATTTCAGCACAGCCGCGGTGATCCCCTGCGCGGTGGATGCGGCATCGCTTCCGGATGTTGAAAAACGCAACCTCCTGCGCGAAAAGCATGGGCTGACAGAGCGATTTGTGATTGCATATGTTGGGTCTGCGGTGGCATACCAACTTCCGCGCCAAACAATAACCTTGTTTGGTCAGATTCGCGCGGTGATGCCGCAAGCCTTCTTCCTGGGGATCACCCAATCCCCCCAGGTTTTCCGCGATCTGCTGGGCGAACAGGGGGTTCCTGAGGAGGATTACCTGCTAACCAGCCTGCCGCACGAGCAGGTGATGGAGACGCTGCAGATGGGGGATGTGGGCTTGCTTTTGCGCGAAGATTCGCTCTTGAACCAGGTGTCCTCCCCCACCAAGTTTGCTGAATATCTACTATGCGGTTTGCCGGTTATTCTTACCCCTGCGGCTGGAGATTTTGCCGTAATTGCCCAAACCAATAATCTTGGCCACATTGTGGACCTCGATAGTTTACGGGTGGATCAAGCCCTCCTGGATTTTTTGCTGAGCGTTCAATCCAAGCGCCAGGATTATCTTAAGCGCTGCCGTGATTACGCACAGGCAAAACTCTCATGGGAGCATTATGGCGAGGTTCTGGCGGAATTGTTGGAAGAATTGTCCAGTGGATTATAAGACCAGATTAATTCCTATCAAAATCATCCATTCTTTTGGCAGGGTTTGACATAATGACCTTCTTTTGCTATCACCTACGAGCTACCACCTACCGCCTATGCCCTGTCACCTATCACCCACGAGCTACCACCTTTCACTTATCACCTTTCCACAGGAAATAACTTAAATATGCCCAAACGAATTCTGACTTGCATCGGTACCCGACCTGAAATGGTCAAACTCGCGCCGGTAATTAAAGCACTCGATCGGCAGCCAGAGGAGTTCGAAAGCCTGGTTTGTTTCACTGGTCAGCATCGCCAGTTGCTCGCCCAGGCTGCCTCGGCTTTTGAAATCGAGCCAGACATCAACCTGGACCTCATGCAGGCTGACCAGGGCTTGGCGGCCTTTGTGGGCAGGGCGCTCCCGGCCTTACAGCATGTGCTGATCGACACAAAGCCGGACATTGTCTTGGTGCAGGGGGATACCTCCACGGTTTTTTGCGCGGCGCTGGCGGCGTATTACCAGCAAATCCCGGTTGGTCACGTGGAAGCTGGCTTGCGTACGGATAACAAATACGCGCCTTTCCCTGAAGAAATGAACCGACGCCTTGCCACACGGTTGGCTGACCTGCATTTTGCCCCCACCGAAACCGCGCGCCAGGCGCTTTTGCGCGAGGGGGTTCCCACAGAGTCCATCCATGTCACTGGAA
>CAZGDK010000038.1:0-25909 GCA_964525155.1 uncultured Smithella sp. | reverse complement strand
GCCGCTTCTGGAGCGCCCCCGCAAGCCCATGGACCCGATCATGGACCGCATCGGCTGGAACATCGCCAATCTCATTAATGACGGCTCGACCGTCGCGCTGCATGTCGGCCGGGTGTATACCGCGTTGGCTCATCATCTGAAGAACAAAAAAAATCTGGGCATCCTGTCGCATGTGATTTCCGACTGGGCCATCGATCTGGTGGAATCCGGGGCCGTATCGCTGGATCGCAGCCGGTACAGCGGAGGGCTCATCACCGCGAGTTACTGCCACGGGACCAAAGCCCTCTACGAGTATATTGACCGCAATCCGGTCTTTGAATTTTATCCGATCGCGCGCCTGAGCAATCCTTTCGTGGTCCGGCGCATCGTGAGCCTCATCGGCATCATGAACGTCAAGAAGATCGACATTTTCGGCGAATCCGTCATTTTTCATTCCGGCGACAACCTGCTTACCGGCTATGAAAGCAAGCTCAATTTCGCCGTCGCGGCCACCATTTCCAAAAAAGGCAAAGCCATTGTGGCGCTCAACTCCGTGGATCAGCAAGGCCAAAGCAACATCGTCATCCGCTATGGCGGCATGGCCGACAACGCCCACAGCACGCTGGGCGTCATCAAATACATCGTCACCGAATACGGCGTGGCCAACCTCTTTGGCAAATCCATCCGCGAGCGCGCCCTCGCGCTCATCGAGATTGCGCACCCGGACCACCGCGAAAGCCTGCTTGCGCAAGCCAAAAAACTCAATTACGTTTATCCCGACCAGATTTATGTCACAAAGCACGCGGCCAATTATCCTTCGCTTCTGGAGACGCGCAAAACGCTCAAGGACGGCCTGGAGGTGAAAATCCGCCCGATCAAGCCCTCCGATGAAGACATGATGCGCCGCCTGTTTTACAACTTTTCCGACGAGTCGAAATATTTCCGGTATTTCGCGCCCAAGCCCGTGATGCCGCACCGGGAAATGCAGCCTTATGTGAATATCGACTATGCCAATACCCTGGCCATTGTGGCGGTGGTTGAAAAGGGCCGCAATGAACGCATCATCGCCGAGGCGCGCTATGCGTTTGACAAAAGCACGGACGCCTATGAAATCGCGTTTATCGTCGATGAAGAGTTTCAGGGCAAGGGCGTGGCGTCATTTCTGCTCAATTATCTGATCAAAATCGCGCGTGACCGCGGCATCGCCCGGTTTATCGCCTACGTGCTGCCGAAAAACGACGCCATGCTCCGGGTGTTTGAAAAAAGCGCCGTCAAACCCGCCCGCTCGTTCGAAGACAACGCCATCGTTTTGCGCTTTGATCTGGCCGCGGGCGACCCCGTAAAAACGTAGCCGGGCGTTTTTTCGCCGGCGCGTTGTCTTTTCCCCGGTATGCCGCGGGCAAACTACAATTCGCAGTTATCTCAACCTCTTCTAAACCTTTTGCCGATTTCATCCGATAATAAATTGAAGCCGTTCAAGTTTTTTAATTTTTTACTTCAATATTGAGGAGATGGAAAGGTCATGTCACCGCTAAAAAAAACGGTTCCTAAAAGTCCTTTAAAGACAAAAGCGTCACGCGCCGTAAAACCGAAGCCGCCCGCGAAAAAAACGAAAAAACCGGCGAAGAAAATCCGGGCGGCCGGGAGCGCCTCGCCCTCCCCCGCGCCCCTCATGGCCCAGGACGCTCTCGATGCACTCGGCGTGGGAACCTATGTCATTCAAAAAAGCCGCTTCGCTGACGTCAACCCGATTTTTGAGAAAATCAGCGGGTATGTCCGCAAGGAAATCATCGGCGGCGATATTCTTGCGCATATTCATCCGGAAGACCGGCCCGGATACAAGAAAAATGTGCAAACCAACCTGAAAAAGAAAAATCCCGAGCCCTACGAATACCGGTGGATTCGAAAAGGCGGCGAAATCGTCATCTTTCTGGAAACGGCGGAACCGACTAAGCACCTGGGGAAGCCTGCGATTCTGGCAAGCGTCATGGACGTATCGCTTTACAGACAGACGACGGAAAGCAGGGAGCTTGCTGAAGATCGCTACCGCGCTCTGATTGAAGAGATTGATCTGGGCTATGGCGAACTGGACCTCAAGGGCAATTATACGTTTGTCAACCAAACCAGCGCAAACAACATCGGGTATGCGCCGCAGGAGATGATCGGACAAAATTACCGCGCCTTCACGTCGGAGGGCGGCGCGAAAAAAATGCGGTCGATTTTCCAAACCGTGTACAAGACCGGAAAGTCCGTGACGGGCCGGGAAGTTGAATTTCTGCACAAAGACAAAACGCCCCGGATCAAGGAGTTGTCGGCGACGCTGATTAGCGACGCCGCGGGCCGCCCCTGCGGATTCCGCAGCATGTCCCGGGATGTGACCGTTAAGCGGCAAATGGAGGCCATGCTCAAGCAAAGCGACGAACGCTTCAAGGCCCTGTTTGACCATTCGCTCGACGGCGTTTTTATCAATGATCTCGAGGGCCGGTTTATGGATTTAAATCAGGTCGCGCTCGACAAACTCGGTTATACGCGCGACGAGATCGCCACGCTGGATTTCGCTTCCTTCCTCGACGAGGACCAGTTTCCCGAAGCCCTCCGGATACGCCGGGAGCTTTTGCAAACAGGCATGCAGACGAAACCCGCCGAGTTTCAGCTCAAATGCAAGGACGGCCGCCGCATTTACGTGGAAGTTCTGGCGGCTGTCGTGTACCGCGACGGCAAACCCCATGCCGTTATCGGCATATCACGGGACCTGACCGACCGCCGGAAAATGGAAGCTGATCTGCGCAAAAGCGAAGAGCGCTACCGGACGATTCTCGACGACATCCAGGAAGGCTACTGCGAGCTTGACGAGGCGGGAAACGTTTTGTTTGTCAACGACGCGGCGGCCCAAATCATCGGCTACACGTCCAAGGACATCATCGGGACCAATCTCGGCCGGTATGTAAGCCCCGAGGATGTCGATCAGCTGCGCGGCGATTTTGCCGATATCTGCAAAACAGGCCGCCCCAAAAAATTCCTGGAAATACCGATGCGGACGAAAGACGGCATGACGCGCTACATTCACTTTTCAGCCGCTCCGATCCGCGACGCGTCGGGAAGGACTTCGGGTGTGCGCGGCATTATCCGCGACGTTACGGAGCGCAAGTGGACGGAGGAGGCGCTTCTGCAAAGCGAAGCGCGGTATCTGAGCATTATTGAAAGCGTCGGCGAAGCGTATTTTGAAACCAATTTGCGCGGCGTGATGACGTTTATAAACGACAAGGTCTGCGTGGACCTGGGTTACACGCGCGAAGAGGTGCTGACGCTGAATCCGCACGCTTTTCAAACGCCGGAAGATGCGAAAAAGACCTTTGCCATCTTCAGCGAGGTTTATAAAACCGGAAAACCAAAACTCTCTTATCACTACGAGATCATCCGCAAGGATGGAAGCCAGGCGGTCTTTGACCTTTCCATTTCCCTGATGCGCGACGCCCAGGGCAAGCCGATCGGATTTCGTGGACTGTCGCGCGATATTACCGACCGCAAAGTAATGGAAGATGCGCTCAAGGCCAGTGAAGCCCGCGCCCGCACGATTATCGACACGATTCCCGATCCGTATTTCGAAGCGGATCCGCAAGGCCGGATCACCTACGTCAATCAGGCGTTCCAATCCCTGATCGGGCGCGGCATCGACGAGCTTTCCCGGATGAACCAAAGAGACTATTTCGGCCCGAAGGCGGCGGACAACGTGTCCACCCTCTACGAGACGGTGCGCAAAACCGACCTGACCATCAAGAACGCCGAGCTCCAGATCGTCAATAAAAACGGTGAAGAGCGCATTGTCAACCTGTCGGTCTCGCCGATTCGCGATCTGAAAGGAGAGCACACGGGATTTCACGGCATTCTGCGCGACGTGACGGAGAAAAAAGAGGCGGAAAAGATGATTTTCGACTCGTCCACGAAATTGATGGAATACTCCGAAGAGCTGGAAATGCGCGTTTCGGAACGCACGGCCGAGCTGGAAAAGGCCAGGCTTGAGGCCGAGGCGGCCAGCCGGGCGAAATCGGAATTTCTGGCCAACATCAGCCACGAATTTCAAACGCCGCTCAATTCCATCGTCGGATTTACCAAAGTGCTCAAGGACCGTTTGTTTGGCGAACTCAATCCCAAGCAGGACGAGTTTGTCCGGTACATTTCGGAAGGCGGCGAAACGCTGAGCCGGCTGCTCAATGAAATCATCGACATCTCCTCCGTATCCACCGGCCGCACCCGCGTGAACCTCTCGGCCGTGTCCATCCCGCAGGCCCTGACCAAAGCCGTCGCCATTGTACAAGACCAGATTAAGGAAAAGAAACACGTACTGACGGTGGATGTGGCCCTCGACGCCGACATTGCCATTGAAGGCGACGATGAAAAAATCCGGCACATCTTCTTTCACCTGCTATCCAACGCCGTCAAGTACACGCCGGCCGGCGGAACCATTACCGTGGAGGCCAAGCGCGCTCAAAACCGCTCGGGCGTGGACGGCGTGACGGTGTGCGTGACCGACAACGGCCCCGGCATTAAGCCCGCGGACCTTCCCCGGCTTTTTCAGCATTTTGGCAGACTCGAATCGACCTATGCGCGGGAAAGCAGCGGCATCGGCGTCGGCCTGTCGCTCACGCGCCAGCTGACCGAGCTTCACAACGGGGAGATTGACGTGCAAAGTGAATACGGAGCGGGCAGCGCCTTCACGGTGTTTTTGCCGCTTACGCAACCGAGAGTCTAGAGCCGGGGAACGCCATGCAGACATCCGTCACCACTCCATATTCCCTGCTGGGCCAGCGTCCGCAAATTCTGTGCGTGGACAGCGATGTGCCCGGCCTGGTTCTGCTCGACGCCGTTTTGGCGCCCAGGGGCTATGACGTCATCCGGGCGGGAAGCGGGAAGGAAGCGCTCGAAATTCTGGTTCGCCAAAGCGTTGACTTGATACTGCTTGGCGCCATTTTGCCGGGCGTGGACGGCTTTGCCATTTGCCTTCAACTGCGGGCCCACGAGCGCTTCCGGGATCTGCCCATTGTCATGATGTCGGCAATTAAATCCCGCGAGGATTTTATCCGCGGCATTGAAGCGGGCGCCGACGACTTTCTGTTCAAGCCGCTGGACCATGAGATGATGCTGGCGCGCATCAAAATGCTGGTGGAGCGCAAAAAAAACCGCGAATACCAGATCCGGTTCCATCGGGACGCGGTTGCGTTGTCCGCCCAGGGCAAGGCGATGCTCGACGGCTTCGATGTCGCCAATCCGGATGTTCAGGGCGGCATTGAACAGATGGTCCGCCTGCTGGCGCGCAAAACCACCGATATGATCGAGAAGCCCAGGACGGTTATTGCCGGATTTCTCTCCGGCCCCTCCTGGCAGTGGAGTCATTACGAATACGCCTTTCAGGAGCTCAACCGGGTCAAGCTGGATTTTAGTCCGATTGCGGGCATGGTGATGCCGGAGGCGGATAAATCCAAAGTGCTGGTGTTGACGGGCCCCAAGGCGGACGCGGACGCCCGGCAGCTTATTAAAAATTTTCAGGCCCGCAACATTTCCGTGGACAACGGGGCGGGGTACTTAAGCCGCGATTTGTGCCTTCTGGCCGTCAATTACGGGGAAGACGTGGGCGACGATCACCTGGCCTTTTTGCTGCAGATGATTGTGCAGTGCCGGACTATTCATCTTCTGGCGTCGCAGGCCCAGGAGGTGGGCAAGGCGTTCGATTATGCGATCTTTGCGATGGCGCGCGCTTCCGAATCCGCCGATGACGACACCGGCAGCCACATCTATCGCGTGGGGGACTACTGCGGCGTGCTCGCCGAACGCCTGGGCCTGGGCGAGGGTTTTATCCGCGTCATCACGGCGCAGGCCGCTCTCCACGACATCGGGAAACTTTTTACGCCGCAGACCATTTTGAAAAAAACGGACGCGCTCACTGCGGAGGAATGGGTGGAAATCAAGAAGCATACGCTTTGGGGGGCGAAAATTATCGGCGGCCACCCGCACATGCGCATCGCCCAGTCCATTGCGCTCAATCACCATGAAAAGTGGGACGGGTCCGGCTATCCGCGGGGCTTGAAAGGAGAGGCCATTCCCATCGAAGCGCGCATCGCCGCCCTGGCCGATCAGTACGACGCGTTGAGGATGTCGCGGCCGCACAAGCCTGCGCTGGATCATGTAACCGTCACGAAAATTCTCAACCACGGCGACGCGCGCGTCAAGCCCCAGCATTTCGATCCCCAGGTGCTCAAGGCGTACCGTGAAACCGCTTTTTTGCTGGAGGAGATTTTTGAACGCCGCAAATAATCGCTTTTCGCGGCAAGAGGAATAAGGCATATGGCCTGGAATTCCGTTTTATATTTTATCTCGGTTTTAATTGCCGCGCCGCTGATGGGCGCTATTGCTGTTTATGCCTGGCGGCACAGGACCGTTCCGGGCGCGCGCGTCTATGCGGTGATTGCGCTGGGCGTCTGTCTTTTGGTTGCGCTCGAAGGCCTGGTCATGATCAGTCCGTCTAAAGACTGGGCGTTTTTCTGGTTTGACCTGCGCCAGATTTGTTTTTCCGGCCTTCCGGTCCTGTGGCTCATTTTTGCTCTTCAGTATGCCGGCATGTCCGGCTTCGTGACTCCGGTGCGCGCAGCAGTTCTGTTTGTCATTCCGATTTTGTCGCAAGTCATGCTCTGGACCAACAGCCGGCATGGCCTCTGGGTCGGGCAAAACGTGGATTTTTATCGAGCCGGGCCTTTTTTCATTGTGGATACGTCCGTCAGAATTCTCGGTCCGTGGATGAAGCTGCATCTGGTTTATTCGTATATTCTGACGATAATGGGACTTCTATTTCTGATTTTTACGGCGGTTTCGCTTTCCGGGCCGGACCGGCGACGGATGCTTGCGGTGATTACGGGAACGCTGGCGATGGTGGTCGGTGCGCTTTTCCCCACGTTTAACCTGCTTCCCGGAAGCGCCTTTAATCCGCTTACGGTGGGCTTTGCGGCCGGTTCGCTGATGATCGGCTGGGGCGTGTTTGGCCTCGGGTTTTTGAAAGCCGCCCCGGCCGCGCCGCGCGAAGGCCAATACATATCCGTTTCTCTTGCGGCCCTTTTTCTGGCGCTTACCTGCGGCATCGTTTTGGCGGGCTATTTTCATTTCCGCCAGTTTGAAAAAAACTACCGGCTGGAAGTGGGGCAAAAGCTTGGCGCCATTGTCCAGCTGAAAGTGGAGGATCTGACGAACTGGCGCAAGGAACGACTGGCCGACGCCTTGATCCTGCACGACAATCCGTACATCACCGGGCTTGTTCTGGGTGTTGTGGATCCGCCGGGAAAAGACGGGATGCACAAACGCTTGACGGTCTGGCTGGGGAAATATTTGTCGCACTATCACTATAAAAATCTTCTGGTGCTCGACGCCAAAGGCGGGCTTGTGCTTTCTGCCGCCGCCGTTACACCGGATGAGCGCGTGCAGGTACAAAATGAGGTCCGCAAGATTGACGACTGGACTACGGTCCGCTTTCTCGATTTTTCCCGGTCCGCGCCGGACGGGCCGGTGGAGCTCAAAATCCTGGTTCCCGTGACCGAGCAGGGCCGCCCTGTCGGTGTCATTGCCCTGATCATCGACCCCTCCACTTTTGTCTATCCGATGCTGCAGCGTTGGCCGACGGAAAGCCTGACGGGCGAAACCCTGCTGGTGCGCCGTGATGGGGGCCATGTCGTTTATCTCAATGAACTGAAGTTCCGGAAAAACACCGCCCTGAATCTGCGTTTTCCGCTGACTCAGACGTCTTTGCCCGCGGCCCGCGCGGCACTGGGGGGTGAAGGGGTTGCCGAAGGCGTCGACTACCGGGGCGAGAAGGTGCTGGCGGCTTTCAGAGCCGTTCCCGGCACGCCCTGGTTTATGGTGGCCCGCATCGACCAGCAAGAAATATTTGCGCCCATCCGGGCGCGCTTCGGGTTCATGGTTTTGCTGATGACGGCGCTTACGTCTCTGGCCGGGGCGGTTGTCTGGTATCTGTGGCGGAGGCAGAGCAAGCAGTTTCAGCGACGGCAACTGGAAGTGGCCAAGGCCATGCAGACAAGCGAGGAGAAATTCCGCAAAATATTTCTGACGTCTCCCGACGCCTCGGCCATCACGCGCCTGGACGACGGCCAAATTGTATCCGTCAATCCCGCTTTTGTCCGTCTGAGCGGCCATACCGAAGAGGAACTGGCAGGCGCAAGGGTGTCCGACATGCGTATCTGGGAAAACAATGAAGACCGCTGTAAGATGATTGGTCTTCTGAAAGAAAACGGCCGGGTGAACAATTTTGAAGCGCGGCTTCGAAAAAAATACGGCGGGCTGATCCACACTCTCACGTCCGCGTCGCTTTTTGAACTCGACGGAGCGCCTCATGTTCTCACGATGACGCGCGACATCACCGAACGGATCATGACCGAGGACATGATCCGTGAAAGCGAACGGCGGCTTCGAGAAGCCCAGGAAATGGCGCGCCTGGGCTTCTGGAGATGGAACGTGGAAACGGGCGCGGTGGAGTGGTCGCAGGAATTGTTTGAAATCTATGGATTGGATGCGAAGAACTTTACACCCCGTTTTGATTCGATTTTAGCGCTTTCGGCACGGCCCGCCGACCGCCTGCGCGATCAGGAAATTCTGCATCGGGCGATGACGTCGCGCCGGCCGGAATCGTTTGAACAAATGTTTATGCGTCCGGATCAGAGCGTGGGCTATTGCCTCTCCACGGTCCGGGGCGACTATGACGACGAAGGCGAATTGATTTCCGTGGTCGGCACGGTGCTGGACATCACCGAGCGCAAGCTTGCGGAAGAAGCGGTGCGAAGGCTTAACGAGGAGCTGGAGCGGAAAGTGAAAGAGCGCACGGCGGATTTGACGGCGAAGACAGCCGAATTGGAGCGCATCAACAAAGTTTTTGTGGACCGGGAATTGAAAATGCGCGATCTCAAAGCGCGAATCGTTAAACTGGAGGAAAAGTCATGAAGCAGATTCTGATTGCCGATGACAGCGCTGATAATCTTTACCTCCTAAACGCGCTTCTTTCCGGTCACGGCTACGTCGTCATCGAAGCGCGAAACGGCGCGGAAGCGCTGGAGCGCGCCAGGGCCGACGTGCCGGACCTGATCATCTCGGACATTCTCATGCCGGAAATGGACGGTTTTACCTTGTGCCGGCTTTTGAAAAAAGACCAACGGCTCAAGGAGATTCCATTTATCTTTTACACCGCCACGTACACGGATCCCCGGGACGAAAAGCTTGCTCTGGACATGGGGGCAAGCGCGTTTATGGTCAAGCCGATGGAACCGGAACTTTTCATGCGGCGCGTGGAAGAGACTCTGGCGGCGGTTAAAGCGGTGGGGCCGCTTGCGCGGCAAGACCGCGCGGTTGATGCAGACGTGATCCTGCGGGGGTACAATGAGGCATTGATCCGCAAGCTCGAGCAGAAGATGCTTGAGCTGGAGCAAGTAAACAAGGCGCACCAAACGGCGGAAAGCGACCTGCGCGCAAGCGAGCAACGCTACCGCTCCCTGTTTGAAAACATTCTGGATGCCGTCTTGCTGACCATTCCGGACGGCAGAATTTTGAAAGCCAATTGTGCGGCCTGCCGCATGTTCGGTCTCGAAGGCGAGGAGATGCTGCGCGCGAATCGGTCCGATCTGATGGACACGTCCGATCCGAGGCTTGCCGAAGCGCTTGAGGAGCGCGCCCGCACGGGGAAATTCCATGGCGAGCTTGCCGGGAAGCGTAAAGACAAATCGACGTTTCCTTGTGAATTAACTTCCGTGATATTTTATGAACCCGACGGCAACCCGAGAACCAGTATGATTATTCGCGACATTACGGAGCGTAAACGGTTTGAAAACGATATTCTCAAACTCAATTGCGATCTGGAGCAAAAAATCAGCGAACGCACGGCCGAGCTTTCGGCCACCATCGCCCAGCTCGAAGAGATCAACCGGGTGTTTGTGGGGCGCGAGCTGAAAATGGCCGAACTCAAGGCGCAAATTGAGGAACTGAAAAAAGAGAAAGCGTAGGGGGTTTTCCGGCGGTCCGCCGGGAAACCGATAAACGAAAGCGGCAGAGGCTTTTCATGATTCATGTCAATTTAATTTTTAATCTCGCTTTCCTGGTGGCGCTTTGCGTGGTGTCCGGGTTTATGGACAAACGCTGGCCCCGCCAAACGCCGGCCGGAGCTTTGTTGCAGGGGCTTGTCTTTGGCGCTGCCGCGGCGCTGGGCATGTTGCATCCGCTGACATTGGAACCGGGCTTAATCTTTGATGGCCGCTCGGTCATGGTCAGCCTGTGCGCACTGTTTTTCGGTCCCGTAAGTGCGCTTGCCGCCACGGCAATAACGCTTGCGGTCCGCATCGCCCTGGGTGGATCAGGCCTCGTCACGGGGGCGCTGGTCATTCTATCGTCATCGACTATCGGCCTGGCTGTGCATTACCGCCTCAAGCCGTTTGTCCGCACCCCCTCCGTCTTCTCGCTATACCTGATGGGTTTGGCCGTGCATCTGGCGATGCTGGCCCTGATGATGACACTGCCCGGCGTCATGGCCCTTACGACTTTAAAACGCATGGCGCTGCCCATCATGGTGTTGTATCCGCTGGCGACGATTCTGGCCGGAAAAATTCTTGCGGACCACCTTCTGGCCATTCAGAAAAGCGAGGCCGCCGCCGAAAGCGAAGAGCGCTACCGGCTGCTGTTTGAATCCAGTCTCGACGCAATTTTGTTGACATCCAGCGACGGCCGCATTCATGACGCCAATCCCGCCGCCTGCCGTCTTTTCGGGCAAACGGCGCAGGAACTCCGCCAAATCGGGAGAGACGGCATTGTCGATTCGACGGACCCCCGGCTGCCCGCCGCGCTTCAAGAGCATGCACGAAGTGGAAGTTTTAACGGAACACTGCGATTTAAGCGCAAGGACGGCGGCACATTCGAAGGCGAGATGTCATCGACGGTTTTTTTCAGCCCGGACGGAAGCGCCCGGACCGGCTTTTTCATCCGGGATAACACCTCTCGCCACCAGATGGAAGACGCTCTCCGGGAAAGTAAGATGTATCTTGAGCGTCTGACCAATACGATGGCGGACGCCGTTTTTGTCGTCACGTTTCCCGAGCGGGTGATTGAATACGCCAATGACGCCGCCGCGGGCATGTTCGGCTATTTGCGGGAGGATATTTTGGGAAAAAACAGCCGGATGTTTTTTCCAGACGAGACGGAATACCTCCGCGGCGGCGAGATTTTTCAAAACGCCGTGACCCAGGGAAGAAGAGTTGTGCGATTCGAAGTCGCGCTGCTGCGCAAGAGCGGCGAAGCCTTTCCCGCCTTTTTCACCGCATCCTTTCTTAAAGAGGAGGACCAGGCGGGCCGAAAATATATCGTGGTGGTCCAGGACATTACGGAGCGCAAGCACACTGAGGACGCCTTGCGCTTCTTAAAAGATGGGCTGGAGCAAAAAGTGGCCCAGCGGACCCGCGAACTGCGCGACAGCCAGCTGGCGCTTTTAAATCTGGTGGACGATCTCAACGAGAGCGCCCGAAGCCTGACATCCGCCAATCAGTCTCTCGAAGCGGTGAACCGCGAACTGGAGGCGTTCAGTTATTCCGTGTCGCATGACCTGCGAGCCCCGCTTCGAACCATCGACGGATTCAGCAATATTCTGGAGGAAGACTATGCGGACAAATTCGATGCGGAGGGACGGGATTATCTTAAGCGCATCCGCCGAGCGGCGCAGAATATGGGTCAGCTGATTGACGACATGCTGAATCTATCGCGCGTGACGCGGCAGGAGATGCGCTTGCAGGATGTGGATATAAGCCGCAAGGCGCGCGAGATTATCGAGGAGTTTTGCAAAATCAATCCGTCGCGCGACGTGACCGTCGAGATTCAGGACGGCGTTGTTGTCCGCGCCGACCCCAATCTGATGAGCATCCTGCTGACCAATCTTCTGGAAAACGCCTGGAAGTTCACGGAGCATTGCGACCAGGCGCGCATTGAATTCAAAGCGGACAGGCGAGACGGCGGGACCGTTGTTCAGGTGCGCGACAACGGTGCGGGCTTTGACATGAAATACGTGGAAAAAATTTTTACGGCCTTTCAGCGTCTGCACCGTGCCGAAGAGTATCCGGGCACCGGCATCGGTCTGGCCACTGTTCAGCGGATTGTGCACCGGCACGGCGGCCGCATCTGGGCGGAAGGGGAAACAGGCAAAGGAGCGGCGTTTTATTTTACGTTAGGGGAATAGCTTTGTGCGTCTAACACTTTATACATCAGGAGGCATCAAAGACCGCAAGTGGTCATTACTACGAAAATAGCGCAAATTCCGTAGTAATATCAAAGATCCTATTTTCATGCCCACGTGGCGTCACGAGGGACATGAGGGTTTCCCGCGCAGGCGGGAATCCAGTATTAATTGAACTGGTTTCCCGCCTGCGCGGGGACGACGTCTGGATTCCGGGTCAAGCCCGGAATGACAAAAAAATATTTCTGAAGAACTATTAGAAGGAAAATAAGGATGAGGTGAAGTCATGTTAAAACCTTTGAAAGTATTAATGGTGGAAGATTCGGAAGACGACGCGCTGCTTTTGCTTCGGACCCTCAAGCGCAGCGGTTATGAGCCTTCGGCGCACCGGGTGCAAAACGCCGACGAAATGTCCGTGGCGCTGGTGGACGGAGGGTGGGATATCATTCTCTGTGACTATCACATGCCGGGGTTCAGCGGCCTGGACGCCATCGCGCTGGTTAAAATGATGGCGCTGGACATTCCGCTCATCATGGTCTCCGGCGCCATCGGCGAGGAGACGGCGCTGGACTGCATTCACCGGGGCGCCAGCGACTATATCATGAAGGGCAATCTCGCGCGCCTCGGGCTTGCGGTGGAGCGGGAGCTGGAAAAGAAGGAGATGCGCGTCAAGCAAAAGGAGGCCGAGGAAGCGCTGCGCTTGAGTGAAGAAAAATACCGCACCATTTTGGAAATCATCGGCGACGGCTATTTTGAAACGGACCTGTCCGGCAATTTTACGTTTTTCAACAACGCCCTGTGCCGCATCTGGGGGTATCCCGGAAAAGAATTGATGGGGATGAACAGCCGGTCCTACACGGATTCGGAAACCGCCGAACGCCTGTTTCAGGCCCACAACAGGGTGTTCCAGACGGGCAAGCCCGACCGCCTGTTTGATTTTGAAATTATTCAGAAAGACGGCTCCACAAGGCGCGTGCAGTCGTCGTTTGCGCTGCTGACCAACAACATCGGCAAGCCGGTGGGCTTTCGGGGCATCGTGCGCGATATTTCGGAACTGCGGCAGATGAATCAGGACCGCCTCGATACGCTGGAGCGCCTGCGCAAATCGCTGGGCGCGACGGTCAACGCCATGGCGGTGATGGTGGAATCGCGCGATCCCTACACGGCGGGGCATCAAAGACGGGTGGCCGATCTGGCGCGCGCGATCGCCACGGAGATGAAGCTTGCGACCAACCGGATTGAAGGCTTGCGCATGGCCGCAACCATTCACGATCTGGGAAAAATCGCCATTCCCGCGGAAATTCTCACCAAGCCCACGCGGCTCACCGACGTCGAGTTTATGCTGGTGAAGACGCACGCGCAGGCCGGGTTCGACATTTTAAAGGACATCGATTTTCCCTGGCCGATTGCCCGGATGGTGGTGGAGCACCACGAGCGCATCAACGGTTCGGGGTATCCGCATCATTTAAAAGGCGACGAGATTCTTCCGGAATCGAAGATTTTAATGGTAGCCGACGTGGTGGAGGCCATGGCGTCGCACCGGCCTTACCGCCCGTCGCTGGGGATTGAGGTGGCGATCGATGAAATTACCCGAAACAAAGGCGCTCTCTATGACGCCGAGGCGGTGGACGTTTGCGTGCGTCTGTTTCAAGAGGAACGCTTTTCGTTTAAAATGTAAAACGGCTTGGCCGGGGAGATAAAACGTTGGCCTCTTTGAAAGTATTGCTGGTTGAAGATTCCGAAGATGATGCGCTGCTGGTGCTGCGCGCGCTTGGCAAGGGCGGCTTTGAACCTGAAGCCCGGCGGGTGGAAACGGCCGAGGCCATGGCCCGTGCCCTGGCCGGCGAACCGTGGGATGTAATTCTGTGCGATTTCAAACTGCCGGGGTTTGGCGGATTCGACGCCATCGCCCTGGTGAAAGAAGCGGGCCTTGACATTCCGCTTCTGATCGTGTCGGGCAGCATCGGCGAAGAAGTCGCCGTGGAATGCATGCGCCGGGGCGCGCACGACTACATTCTCAAGGACCATCTTTCGCGCCTGTGCCCGGCCATCGAACGGGAGCTGGCCGAATCGAAATCCCGCACAAGCCGCCGCCTCGCGGAAGCAGCGCTGCTTCAAAGCGAGGAAAAATTCAAAACCATCGCCAACTATACGATCAACTGGGAATCCTGGTTTGCGCCCGACGGAACCTACCTGTGGGTCAATCCCGCCGTGGAACGGATCACGGGCTATCCAGCCGCGGAGGTTCTGGCCATGCCCGACTTTGTGCAAGTGATGATTGCCTATGAGGACCGTCCGCTGTTTAAAGAATATTTTTGTCAGGCGCTTGCCGGCACGCGCGGTGAAAACTATGAGGTGCGCTGCCTGCGCAAAAACGGGTCGGTATTCTGGCTTTCCGTTTCCTGGCAGCCGGTGTACGACGCGCAAAACCATTTTCTCGGCATCCGCACCAGCGGCCGCGACATCAGCGCCTTGAAACAGGCCGATGACGAACGCCGGAAGCTCGAACAGCAACTGTTCAAGGCCCAGAAGATGGAGGCCATCGGCACGCTCGCCGCCGGGATCGCGCACGACTTCAACAATATTTTAAGCGGCATCATTGGGTATACCGAGCTGATCGCGATGCAGGCGGATGCGGCCGCTTCGCGCAACATCCGGCAGATTCTCAACGCGGCGGAGCGGGCCCGCAATCTCATCAAACAGATTCTGGCCTTCAGCCGCCATGTGGAAAAGGATCAAAAGCCGATGGATGTCCGAAGCGTGATCCAAGAGGCGCTCAAACTCCTGCGCGCCACCATTTCCACAACAGTCGAGATTCGCATCGAGCTGGCGGACAAGCCGGTCGTCATCAATGCGGACTATACCCAAATGCATCAGGTGCTCATGAACATCTGCACCAACGCCGTCCATGCCATGGGCGAAAAAGGCGGCCTCTTGAGCGTTCATCTGAGCTGTGAAGACATTCAAGACAGAGCCTTTTGCCGGGACTTGAATCTGACGCCCGGCCGCTACGCCAGGCTTGCCATTGCGGACACCGGACAGGGCATTGATCCGGCGCATGTCGGACGGCTTTTCGACCCTTTCTTTACCACGAAGAAACCCGGCGAGGGAACGGGGCTGGGGCTGGCGGTGGTCTGCGGCATCGTTTATGATCATGGCGGAGGCATCGGCGTGGAAAGTCTGCCGGGCTGCGGGGCGACGTTCAACGTCTATCTTCCCGTCATTGAAGACGCGCAGGAGGCTGAAGCCATTCCCGAGTCCAAAATCATTCCACGCGGCCATGAGCGAGTTTTGTTTGTCGATGACGAACCGGATCTGGTCGACCTGGGCTGCAGGATGCTTTCGAGCCTGGGGTATTCGGTCACGGGCTGCACCGAGAGCCCCGAGGCGCTCAAAATCTATGCGGCCGATCCCGGGTCGTTTGATCTGGTGATTACCGACATGAACATGCCGTCCATGTCCGGCGGCGAGCTGGCCCTCGAAATGCTGAAATTGCGCCGCGACCAGGCCATTATTCTCTGTACGGGCTACAGCGATTACATGAACAGCGAAAAAGCCGCGGCCATCGGCATCCGTGCGTTTGTGATGAAGCCGCTCACCCGCGAGATCCTGGCGGCGCTGGTCCGGAAGGCTCTGAACAATCATATCGCGCCTGTGTCGCCTGACTAAATCATTCTTGCCATAACCTGCCAATTATGGAATACTTCCCAGCCGATTGGATGGTAAGGGATGGGGTTTATTGAATGCGAATCAGTCATGCCGCCGGCATGGCGTAAAAAATACATAGAAAGATCAAGGAGGTAGAAGTATTATGCCAAACGCAGTCATAGTCAGCGGCGTCCGCACCGCCGTAGGAGCCTTCGGCGGCTCATTAAAGGACGTTCCCGCCAAAGACCTGGGAGCGCTTGTTATTCGGGAAGCGTTAATGAAAGCGGGGCTCAAACCGGCTCTGCCCGCGCACGCCAAAGAAGACGCTCCCGATACGGCTAAAAGCGAGGGGCTTTGTCCGGTTGAACAACAATATGACAAATGGGCCGACGGCCTCAAAGAAATCGCCGTGGATGAAGTGATCATGGGCAATGTGATTGGAGCGGGACAGGGGCAGAATGCCGGACGCCAGGCGATGATCCGCGCCGGTCTTCCCAAGGAAACAACCGCCATTACCGTCAACAAAGTCTGCGCCTCCGGTATGAAAGCCATCGCTCTGGCTGCTTCAACTATTAAGGCAGGAGATAACGAAGTCGTCATTGCCGGCGGGATGGAAAATATGAGCGATGTTCCGATCGGTTTGCCCAAGGCCCGCTGGGGTCATCGGATGGATATGCCTTTCGGCAAAACCATGGATCTGATGGTTTTTGACGCCCTGTATGAGATATTTTACGGCTACCACATGGGCATCACCGCCGAAAACATCGCGGCACGTTACGGCATTGCCCGCGACGAGCAGGATAAGTTAAGTCTGGAAAGCCATACCCGCGCGCTCAACGCCATTAAAAGCGGCATCCTGAAAGATGAAATCGTAGGGGTTTCCGTTCCGCAGAAAAAAGGTGATCCGAAAGTGTTTGATACCGACGAACGTCCCATGGAAACCAGCATGGAAAAGCTGGCCAAACTGGGTACGGCGTTCAAGAAAGATGGAACGGTTACCGCCGGCAATGCCTCCGGCATCAACGACGCCGCGGCGGCCATGCTGATCATGAGTGAAGACAAAGCCAAGGCGATGGGACTCAAACCCCTGGCCCGAATTAAAGGGTACGCCTCCGGCGGTGTCGATCCCGCTTACATGGGATTAGGGCCTGTGCCCGCCGTCCGCAAACTGCTGCGGATCACCGGCACTTCCATCAAAGATTATGGTCTTTTTGAACTCAACGAAGCCTTTGCCTCGCAGGCCATTGCCTGCCTGCGAGAGCTCAACATTCCCTGGGATATCACCAACGTCAACGGTTCGGCCATTTCCATCGGCCATCCGGTCGGTTGCTCGGGCGCGCGCATTGTTCTGGCGCTGGCAAACGAGATGAAACGACGTAAAGTTTCTCTGGGGCTTGCATCTTTGTGTATTGGCGGCGGCCAGGGTATGGCCATGGCCATTGAAGCGGTTTAAATCACGGATGTAGGGAACGGTCGCGACCGTTCCCTACATTTCCCACGGAGGGGGATTCATTTCATTATGCCTTACGTAACTGTCAACGGAATATCCATTTATTATGAAGAAAAGGGAGCCGGCGAGCCGCTGATTTTGATCAACGGCCTGGCGTTTCCCATGGATTTGTGGTTTGCGCAGATTGAAGAGCTGTCCCGCGATTTTCGCGTGATTGCGCTCGATAACCGCGGTATCGGCCGAAGCGACAAACCCGACGAGGAATACAGCATCGCGCTCATGGCCTCCGACACGGTGGGGCTGCTCAAGGCCCTGGGGATTGAAAAAGCTCACATTGCCGGACTGTCGATGGGCGGGTTTATCGCGCAGGAAATCGCACTGACCTGGCCATCGATGGTCGATAAACTGGTTTTGATCGCCACCGGCCTGGGCGGCGAAAAAGTGCTGGCCCTGGGAAAGCCGTTTTGGGAGAAGGTTGCGTCCGCCATTGCGGGCAAGACACCCGACCAGATTTATCGCATTGATCTGACGCTGATGGCCGCGCCGGGTTTTGCTGAAAAACATCCGGACGTCATTGAAAAAAGCGCCGCCCTGCGCTTGAAAAATATACAGCCGCTGGAGGCTTTTTTGCGCCAGATGGGCGCCTGCAACGCCTTTGACAACAATGGCCGGGCACACAAGATGATGCAGCCCACCCTGATCATTCTGGGCAAAGACGATCCCATCTTTCCCATTCAATTGGCCGAAGATTTCCACAAGGCCCTGCCCGGAGCCCGCATGATCATTTACGAAAACTGCGGCCATGCCGTCCATCTGGAAAAGCCCGGCGAGCTTGCAAGGGATATCAGAGAGTTTCTGTCATCAATGTAGAGAACGGTCGCGACCGTTCCCTACGGGCTGTAAGACTGTTTTGTGGGTCTGCGGCCCTTAATTTTAACAATCGCGTTGAAAGCGACTCCCTATAAACCTAACGCCTACTTGTCTAACAGGCTATCAACCTTTTTCTCCGTCCTTGCTAATCAAGCGGATATTTGCCATAGTAATCCCAAAAAATACAGTTACCCATGAGCGGAAAATCCATACATAACGTAACGCCCGATGAGGCGGTGCAGGTCGTCAAATCAGGCGACCACATCCATTTAAGCAGCGTGGCCGTGACGCCGCAGTGTCTGGTGGAGGCGCTTTGCCGACGCGGGCGCGCAGGCGACCTGCGCGGCGTCCATCTCCATCATCTCCACACGGAAGGCCCCGCGCCTTACGCCGACGCGGAATTTGAAGGAATTTTTCAACTCGATTCTTTTTTCGTCGGGGCGAATGTACGGCGTCAGACGCAGGCAGGGTTTGCCGATTACATTCCCGTCTTTCTGGGAGAAACGCAGCGCCTCTACCGTCAAAAATATCTGCCCTGCAACGTGGCGATGATTACGGCGAGCCTGCCGGATGAACACGGTTTTGTATCGCTGGGGACCTCCGTCGATGCGACGCTTGCGGCCATCGAAGTAGCCGAAACCGTGATTGCCGTGATTAATCCTCATGTTCCCTTCACGTTCGGCGATGCGGTCATTTCATCGGATCAAATCGACATCTTTGTGGAAGACGACACGCCGCTGGAAACGGCTCATTTTGCCGCCCCCAACGAGATCGAAAAAGCCATCGGCCTTCATTGCGCGGAGCTGATCGAAGACGGAGCGACCCTCCAGATGGGCATTGGCGCGATTCCCAACGCGGTTTTGGCGCAATTGGGCGGCCACAAAAATCTGGGCATTCATACGGAGATGTTTGCCGACGGCGTCATTGCCCTGGTGGAAAAAGGCGTAATCAACGGCGCACAAAAAGCCATTGATCGGGGCAAGATGGTGGCGACATTCCTACTGGGCTCGAAGCGGCTTTATGACTTTACGCATCGCAACATCGAGGTGCTCATGATGGATGTCGGCTACACCAATGATCCGTTTGTCATTTCGAAAAATCCGAAAATGACGGCCATTAATTCGGCGCTGCAGGTCGATTTGACCGGTCAGGTTTGTTCCGATTCGCTGGGAATAAAATTTTATTCCGGCGTGGGCGGACAGGTGGATTTTGTCTATGGCGCGTCGCGCTCACCAGGCGGAAAAGCCATCATCGCTCTGCCTTCGGTCACGGAAAAAGGGGGAAGCAAGATTGCGCCGGTTTTGCTGCCGGGCGCGGGCGTTGTGACCACGCGCGCGCACGTTCACTGGCTGGTGACGGAATACGGCGCGGTGAACCTTTACGGCCGCTCGCTTCAGGAGCGCGCCCGGCTCATGATCAGCATTGCGCACCCGCAGCATCGGGAAGCGCTGGAGCGCGCCGCGTATGAACGATTCGGGATCCATTATCGTTTTGCAAAGGCCTGATGCCTGGCAAAACGATAATGGAATATTGATCAAAAGGTTTGTTCTGTTATGAAATTTTTCAGGGCGCTTATGGATTCTCTTTCCGGGCTTATCCGGTTTGGGGGGAAAAATTTTCCACCGCGTCTGCCCAGGGAGTTTGTCCCGGAATATAGGCCCCCGCGGTTTGATGATCCGCCGGAGGAAGTCCTTGAGGAAAATCCACTGACGCAAGAGGAGGATGTGAATAGTCAGGAGCCGGTTGCGGAGTTGATTCCGGAGCCGCTTCCGGAGCAGATTCCTCTTATCCCCGACAGCATCGGAAAGACGCTGGTGGCCAAAGGCATCATCACGCCATCGGAGTTAAGCGAAGCGTTGGAGCGCCAGAAACAGGAACCGGCCAAGTATCTGGGGCAGATTCTGGTCGAAATGGGATGTCCGCAGTCTAAAATTATCAAAGGGCTGTACTACTCCAAAAAAAGAAAAAAAGTCGGCGAAATCCTGGTCGAACTGAACTTTATTACAAGAAAGCAGCTCTTCGAAGCGCTTCATGAGCAATTGGAACTGAAAGGCCGGGGACGGCACGAGTATCTGGCAAAATTGATGATTCGTCGGCGCTTCATCAATGAGACGCAATATCTTGAAGCCCTTTCCGCCCATTTCAGCATGCCGGTGATCTCGCTTAAGGATTACATTGTGATTCCGGCCATGCAGACGGCCGTAGGGGAACGCTACGCCCTGAAAAACCGGATTATTGTTTTAGATGACGAAAACGATATTGCCGTGGCCATCGCCGAGCCGCACTGGGAGGTGCTTGATCATCTCGAAATCGCGGTTCCGCGTGAAAAACATATTTTATTTTATCTGGCGCGGGCATCGGAGATCAACCACTGTCTGGAGATCGCCTACCGCCACGGCGACATCTAGCGTCCAAATTCGCGTCCGTTCTGAAAAAACGTTCCTGAGCGGCAAAGTGGCTTTTGAAAACCTAACGGGGTGCGACTCTTTCAAAATCATACGCATGGGCGTGCCAAACCGAATAGGGAAAGATGCGGGCAGGACCCTCTTTGTCAGGACATCATAAAAAAAGCGACGCCTTGCGGCATCGCCTTTTTTATGGTGCGTTTCCGATGTTATTTATCCCTGATTTTTTCTCCTGATACCCGCCAATCCGAGAAGACCGAAGCCAAGCAAAAGCAGGGTGGCCGGTTCCGGCACGCCGACAAGCGCATCGACTCCGACGGCATCAAGGTCAAAGCCGTAGGAAGCGCCCAAATCATCCAACCCACCGATTCCCACTTTGGTAAATGCACCGCCCATGGAATTCATGAGGGTTTCGTAGGGTTTCAAATCGATGACGATGGTGTCGCTAGCGCTTCTCATAAATGTGGTCTGGACATTACCGCCATTTAGCGTCCAAATCCAAACCAGCGCGGATTCATAATTATTTCCAAGTTCCGTGATGTATAGATCGCTGTCGGCGTTAAAATTACCGCCGAAGGCGACTTCAACATAGGCGTATGGGAATCCGCTTCCCGGAGGAGTATCGTCTAGTCCCGGCAAAGACAGAAAATTAGCATCGGGCGCTCCCAAAACCGCGGCCTTGGCCTGTGCTTCCGTAAGCGTTACCGGATAAGACCCCGGGTAACTGCCGCCATAGTATCCCGGATAATTCCCGATGGTTGTATCACCTCGAGAGATTTTTGTTACCTCTGTTGCGTAGGTGACGGCCATGGCGGATGTCGCCAGAAAAAAAACACAAAGCATTAAGGTTAACATTGCGACAATTTTTTTCATGCTAACTGCCTCCTTTCTTTCGATACGTCTGAAGCGACGCTTGAAAAATAGTTAACTACACACAACGCCCTTCCAACTAAACGCGGGCACTAAAAAATACCCGGAATCACCGTGCGACGATGAAAGTAAGAGAATGATATCTGATGAGAACAGGAAGAAACGTGCTTATTTCGTAAAAAGTCGCAGAAAAGAGTTTGAGAAAGGTTTTATGCAAAAACACGCATCAAATGTGCCCGATTTATAAGTTGCTAATATTATTGATGTCTGGAAAACCTGTTTTGGTGCGGGATAAAAATTGTAAGTAATTTCGACACTGATTTTATGTTTCAGAGGGGGCCTGTTAACGGTAATAGTAATAAATTCGGCTTATTAACTTAAATACCGAAAATTTAGTCTTTGTAAGGAATTTTGACGACCGCTGCGCATAGTCATTATGCGCCCGTGCATCTGATCTGCCCCAATTTTTGCGCGGGGTTACGATGTCTGCAAACGGCTTTTTGAGATCGGGAAGAAGATTATTTTTCAATCTTCAATTTGAAATCGCCCCGCTCATCATCGATCTTTTTCAGCATTTTTAAAACACGATCAAAATCCTTGCCCAGGGCTTTTTTCGACGCATCGGCCTCTTTCCAGAAAATTTCAAACGGTCCTTCAATATCCGTTGTCAAAACATCCCACAGAGCATCCAGATTGCGGCCGAAATGCGCGGACAAGGAAAGTTTTGCCGAAATCTGATCGTAGAAATCATCAAGCGACTGGATGTTGCGGCCGTTGAGGGTGTAGCGTTTTACCGGCATGTCGGCACCTCCGTAAAGGTTTCATAATGATCGACGGTGACAAAGCGTTTGCCGTTTTTGGAAAAGACCAGGCGTTTTCCGCCCCGCTTGCCGCCTTGATAGTCCAGGTCCGCCTCGCGCCACTGGCCTTTCGGCAGACGCCCCTCAAAGTTACCGAACCGGTCTCCTCCCATGCTGGAGCCTTTCAACGCCTTCACCGACCAGAGATCTCTACCGGGCCTCCATCCCGCCTTGCGCGCCTGGGCCTTGGTGACGAATTTATCCGGCAGCTTTTTGTTGCTCGTGGCATTGAGCGTTTGTAGAACATCCACCAGTTCAGCCTCATCAATGGCAGGCGAAAGTTTTGCATTAAGGGCTTCCACAATTTTGTCGCAGGAATCCACAGCCGCCTGCGCCGGCGCGCAAACGCACATCAAAAGAAGAACAGCAAACAACGTGACCCATCGTTTCATGATTGATAGTACTCCGACTTTTTTTTCGTCTATACCATCTGTATTCACACAAATAAATACCAATCTGGTCATCTAACGATTGTCTCCCGAACAGCCTACCGCCTGCACGCGATAGCTTGCCGTAATATTTGCGCTTTCCCATCATCTATGGTACATGTCTGCCCGTTATTGACGCCAGGAATGGAAAGATAATAAGCCATGTCGCGCAAAGTAGGAATCGTCAAAGATCGCAGATATTTGCATCATTCCGCCGGGGCTTCTCATCCGGAGAGCCCGGCTAGGCTTGCGTCCGTTTATGAAATGCTGGATAATCCCGACATGTCCTGGAAGTATACCGAAATTGATCCGCGCGAAGCCACGCACGATGAAATCGCCTACATGCACACGCTGCCTTATATTGATTATGTGGCGTCCACCGCCGGAAAAGATTATGTCATTCTTGATCCGGATACGATGACCAGTCCCGAAACATATGAAATCGCGAAATTGGCTGTGGGCGGTTTTTGCAACGCCGTGGACGCCGTCATGACCGGCGAGGTCGATAATGCGTTTGCGCTGGTGCGTCCGCCCGGCCATCATGCCGGCGCCGGAAACTCGGCCGGTTTTTGCGTGTTTAATAATATCGCCATCGGCGCGATGCATGCGCGCAAAAAACACGGCGTTAACAAAATCCTGATTGTTGACTGGGATCTGCATCACGGCAACGGCACGCAAAAGATGTTTTATACGGACCGGCGGGTGCTGTATTTTTCCATGCACCAGTACCCCTACTATCCCGGAACCGGCGGTATGACGGAGGCGGGCGAGGCCATGGGTCTGGGCTATACGGTGAATGTGCCGTTGCGGTCCGGAGGCGGAAACGGCACGTTTGTTCGTGCGCTTCGTAAAATTCTGGTTCCGATTGCCCGGGCTTACCAACCGGAGTTGATTCTGGTGTCGGCGGGCTTCGACACGTATTTGAAAGACCCGCTGGGCGGCATGCGCGTCACGCCGGAAGGATATGCCGCCATGGCACGCATATTGCTCAATTTAGCGGACGAGTGCTGCGGCGGAAAACTGGTGGTCGTGCTGGAAGGCGGCTATCATGTGGGCGGGCTTACCGCGTCGGTCAAGGCGATGCTCGCCGAAATGTCGGATGAAACGCATGTGGGGGAAGCAAAACTTGCCGCATTGGAGGATGAAGCAGACGAGCACAATGCGGATGTGATCAAGAGGGTCATCTCCCAGCAGAAGATGTACTGGGATGTACTATAGAGGAGGATATTTTGAAGTTAAGCATATCGGATGTGGAATATGTCGCGAAACTGGCGCGGCTGGACGTAAGCGATGCGGAAAAAGAAAAATTTACCGCGCAGCTCAACGATATTTTATTGTATATCGACCAGCTCAATGAACTGGACACCACCGGGGTGAAACCCATGACGCACGCCATTGCCGTGACCAACGCGTTTCGCGAAGACCGGGTGGCCGAATCTCTGGGCACACAAAAAGCGATTGCCAACGCGCCGGATGCGCGCGGCGAATTTTTCCGCGTGCCCAAGGTGATCGATTAATTATTGTAGGGAACAGTCGCGACTGTTCCCTACGCCGGTTGTCGTTTCGGTTCGCCATACAAAAGAGTTCCATTGAAACGAAAAGCAAACAGATTTGTATAAAGAGAAGAGGAGTTTATGGAGTTATATTCGTTAACCATTCATGAATTACAAGACAAGATTCGCCGAGGCGAGGTGTCGGCTACGCAGATTACCGAATCCGTTTTCTCGCGCATCGACGCGGTGGAAGAGCGGGTGCATTCCTTCATCCGCCTGATGAAAGACGAAGCGTTTGCTAAGGCCGCCAAAGCCGACGAGAACATTAAAAAGGGAGACATTCAGGCGCTTACCGGCATTCCCATTGCACTCAAGGACATTTTATGCACGAAGGGCATCCCGACGACGTGCGGTTCGCACATTTTGCATAACTTCGTGCCGCCTTACAGCGCAACGGTTGTCGAAAAGCTGGCCGCGGCCGGGGCCGTGTTTGTCGGCAAGGCGAACATGGACGAATTTGCCATGGGGTCCTCCACGGAAACCTCGTATTTCGGGCCGACGCGCAACCCCTGGGATCTCACCCGGATTCCCGGCGGCTCCAGCGGCGGGTCGGCCACGGCGGTGGCGGCGGATGAATGCATCGCCTCCATCGGGTCGGACACGGGCGGCTCC
The DNA here is from genome assembly GCA_964525155.1 of uncultured Smithella sp. Classification (GTDB taxonomy): domain Bacteria; phylum Desulfobacterota; class Syntrophia; order Syntrophales; family Smithellaceae; genus UBA8904. The sequence continues at coordinate 978 of CAZGDK010000038.1, read as the reverse complement.
ATCCGCCAGCCCGCGGCGCTGTGCGGCGTGGTGGGTCTCAAGCCCACGTACGGCCGCGTGTCGCGCTTCGGACTGATCGCGTTTGCCTCGTCGCTCGACCAGATCGGCCCGTTCACCAAGGACGTGGAAGACTGCGCCATTATGATGAACGCCATTGCCGGTCATGATCCGAAAGAGTCCACCTCGGTTCAGGCCGAAGTTCCCGACTATCGCCAGTTTTTAAACCGCGACATTTCCGGCTGGAAAGTCGGCATCCCCAAAGAATATTTTATCGAAGGCATCGATCCGGAAGTGTCCGCCGGCGTGCAAGATGCGATTGAAACCATTAAAAACTGCGGCGCTGAGACGGTGGAGATATCGCTGCCGCATACGAAGTACTGCGTCGCGGTATATTACATTATCGCGCCGGCGGAGGCCTCGTCGAACCTGGCGCGCTACGACGGCGTGAGATACGGCTTCCGCACGGCGGATGCGCGTGATCTTGCCGAAATGTATCAGAAGACCCGCATGCAGGGCTTCGGCGCGGAAGTCAAACGCCGCATCATGATCGGCACCTACTCGCTTTCCGCCGGCTACTACGACGCGTACTACGGCAAGGCCTCGCAGGTGCGGGCGCTCATCCGCCGCGACTTTGACGAAGCGTTTAAAAAGTGCGACGTCATTCTCACGCCCACGACGCCTACGCCCGCGTTTAAAATCGGCGAGAAGACGGATGATCCGCTCCAGATGTATCTGTCCGATATTTTCACCATCTCCACCAATCTGGCCGGCATTCCCGGCATGTCGGTGCCGTGCGGATATACCAGGGCCGGTCTGCCCCTGGGCGTGCAGTTGCTCGCCAATCACTTTGAAGAAGGCAAGCTGCTGCAAATTGCACAGGCGTTTGAAAAGAGCACCGCCATTGAAAAAAGGAGGCCTGCATTATAATGGATTTTGAAACCGTCATCGGGCTGGAAGTTCACGCCCAAATGTTAACGA
>CAZGDK010000037.1:0-26439 GCA_964525155.1 uncultured Smithella sp. | reverse complement strand
ACCCTTTTGATACGTTTTTGCAGCTGCATTCATTTTCATCTTCCTTTCTCTCATTCGTATTGAACTCTTAAAAAGAGCTTTTGTCTGTATAATATGTCTTTTATGACATATGCTATATAAAGCATATGACGATAATCGAGTCAAGCATTTTAAGTATTCAACACGCATGCAGCCGAAGCGTTTCCATCTTAAGAGGCTCCGACGGGTGCGCGCGCTATTTATAAGTCAAAGGTCAATCGATGCTTGAAAAAGTTTTCCGTTTGACTGCCCTTCCATTTGATGTCAGGCAGCACAATCGGAATTTCAGGAGAGTTACGCCGGTGGCAAAACGGAAGAGATGAGGTTTATAAACTCAACGAGTTTACGGAAACATTCTCAACGAAGGTATGTAGCATAAAAACTGGATTAAAAAGACGGCAAAGCGCTCTTTGGCAGAGGCAGAGACAATATCCTTCAAGCTATCGACAAAGAGCGCAGTCTTCATGCGGCGGCCATGCAGCTGGGGATGTCGTATCGCGCGGCCAACAGAGGCAAAACGCAAACGAATTCCGGAAAGGAATAATGCCATCAAAATAATAACCATTTTTTATGACGTCTTATCCCCCTTTTTGGTGTAATCTTTTGGACGAAGAAGTGTGGAGTGTTGCGGCGAGGCGGCAAAACGCCCCGATGTTTGTTTTATGTCTGATAGTTTCACAAAAAGGTTAAAAAGAATGAAAGAAGAAAAAACACTAAGATTGACGGAAACCGTCCAGGGCGCGGGCTGAGCCTGCAAAATCGGTCCGGGCGACCTGTCCGATATTTTGTGCGATTTACCGCTGATATCCGATCCGAATCTTCTGACCGGGTATGAACACGCGGAAGACGCGGGCGTGTATAAACTTTCCGATGACCTTGCGCTGGTGCAAACGCTCGATTTTTTTACGCCGATCGTGGACGATCCCTACATGTTCGGTCAGATCGCCGCGACGAATTCCATCAATGACGTTTACGCGATGGGCGGGCGACCCATAACGGCAATGAACATTGTCTGCTTTCCGATCAAGACCATGGACAAAAGTATTCTGCGGGATGTGCTGCGAGGCGGCCTGGATAAGATGCGGGAGGCGGGTGTGCTTCTGGTCGGCGGCCACAGCGTGGAAGACAACGAGCTCAAGTACGGTCTTTCCGTCTCCGGTCTGATACATCCAGCAAAAATTCTGTTTAACCGGGGCGCGAAGCCCGGCGACCGGGTGATTCTGACCAAACCGCTGGGAACAGGCGTTGTCAGCACGGCCATCAAAGCCGGTTCGGCCGGGCCGGACATGATCCGCCGGACGACGGCGTGCATGGCGACGCTCAACAAAAAAGCCTCGGAATTGATGATCGCAGCGGGTGAAATTCACTCCTGCACGGATATTACCGGATTCGGCTTTTTCGGCCATGCCTGCGAGTCCATCGAAGATTCCGGCGTGGGGCTTTTGATTTTTTCTTCGGCCCTGCCCGTGCTCGACGGCATACAGGATCTGGTGGAAATGGGCATGATTCCCGGCGGCCTGTACCGCAACCGGAATTTTCGCCAGGCGCTCATCGAAAAGAAGCCGTCTTGCCCGGACTGGATTTATGATCTCTGTTTCGATCCGCAAACGGCGGGCGGCCTGTTTTTCAGCCTTCCGGCAGGACGGGCCGATGCGCTGGTGGAGCGGATGCGGGCCCAGGGCGTTGAAGATGCGGCGGTTGTAGGCGAGGTGGTGGCCGATCATCCCGGCAAAATCGTCATTTCGTAACGATTCCTGTCTTGTGTTGCAGGCAGTGTTATTCGGAAACTCCGGCGGCGCTCAGCGCCAGATCGCAGCCTTTGCGCAAATGCGGCGGCGGCGCGACCAGTTTGGATTCGTTCCCGCTGCCTTTAATAATTTATTCCGCCGTAATGGCCTCCTCCACGGTCTGGAAAAGAACAAGGCCGCCGCCTTCAAATACGGATTTTTCTTTTGCGCCGAAAAATTTCATGGTTTCTCTCTTCTTCTATCTTTACAGATCACCGAATCATCCGCATCCTGAGGCCCGTCATCAAGATGTCCAAGCTTGCGTCAACCGCGCAAAGGCTCCCGTATAAAAATAAGCGGCGGCTCTGATGAAGAGCCGCCGGCGTTTTGCTTTAAGGGAGGCTTGTCTCGGTCAAAAACAAGTCATTCTTGCGCCGAGCGAAGAATGTTTCTCTTACGACTTTGTTGCGGTAACAATGATATCAGATCCCTCTTGCCGCACCTGAGTCTTAAATCCTCTTTTATGCGAAATGCGTTGAACGTTTTCACACGATACTTCATTATCCACCAGGACTTCGATTTCGGTATTGCCTTCCGCGATGGCTCGGTCCGTCAAGACTACCGGCTGCGGGCAGGACAAACCACGGGCGTCTACTTTTTTTATACTCATCATTCATTCTCCTTCCAGAATATTACGCGGAAATTTTATCGCGTTGCGTAAAGCCAATGACCAGGCAGAACAAGAATCCGACAACCACAGCCGCCGGACCGAATGCGCCAATGCCCTTGGGAGACGATGCCATGGCGAAGTTATGCGCGATGCCTGCTCCAACGATCATGCCAGTGGCGAAAATCGCCGCATCCATATCGCCTTCGCCGGAGAGGAAAAGCTGGCGTCCCGGACAACCGCCCGCAAGGACAAAAGCCAGACCCGAAAGCGCCATGCCCAGAAAGTTCCAGATGTGTTGCGTGTGGGCGACGGGCTGGGCTTCGAAACCGGGTTTGAACTGGCCTAAAATCATATTGGTGGCAAACGCAGTGACCAGAAGCGCGGCCACGCCGCTGATTAAATGAAAATCTTTAATCAGGATGACATCACGAAACGCTCCCATGGTGCAAAAACGGCTTCTCTGAGCAATACCGCCAATGATTAATCCGGCAATCAAACTGATGAGAATCGGGGCGTGCTGTGAGCCAGGGCCTTTCGCGCTGAAGAAAATCGGGCCGCCGGGAGCAAAGGAGACCTGAAACACCAGCAGCAGAAAAAGACCAATCATCAGCGCCGGGAAAACCCAGCCGCTGGCTTTGCGCTGAGCGTGCGACCTTCCCAGGTTGTAACCGTTTTTCAGAAACAGCACGCCGATGAATATCCCGACGATTAGTCCCGCGACGCCCAGAATAGCGTTGCCGTCGCCGCCGGCGAGTCGCAAAAGCGTCCGCCAGGGACATCCTAAAAAGACCAGCGCGCCCATCATGGCAAACACGCCGAGGAAAAACCGGATCAGCGGGGAAGACCCGCCGCGCGGTTTGTATTCTCCGGCAATAAGCGCCGCGACGAAAGCGCCGAGAACAAACCCCATGATTTCCGGCCGCAGATATTGAACAACATCAGCACGATGCAGTCCCAGGGCGCCCGCGATGTCCCGTTCGAAGCAGGCCACACAAATGCCCATATTGGGCGGATTGCCGAAATACTGAAGCAGCGCCGCGCCGATGCCGATTACCGCGCCGACCGCGATGATTCCCGCTCGCGTTGAAAAGATATTCTTCATAAAATCCCCTTTCCTTTTGAAATGCCCGATGTGTAACAAAGGCCAAACAGTTAGGCAAATTCATAATAGTTATATTCAATGCCATTTTATAACCTTTCAGAATAGATGGGGCTTTCTGAAAAAGTTTAAAAACGGCGCTTTGGGCAGACTCATATTTTGAGGGCCGCTCCGACAGCGCCCACGATCTGCGGATCGGGCGGAACAAAAACGGGCCGGCCGGTTTCCGTCTCCAGAAGTTTCCGGACGCAGGCGTTGAGCGCGACGCCGCCTGCGAAAAAAACCGGCCCATGCGGGGACACACGCCGCAACAGGCCCACCGAGCGGCTGACAATCGCCTTGTGAATGCCCATCGCAACGTCTTCGCGCGCCGCGCCCTGCGAGGTGAGCGAGACGACTTCCGATTCGGCAAAGACGGTGCACATGCTGTTAATCTTCACGGTTTTGCTCGCGGCAAGCGCCGCCTGCGAGAATTCCTCCAGTGTAAAGCCCAGCGCGGTGGCCATCACTTCCAGAAAGCGGCCGGTCCCGGCGGCGCACTTGTCATTCATTTCAAATTTATTCATGCCGCCGTCGCCGTCGAGCGCGATGGCCTTGGTGTCCTGTCCGCCGATATCCAGAATAGCGCCGCAGTCGTCGGCAAAAAATCGCGCGCCGCGGGCAAAGGCGGTAATTTCGCTTATCACCTTGCAGTCCAAATGTCCTTTCATCAGATGCCGGCCATAGCCGGTGGCAGTGATGGCGTCGAAGGCCACACCGTCCATCAGTTCCCGCGCCGTTTCCAGCGGGTTGTAGGACGTCACGCTCTTGCGCGATAAAATCAGCTTGCCGTCCTCAACGACGGCAAGCTTGACGGTTCGCGATCCGATGTCAATTCCGGCGCATCTCATTTTTTTTGCAGCCTTTCCACAAAGGCTTCAATGCGGGTTTTGAGCTGCCCTGCGTCTTCCTGGCTGTAGTCGGTTTCCAACCGCAGTGTCGGAATGCCCGATTTTTCAAGATCGTTTTCCACGGGACCGCTTTCCATGATGTAGGGCTGGCAGAATTGCAGGCTGTAGTGAATGACGCCCGCGGGGAAGAGTTTCTTCGTCATGTCCTTGAGATAGGCGACGCGCGAGGGATTAGGCGTAAAAATCGCGCAGTCGATGTTAAAGTATCGGTCGGTGATTTGATCGAGAAGGCCTTCCACCGAGTCGGCCTTCGCTTCCGTCATCCAGCGAGCGCCGCGTTCGCCCACGCAGGATTCTTCGCCGACAATCACCGCGCCCGACGATTCGATCAGCATCGGCAGCTTCCAGTTGGGAACGGCCATCGGGCAGCCGGACACCAGCACCCGCGGCGTGCCTTTTGCAAAAACGCCTGTCCCTTTTTTCACCCGCTCTTCGAGTTCGTCGCAAAGCGCGTTGACCGATGCGGTAAAGCGAATCGGGTCATCGTAGAAAAACACCTGATTCACCAAAAGCGCGTCGAGGCCGGAAATCGGCGCGGGGTCGGCGGCGCGCAGATTTGTCAGCCGTTTCACGGCGGCGCGTTTCTCGTTGACGATCTCGATGCCTTTTTTCAGGGATTCAGCGGTGATTTTTTTGCCGCTGACGGCTTCGAGTTTGGCGGCGAATCTTTGATATTCCTCTTTAAGGAGCGATTTGCCGGACGGCGATTTCATCTGCGGCATGTCCATCACGTAGAGGTCTTTGACCATCGGCGCCAGCATTTCATAGGATTTCTTTTTGCCGTCGCAGGTGTTTTCACCCACCACGACATCGCTTGCCTCCAGGTAGGGACAGACGCGGCCGAGCTTGAAACCGAAGGCGGACTTGATGAGCGCGCAGGTGTTGCGCGGCAGAATCGTTTCCGCGCCTTCGAAATTAAATTCCGCGCCGGCGCAAAGCCCGACGGACACGCCGTCCACCGCCAGGATCAATTCTTCCGGCACGAAAACACAGTACGATCCGATGACTTTGCGTCCCTGCGCTTTGGCGTCCATGAGTTCCTGGATGCGCAAACCGTGCACTTCGCTCATCACAAAATCAAAATACTTCATGCCTTCCGGCCGGTTTTTCTGAGAAAGAAAGATATCCGAATAAGCGCCTCCCAAAACGCCCAAAAGCGCGTCGTGCCCTTGAAGGTCCAGCCCGAGTTGGGTCCACATTTTTGTATAATCCGCCATGTTCCGTCTCCTTTTTTTTGGGCACATGCTTACCACTTGTGAAGCCGCCGCCGCCAATGAATAAAAGGAATATAACTCCGGTTGTTATAACTATTATTGATTGGATATGCGCACGTAAATCGTATATCGCTTGCGTCGAAGATGAATGCGGGAAAGGATTGAACGGATGAGAGAAAACGTAGAACCTTTAATCAATGACGGTTTTGCCGGCGATTCGGCCAAGCGTTGCTTAAGTTACATTCAGGCCCAGCGGGAAAAGGGGAAAAACGTGGTCGGCATTTACTGCGGTTACGCACCGATGGAAGTGATCCGCGCGGCGGGCATGGTTCCGGCCGTGCTTTGCGCCTTCGCCGATAAAACGATACCGCCTGCGGAAGAAGACTTGCCCGCCAATCTCTGTCCACTGATCAAATCCAGCTACGGATTCATCAAGACGGATCTCTGCCCTTTCTATTCTCTGTCCCAGGCGGTCATTGCCGAGACCACGTGCGACGGGAAGAAAAAAATGTTCGAGATGATCTCCGGCATCAAGCCCACGCATGTGATGGACCTGCCGCAACTTCCGGATCAAAAGGAAGCGCTGGACAACTGGACGCGGATGATTAAAAAACTCGGCGGTTTTCTGGAGATGACCTTTGATTGCAAAATCGACGACACAAAGGTGGAACAGGAGATTAAAAACACCAATCTCAAAAATAAATTTCTTAACCAGATATTCGATTTTGCGGCAATGACGCCCACGCCCGTCACCTGGCAGGAAATCTACGATCTGACGTATCTGGGACAGGTGGCGACCACCGAAGATATGCTGCCGATTCTGGAGGAATGTCTCCTTAAACTACAAAAGCGCGTGGCCGAAGGTGTCTATCACGGCGAAAAAAACTCTCCGCGCGTCATGGTCACCGGCTGTCCGGTGGGTGGCGACGCAACCAAAGTCTTCAAGATTATCGAAGAGGCGGGCGGCGTGATTGTTTCACTGGACGCCTGCACGGGCATGAAAGCCTATGCCGGTTCTATCGAAGAAAACACGTCCGATCCTTACGCCGCCATCTCCAGACGATACCTGGACATTCCCTGCTCCTGCATGACGCCTAACGACCGCAGGCTTTCGGAGATGGATAAGATTATTGAAAAGTTCAAGCCGGATGTGGTGATCGACGTTGTGCTGCACGCCTGCCACTCCTATAATGTGGAATCGGCCAAAGTCAAAACGCATGTCGAAAAAAAGCATGGGCTGCCGTTTCTGAAAATCGAAACGGATTATTCGCAAAGCGATGTAGGACAGCTTCGAACGCGCGTGGAGACGCTTTTGGAGATGGGGCGGAAGAAATAACACGCGATGCGGACGGATCAGATCATCGGCATCATATGCGAAGTAGTTTTTCCCCTTTTGTAAAGAGACTGTGTCAGAATGTTAAAATGCGGTCATTCCCGCGAAGGCGGGAATCCAGAACTCTTTAATATTCCTGGATTCCGGATCGCGCTTCGCTTGTCCGGAATGACGAAAATGGAATTGCGACACAGTCTCAAAAGGGGGATTCAGGGGGATTTGATAAAATCTCCCCCAGCCCCCGCTTTGAGAAAGAGGGGGCTTATTCTAAATCAGGATGAAAACATTTTCAGGAGACATTTAAGATGAGCGAAATGAAGATTGTCAACGCCACGGGGCTTGCATGTCCGCAGCCGGTGGTGCTGACCAAACAAGCGATTGAACAACACGAGCAGGTAAAAGTCATCGTCGATAACGAAACGGCGCTGGAAAACGTCAAGCGTTTGGGAACAAAAATGGGATGCAATATAGAAAGCCAGGCCAAAGCCGGCGGCGTCTTTGAGATTATGCTTTCGCGCAAGCCGGGCGCGCCCGCAGCGTCCGCGGAGTTTTCCGTCTCGTGTACGCCATCGGCATCCGCCTCCGGGCCTTTCGTTATCGTTTTGGCAGAGGATAAAATGGGACGGGGGAGCGACGAGCTCGGTTCCGTTTTGATTCGCGCCTTCATGCACACGATCGCGGGGCAGGCCCAAAAGCCGGATGTGCTGATTTTCTACAACACCGGCGTGAAGCTCGTATTGCAGGACGCGGAAACGCTCGAAGACCTTAAGGAACTGGCGGCGGCGGGCGTGGAAATTCTCGTCTGCGGCACCTGCCTGAACTATTTTGAAGTCAAAGACAAGCTGGGCGTGGGCGTCGTCTCCAATATGTACGATATCGTGGAGACCATGAGCCGGGCCGGGCGGCTTTTGATCCCATGAGCGAGACGCCGTCCTACTACGTCATGCTCTTCAAGGCGGTAAGCTACGCCCTGAAAGCGGAAAAGATTCTCAAAGCCGAAAATATTCCGCACAAGCTGATACCCGTTCCCAAACAGATCAGCTCGGATTGCGGCATATGTCTGCGTTTTGAGCTGCCGTACCGGGCCGCCATCGAAGTCCATCTCAAAAACAAAGTGGACATGACGAATGTCCACCCATTGACCGATTAATGTTCAATCTGATTTCGCGTCCGCCTCTTCACCATCCGGCGATTCAACCGGCGGCTCCTTCTCTTCAAGAAGAAAAATCCGTACGGTCGCTCTTCCCTGCCGGAGAATCCCCAGCCGGCGCGCGGCTTCACGCGACAGGTCAAAAAATAATTCCTCACGACCGCGGCAGCGGTCATTAATCGTGACGATGACGGATCGGCTGTTGGCGGGGTTGACCACTTTGAGTTTTGTGCCAAAAGGAAGCGTGGGATGGGCCGCCGTCAGTTTTTTCGCGTCATAAATCTCACCCGAGCTCGTCTTTCTTCCCTGGAAGCGTTTGTGTTGGATGGACAGTCTGTTTCATCCATGAAATAAGAGGATTCATGTCCGTATGTCCTTTCCGAAAACAAAAGTAAAAAACAGCGCCGCGCGCCGCGCCTTCCGGTCCCTCTATCGCTGCGAAGTCTTTTGCGCCTTTTCCCGGCTCATCAAGGCATACGTGTCGAAGATGGTGTCCGGGGGATGGTAGAGACGGTTCTGTGGTTTATTCGCAAGCGTCAGCGCCCCGGCGGGACAAGCGGTGACGCACAAGCCGCACCCGATGCAGCGGTCGGCATGAAATTCAAGGCGATCGTTTTTCATCCTAAGCGCCCCGACCGTGCAGCGCCGGACGCAGCTTTCGCAGGGCATGCAAAGCGTTTCATCCAGGCGGCACACATAGTTGCTTTTCACCGCCAGAGCGGGGGCCGGAAATAGTTTCAGCGAGATCAGCATGCCGCAGCAGCAGGAACAGCAGCAGCACATGGCCTCCACCTTTTGGGAGTTGAGAACGTGGATGACCAGACCTTCCCGCTCGCTTTGCTTGAGGATGGCAAGCCCCTCCTCCGCGTCGATGTAACGGGCCATGCCGTTTTCCACGTAATAATCGGCCATCGTATCAAACTGGAGGCAGGTCTCCAGCGGATGGGAGCACGACTTTCCGGACAGGCTTACGGCCTTGCGGCAGAAGCATTCGGCAACGGCAATCCGGGATTTTCCTTTGATGATCGCCGCCGCATCATCGTAGGGAAAGACCGGCCGGTCGGCGACAATTTCGGTATTAATGGGAATCGAACGCAGATGGGGCGTTTTGAGTCCGTGGAACGTCGCCCCCAGGCCGGTGCGATAATAGCGGGAAATATCTTTCAGCAGCTCCGGATTCAGATGGTTGAGCTGATATTCATAAATGCCGACGATAAACGGCGCCGGACGGTAACGGATGGCTTCATCCTGCCGGTCGCGAAATATCAGCCCGCGCCGGGCCATGGCCTCGAGCCTTGCCGCCGTCTTGGCCGCATCCGCACCGAGCCGCAGGGCCGTCTCCCGCGCCGTTTCCGGTTCGATCTTCATTTGCAAAAACAGAGCCGCATCGTCTTCGCCAAAGAGCTGACGCAGAATTTTTAGCTCAACGCCGTCGGCGGCAGCCGGGTAGCCGGTGGCCATGGATTCGAGGCGGTCGCGCAGTTGCTCGTAAATGTCGCTCATCGTCAATTCATCCTTCCCTGTCATATGCTGATCCGCTTCCTATCAAAGGCTAAGCGCAATTGCAATGCCGTCAAAAAGGAAGGAAAGTCATATCAATTTAAACCCTATCTAAAGTAATTTCGATATCAGCCGATAAAAAAACAGGAATCTCTTTCTTTAAGTAAAACGGCAACGGTTAAGGAGGATATATGACCAATAGCGCAAAGGAATTGTTGTTTTGTGAAATTGCGATTAATTTAGCCTTTATTACAAAAAGCCAGGCAAATAAAGCCATTAAAGCTCAGCGTTTAGATGAAAAAGAAGGCCGGAAGAAAAAAATCGGTCAATATTTGCTGGAAATGAACCTTCTCACCGAAGATCAGATTGATCAGGTTTTATCGCGGCAGTTTATTGAATCCATAGAGGATACATGGGGGGAAACATTCAATTCGGATGAGTTTCAAAAGAACGCTCCGAAATCCCGAAAAGAATTATTCTGCGACATTGCCTTAAAATTGGGATACATCAATCGATCCCAGGCCCATCAGGCATTGAAAGCGCAACGTATTGATGAAAAAGAAGGCCGGAAGAAAAAAATCGGGGAATATTTGCTGGAAATGAACCTCCTCAAAAAAGATCAAATTACTCGAGTTCTGTCGCTTCAGGCGGTTGATTCTATTGAATGGCAATTAGACGATATTGAGTAATCAAGCAATACGGGGCAAGTCAGGCGGGTTGCGTTGACGTATAAAACCAATTTTATCGAAGTATACCCGTTGTAATGAATCCCTCCTGTTCCGAATTCATTTCTCTCAAACACGATCCATGATATATAACCGTCCAATCAGACCCCAAGGAGACGGTTTTTCATGCCGAATTCCATTATGCAAGACTTTGGACACATCCTATTGATCGGCAGCGGCGCGATCGGCACCTGCCTGCGTCAGGCGGGCGCAAAAAGCGACGAACCGGTGGAGCTTTTAAACCTCCGCCAGCCCCAGGCGGTCCGCAAACTGCATACCGCTTACCGCGAGGCAGGCTCGCACATTCTGGTCACCAATACGTTCGCGGCCAACCGCGTCATCTTCGCGGACAACAATGTGGAAGATCTGTGCGACGACGCCAACCGCGCGGCCGTCTTGCTGGCCCGCGAGGCGGCGGATAAAAAGTGCACCGTCTGGGCGTCGATCGGTCCGCTGGGGCTGGGGCTGCGCCTGGAGGACTACACAGATGACGCGCTTGGGGATATTTATCGCCGCCAGTGCCGCGAACTTCGGCAGGCGGACGCGCTTTTGCTGGAAACCTTTGTAGATGTGCGTGAAGCGCGCGCGGCGCTTGCGGCCGCGACGGAAACGGGCCTGCCCGTTATTTTTCAGATGGGCAACATCGGCGGCGGGGTCAGGCGCTGGGAGCGCGTGGAACAGCTCCTTAGCGAAGCGCATCGCGCGGGCGCAATCGCCGTGGGGGCAAACTGCTCTTTCCCCGATGACATCTTACGTCTGGTATCCTACATCGCATCGCATACGCATCTTCCCGTCACCGTCTCGCCCAATGCCGGACATCCCCGCATTGAGCGCGGCCTCATCCAGTATGAATTTACACCGGATAATTTTGCCTCTATCGCCGGAAAACTCGCCGATGCGGGCGCGGCCGTGATCGGCGGATGCTGCGGAACGACGCCCGATCATATCCGTAAAGCCGCCTTGTTGATCGGGCAAAGGCCGGTGTCGGCGCGACCGCAATTTTCCGAAGCGGTTACGCACGCCCAGGTTGTTGCCCCGAGGCCCGGGGCCGCGGAAAATCCGATTCGGACGATGATGGCCTCGTCACGATTTCTGATCAGCGTCGAAATCCGCGCCGACCGCCATCAGTCCCTTGATGATATCGTCAAAGGCGCAGCCTTTGTAGCCGAAGCCGGGGCTGATCTTTTTGACGTGCCGGATAACGCGGGCGCCACCGTCGGACGGGACGCCATGGTGACCGCCGCGCGTCTGCAAAAAGACTTGTCGATTCCGTCTCTCTGCCATTTCAGCGTAACACAGTCCAATCTCATGCGGCTGCATTCGACGCTTCTGGGCTGCTGGGATTCCGGTCTGCGCGGCCTTCTGGCCATTACCGGCGATGCCCCGTCCATGGGGCATCTGGGCAATCTGGCACACCGCATGACCGATATGCGCAGTTCGGTGGAATTGCTGCGTCTGAGCCGCTCTTTGCGGGAAGGCCGCATCATCAACGGCGAAGGGCTGGCCGATCCGCCGGATTTCTGCGCGGGCTGCGCGATGGCCAGGCCGATTCCGGCGCAGATCCGCTGGCTGGAAAAGAAAATCGAAGCGGGCGCGGAGTTTGTTTTTTCGCAGCCGGTTTTTACCTTCGAAGACTACTGCAAATTGCGGGATGCGATAGCCGGTCTGCCCATCCGGTTTTTCCCCGGCCTGATGCCGCTTGTGAGCCTCCGCAACGCCTCCGTGATGGCGAGCGGCCGCATTCCGGGTATTGTCGTGCCGGAAGAGGTTGTGGCCGGTTTTGCGCGCTTTGAATCGCCCGACGACCAGCGCCGCCACGGCCTCGATCAAGCGGCAAAGCTGGCTGCTCAAATCGCCGCCGAAGCATCCGGTCTGTATCTGATCATGCCGTTTGGCAAACGCTGCTACGAAGACGCAGCCTCCATCGTCCGCTCCGTCAAAGAGAAACGGGCGGATTAAACAGCGACCGAGACGTCGTTTGCGGCAAACAGATTTTCACAGAGATGGAAAGGATAGACGGGATAATCGCTTCGATTCTGTATTTCCTGCCCGCCGTAAATGACGCCGCTTTGAATATTCCAACCGGCCTCGGCTGCCTTAGCAAAATGGCGCAGACCTTTGAAGAAATCGGGGTTGATCGTAGCGCCGGCTTTGATCTCAACGGCCAGGAGGTTTCGTGCGTTCTCTGCGATAAGATCGACCTCATTGCCGTTGCTTTCCCGGTAGAAAAAGAGATTGTTGCGCAGACCCCGGTTATAGCGATACTTCAATGCTTCCATGACCACCATGTTTTCGAAGAGGTTGCCCCGCAAGGGATCGCGGCTGACCTGTAACTCATTTTCCAGTCCCAGAAGGAAGGCGGCCAGGCCGACGTCGCAGAAATAAAGCTTCGGGGCCTTAATCAGCCGCTTGGAAACGTTGGCATGCCAGGGGTGCAGAAGAAAGATGATGTAGCTTGCCTCCAGAAGCGTAAGCCAGGATCGGGCGGTGGAATGCGATACGCCGGCGTCGTTGCCTAGACTCTGCAAATTCAGTATCTGTCCGGTTCTGCCGGCGCAAAGTTTCAGGAATCTTTCAAACAGTGAAAGGTCTTTGACCAGTGCGAGCTGGCGAAGATCTCTCTCCACGTAAGTTTCCAGGTAATCGCCCAGAGCCTGAGTGGGATTCAATCCCGCATCGTGAATACGCGGATAAAAACCCGTGAGGAGAAGGCGGTCAATGCCGTAATCGGAAATTTGTTTCAGTTCGCCAAATGAAAAAGGCAACAGCTTGAGTAATGCGGTCCTGCCGGCCAGCGACTGGCTGATGGTGTTGATGACTTCGAACTGCTGGCTGCCTGTCAGAATAAACTGTCCGGGCCGGTTTTCAGAATCGACAACAGTCTGAATGTAGGACAGGAGGTCAGGGGCCCGCTGGATTTCATCGAGAATGACGCCTCCGCTGTGTTCCGCCAGAAACCCGCGGGGGTCTTCCGTGGCATATCTGCGGATATCCGGCGCTTCGAGATTGGCATATTTCAGGTTCGCGAACACCTTACGGCACAGGGTGGTTTTCCCACTCTGCCGCGGCCCGGTAATCGTGACAACCGGATACTGATGCGCCAGATTCAAGAGAATTGGTTCGATATTTCTGTTAATCATGACAGCACGTTAACATATTATATGCAAAATGCAATTCCAATATTCATATTGCATATTTTGCATGAGGGGCCAGTTTTTCAAAAAATCAGGGGAATAAGTATGGCAAAATGACGATATTATGGATTTTGCTAAGTTATGCAGGTCTCGATATGCTATGCCGAGTGGATACAGGGAACGATCGCTGCAACCTGAAGGTTACGCGACCGTTCCCTGTCATTAGTCCTTTTACTCTCAGACGATCTCTTCAATCCCCAGCGGATACTTGGACAGGACTTCGCAGCCATCTTTCCTGATCACGATGTCGTTTTCGTAACGGAAGCCGATGCCTTCTTCCGGCGCGGCGTATTGCATGGCGCAGACGACCATTTCATTTTCCGAATAGACATGGTCCTGATCCGTCCAGTAGGGCAGGTCGGGATTGACGACACTGCCGATGCGCCATTCATCGCCGAAAAGCCCGATGCCGTGTTCGCAGGCAGGCTGGATGAAATCGCCGCAGCCGCGCGATTCGGCAAAGTCCATCATGAGCGCGGCAAGTGTTCCGGGTGTGGTTCCGGCCTTGTAATTATCGATAACCGTCTGGATAATCGCGACAAAATTATCCGCATGCCAGCGCTGACGTTTGGTGGCCGGGCCGATGAGATAATTGTGTGAATGATCGCCCAGCGCCAGTTTAAACATCGCGTGATAATCGAGCATCAGCGGTTCGCCGGCTTTGATCTCCTTGGTGGTGGGCGGCGTGCAGGCGCCCAGTCCCGTGCGGTAGCCGCTGGAGATTTCGTTTAAGCCCGCGAAATTCCATTCCGAGACGCTGCCCGCCTTGCGCATGGCCAGCGCGGCGATGCCGGCGATGACGGTTTCCGTCATGCCTTTGTAGCCGCCGTTTGAAAGCGCCGCCCGCGCGGCTTTGTGCCCTTCGTCGACAATGAGCGAGGCTGTGCGGAAGCGTTCGATGGTGCCTTTGTCCTTGATGATGGAGAGCGCATCGATGATGTCATGAGAATTCACCCACTCGAAGCCGGGAAGCGCATCTTTGAAATGCGTGTATTCCCAGTGTGTCAGGTTTCCTTCGGCGGTGTACGTGGAAATGCCGTCTTCGAAACCCAGGCGGCCTTTTTTGATGCCGAGTTCGTCTTTGATGAAATCGGTGATGGCGGAAACCTGATCCATGCCGCCCATCGGGCCGTAAGCCCGGACGTGGTCGGAGTCGAGCCACGTTTCATCGCCTACGCGCAACGCATCGACGACAAACGTGAAATAGGTCGGTTGCCCTTCAGCGGGGATAATCAGATAGCTGCGCCAGGGGCAAAAGGCGTCAAGCACAAAGCTCATGGTTCGGATGCGCGAGCCTAAATACACGTCGATGCCACGTTTGTGCATTTCTTTTTGAATGTCCCGGACGCGGCCGGGGTTGTCGATATAATACTTGTCTTTCGGGTCTAAGATTCTGGTCATGGTGTGCACCTCCTTTTCAATACTGTGCCGGTATTTTGGCCAGAACCTTGTTGAGGCGATCCGACACGGAAGCGAGTTTGAGCGCCCGGGCCAAATTGCCTTTGAGTTTGAGCTTTCCGGTCATGAGCGCTTTTTGCGCGCCCAATTCCGCGCGGGAAATTCTGGCAAACGTTTCGTAATCGCCGAGAATGCGGAATTCCGCCTCGGGCGGTTCGCCGGTTCCCGTTTCCACACGGGTGACCTTTCCGTCTTTGCATTCGACGAAAAGAAACTTTTCTTCTCCGCCGGGGCAGTTCTTGTAAATGTTGGACATGGATGTGGTGACGTTGTTCATTTTCTCCGGCGGAAGTTCGGCCTGAAGCCTTTTGAACGCTTCATCGCGCCAGGCGGGGCTTAAGTATGCGATCAATTCAGACATAGTGATTACCTCCTATTATGTCATATTTACCAAACGGTATGATCAAACCGTCCGGATTTCGATCCTTGGCAGGCCCCCTCAAATGATGCTGCAACATCTTTTTGCCGACATCCACTATAGAACAAAAAAACCGGCTGTCAATACGTCAATAAGTATAATGATTACGAATAGACAGCCGGTAAGCGCCTTTTTCCTTTGCCGGTCTGCATTAATTTGCTATGAAGCTTTGGGACAGGAGGATGTTTATGATTGTTACCGTAGTCCATGTTTTTGTGAAGCCTGAGCATGTCGATCAGTTTATAGAGGCGACCCGGGAAAATCACGGATACTCCATTCAGGAAAAAGGAAATTTGCGTTTTGATGTCCTGCAGCGCCGGGATGCCCCCTCGGCCTTTACACTTTACGAAGCCTATGAAACCGACGAAGCGGCGGCCGCGCACAAGACAACCGCACACTATTTAAGATGGCGTCAAACCGTGGAGCCCTGGATGGCCAAGGCCCGTGAGGGGGTGGCTCATAACGTTTTAGCCCCGCAGGATAGAGCCGCATGGAAATAACCAATGATTTTGATTTTCCGGGGACGCCGAAAATTCTCTTCGGATCTGGTTCTCTCAACGCGTTTCCCGAATTGATCCGTTCGTACGGACAGCGCGCGCTGATCGTGATCGGCGGCCAGTCGCTCACACTAAGCGGCAAGTGGATGGCCCTGACGCGGGCGCTCAATTCAACCCCTCTTACGTACAAAGCCGTCTCCGTGCAAGGGGAGCCGACAACGGAAGCAATCGACGCCATCGCGAACCAATACCGCCCGATGAATATCGACGTGGTGGCCGCCATCGGCGGCGGCAGTGTCATCGACTGCGGCAAAGCTGTCTCCGCCATGCTGGCCGCGGAAGGATCCGTGAGAGACTATCTCGAAGGCGTCGGAACGAAAAAGCCATCCGGCGCGAAAGTGCCGTTTATTGCCGTTCCGACCACCGCCGGCACCGGCAGCGAAGCCACAAAAAACGCCGTGGTGTGTGACCGGAAAGAAGGTTATAAAAAATCGCTCCGTCATGACGCCTATCTGCCGGATATGGCCATCGTCGATCCGAAGATGACACTTTCCCTGCCCCCGCAGATTACGGTCACCTGCGGCCTGGATGCCATCTCGCAATTGATTGAAGCCTATACATCCACCAAAGCGGATGCGGCCATCGATCCGCTGATTCTCAAGGCGCTGGCCTTTGCCGTAGAAAGCCTGCTGCCGCTGACGCAAGATCAGGGCAATAATCTGGGTTTGCGCGAGAAGATGTCTTATGCGGCGCTCGCGTCCGGCATTGCGCTTTGCCGCAACGGACTGGGTGTTGTACACGGCTTGGCCGGGCCTCTGGGCGGATTGCGCCCCGTGCCGCATGGTGTGGCCTGCGGGAAGCTCCTGTTTCCGGCCATGACGTTTGTGGTTAAAAAAGTTATGGACGAAAAAAACGCGCGCGCCGCGAAACGCTTTGCCGATATCGGGAAAATATTAAGTGGTGAGACGGGCCGCGACGATGCCCAAAACTGCAAGCTGTTTTTAGACGTTTTGTTCCGTTGGACCAAGCAGCTTAAGCTGCCGCAGCTTTCGGGCTTTGGCCTGACGGCTCCGGATATGGACAGAGTTGTTGCAATGGCGGACAGCAAGAACAGCCCGGCTGTTCTCACGCCCAAAGAGATGAAGATTATTTTGGAAACAGTTCGTTAAACCAGAAAGAGGTGCATCATGAGCGACACGGTATTAAAGGAATTGAAGGACGGGGTTTTGCTTTTGACGTTAAACCGACCCGACAAGAAAAATGCGTTTAACATCGAACAGTGGAAAGCGCTGGCGGCTGAACTCGACGCCGCAAAAGAAGACGACGACGTGACGGTGGTAGTCCTCACCGGCGCGGGTACGGATTTTTCAGCGGGTCAGGACTTGAAGGATTCCGCCATTCCCGGCGCGCTTCTGACCTATCGCGTGCTGGAGCGCGCGATGATCGATTTTGACAAGCCGCTCATTGCCGCCGCAAAGGGCGTGGCGGTAGGCGGCGGCGCAACCACGCTGTTTCACTGCGACATCGTTTATGTTGGCGAGAGTCTGCGTCTGCGCATGCCGTTTAACAGTCTGGCCATGGCCCCGGAATTCGCCAGCAGCTATCTGCTGCAAATGATTGTCGGGCCGCAGCGCGCGGCCGAGTTTTTGATGACCACGCAGTGGATCAATGCCGATCTAGCCGTGTCTTCCGGCATCGCTTCCGGCAAATTCACAGACGATGAGCTTTTGCCCTCCGCATTGGCGAAAGCCGCCGAAATCGCCCAGTGGCCGCTGATTTCACTTCGGGAAACAAAGCGCTGTCTCAAAGCGGCGCATCAAGCGGGCATGGAAACCGCCATCCGGGTTGAGCATGAGGCCATGGACAAATTATCCGACACGCCGGAAAAAACAGAGGCGCTGATGGCGTTTCTGGAAAAGCGCAAACCGAATTTCCGCAATTTGAAAAAAGAATAGCACTCCGTGCTGATCGACACTGTCGCCCGCATCCTCCAAACGGATGCGGGCGATGTGGAGTCGTCCCGAAATGAGACGATTAGATATTGTCTTAAAACAATTAAATCAACAAGATAAGCAACATCATCTCCCCTGCGGAGTCTCAAGTGTCCCATTCTGGAACAGATATGCCCTGATTTGTAATACATTTTATGGCAACGCGTTGGTCCAATTTTATAATATCCTTTTGATATCGAATAGATATTTAATATCTCCACATATGGCATGCATATTGCTGTAGATTAGTTTCGTTCCAGAAATCTCAAATTAATTCAGGAGGTAGTATTTATGGGTAAGAAGCTTAAGTCACTGAAATTATTTTTAATTGCGGCGTTGTTGCTGGTTTTGGGCGCGTCTTCGGCGTTTGCCGCGGCGAACGAAGACCTTTACTTTGATGTCGCTATTCGCACAACCGGAACCGCAAAAATTCATGCGGGCGTCTACAAGAACCCTCATCCGTATCACGGTGTATTAACGGTTCTGGCCGTCCACGGTTTGACGGAAGTCGGCTCGATGTATGAGCCGCTGATCAATGCGATTTATGCCGACCCGGTCATGAAATACGTTGTGAAAAGAGTCATCACCATCGACATGCCCGGTCATGGACTGAGCGGCTATCCGACGCTGCCCGACGGTATAAAATTCGGGGACTTGCTGATCAATGACAATATCGGTGTGCTGCTTCAGGTCATTATGCAGTTGCGCGAAGCAGGCAAAGGCCCGCAGGTCGTCATCGGCCACTCCATGGGCGGTCTGGCCATTCAGGGCGCTCAGGAATATCTGCTGACCCAGGGCGCAAGCTTTGCGAAGCTGGGTGTTTACAGCGCGGTTTTGATGGCCGCGGTTCCGGCCTACGGCGCTCAGTGGACACAGTATCCGACCGGCGCCACCACCACATTCACCAATCATCCGGTTCTGGGTAACATCTTATATTACCCTGCGGCTTACTGTGGTGTAACCGGCGGCTTCAATACACTGACCGGGGCCTTGGTTCCCGGCACGCCCAGCGTCGAGACCTGCACGGCCAACAACTGGATGGGCATTGAACCCCAGTACACGGTCTATCAGCTGGTCGGCGCTCTTGCCGGTTACGGCATCAACCGTCCGGCGGCCCGTGAAAAAGCTTTTGCATTGAAAAACGGCACGGCCCTGACCGTGATCGGTTTCAGCCAGGACGTGCTGGCCCCCATCGTCGATCAGCCCGGCCTTTACACATATCTGACGGGCATTCCGTCCACAAGCCCGTTTAGCCTCTATCGCGGCGTGGTCGCCGATGATGCGGCTCATTCCATGTTTGTATCGAATCCCACGGGCCTGCTCAATGCCCTGCGTTGCGGAATTCGGTAGTTTATAGTTCTCGTTGGTCCCTCTTTTCAAAAGGGCGCGGTCGTTTTACAGGCCGCGCCTTTTTTTATTGTGCACTTGCCGGATGGCATTCATGCGCAAAGACGCAAGAGAAGGTTTCCCGAGACGGCGCGCCGATAATCGGCTGACGCCCGGATATCGTCAATAGGGGCGACCACGCGGCGAGTCCGTTCGGCTGCCTCTGAAAGCGTTTCGCGCGAGAGTTTTTTTCCTCCCAGAGATTCATCAAGTGCGCGGTCCGTCATCACGGTGGGTCCGACGCTGCCCCAGGCCAGGCGGGCTTCTTCGACGATTCCGGATACTGAAAGTTTGATGAGCGCGGCCAGGCTGGCCACGGCGCAGGCCATGGATTTGCGCTGCCCGACTTTTTCGAAGTGATGGAAATACCCCCCCGCGGGTTTTGGAACACAGACGGCGGAAACGATTTCGCCCGGCTTTAAACACGTCCGGCCGGGGCCGGTGATGAAATCTTTAATGGGCATCAGGCGCGCGCCGGAGGGCGCGGCTATTTCAACCTGCGCCGCCAGAACGTAAAGCGGCGGCAGCGTATCGCCCGCGGGCGATGCCGTACAGAGATTTCCGCCGAGCGTCCCCATCGCGCGGACGGGCGGCGAGCCCAGGGTGGCGATGGCCTGATTCAAAACGGGCAGATGCGCCGCAATCAGGGGATGGCGCAATATATCCTGATGCGTGACGGCGGCCCCGATGCGGATATCGCCCCCGTCATCGCGAATCTCTCTGAGTTCTGTAATCCGTTCCAGGCCGACAAGCGTCGCAGCCTCCTTTTTCCCCGCGCGCAGTTGAACAAACACATCCGTGCCCCCTGCAAAAAGCAGCGCCTGAGGATGATCGTTGAGACAGGTCCAGAGCTCACCGAGCGTTGCGGGCAGATAAACGGGTCTCATGGCTTTTCCTCCCGGCGCGTCGTGTCCAAAACAGCATCGACGATTTTCTGATACCCCGTGCAGCGGCAGAGATTTCCGGCAAGCCCCTCACGGATGTCATCGCGCGAGGGCTGCGGATTTTGTCTTAAAAGGGTTTCGGCCGCAATCACCATGCCGGGCGTGCAAAATCCGCACTGCACCGCACCGTGACGGATGAAGGCGTCCTGAAGCGGATGCAGCTTGTCTTTTGCGCCGAAACCTTCGATCGTGACGATGGTTCTGCCTTCAAGCTGGGCGGCGATCATCAGACACGACAATTTGTGTTCGCCATCCACCAGGATGGAACAAGCCCCGCACTCACCCGCGCCGCAGCCTTCCTTGGTTCCCGTAAGCCCCAGGTCTTCACGCAACAGATCCACGACGCGGCGGTCGGGCGTCGTGTCCACGCTGAGGGCATTGCCGTTGAGCATAAAGCGGATGTTCATACACGATCTCCTTTCGTTGGCGGCGCTGTTTCGACCAGCGCGGCCAGCACGCGCTCAGGCGTCAAAGGGGAGCGCGTCAGGCGAATGCCGCAGGCGTCGCAAAGGGCATTGGCAATGGCCGGCAGCGGCCCGTTGGACCCGACTTCACCCACGCCTTTCATGCCGTAGGGACCGGAGGGTTCCCACGTTTCCACGATCCGCGAGTCCATGTCCGGCACATCCTGAGCGCCGGGAATGTGGTAGGTGGTAAAATCCGGCGTGAGAAGTTTTCCCCGGTCGGTCACGATCTCTTCGAAAAGCGCGTAACCGATGCCCTGGGCCATCGCGCCTTGCACCTGCTGGGTAAAGGTCTGCGGATTCAACACGCGCCCGGCTTCGGTGGCGGCGACATACTGTTGAACGTCAACGGCGCCGGTGAGCATATCGACTTCGACGGCGGCCAGGTGCGCGGCATAGGAAAAAATGAGATGCGGAAAGCCGATGATGAATGCCTTGCCGGTGTCCAGTTTATCGCGCGCCACGGGCATGAGAAACTGGCTGATGCAAACGCGATCTTCCGCCGTCATCATCGACGCGATGGTCTCCAGGGGAATTTCTTTCCCCGATTGCAGATCGCGCACGCGCCCCGGCAAAAGCTCCAGGTTATCGAGCGTATCGGCCAGAAGCATCAGCGCCGCCCGTCCGAGAATCTTGCGGCGCAGGTCTTCACAGGCCTTGATCAGTGCATTGCCGTATGTGTAGGTGGTGCGGCTGGCCGCGGATGACCCCGAAGGCAGTGTCCGGTCCGTGTCCGGCTGAACCAGTTCGAGAAGCGATTCGTCCTGGCAGAGAATCTGCCCGGCAATCTGGACAAAAGCTGTCGCGTTGCCCTGGCCCATGTCGGTGACGCCGTTGTAAACCCGGATTTTCCCATCGTTTGTCAGTTCAATCTTGGCAATGGCCGAATCGGGCAGGCCGCGCCCATAGCCCATCGCATTGAAAACGGCCGAGACGCCCACGCCCCTTTTTTTAAAAGGACCGGCGCTTTGCTTCCAGCTTTCGCGGACGCGCCAAAGCGGATGCGCATCGAGTGCGGCCAGACAATCGGCGATGCCCGTGGACTGCGTCATCGTCACGCCGGAGGTGTTGCTATCGCCGCGCTTGAGGGCGTTGAGCATGCGCAATGCCAGCGGATTCATGTTCAGTTTCGCGGCCAGTTGATCCATCATACTTTCCATGGCGAAGCTCACCTGGGCCACGCCGAAGCCCCGCATCGCGCCCCCGATGAGGTTATTCGTATAGACGCACCAGCCTTCAATGAGGGTATTGGGAATGCGATAAGGGCCTCCGGCATGTTCCATGCCCAGCGCCATGACTTCGCCGCCCAGATGGGCGTAAGCGCCCGTATTGTAATAAAGCTGGCAATGCAGTGCGACAAGTTCGCCGGTCGATTTGGCCCCCAAACGATAATGCATGCGCACGGCATGGCGTTTGTAGCCCGACGCGAAATGCTCTTCGCGCTCCCACACCATTTTGACGGGACGCCCCCCGGCGTGCATGGCGGCAAGCGCCAGAA
This sequence comes from uncultured Smithella sp., assembly GCA_964525155.1. Lineage (GTDB taxonomy): Bacteria > Desulfobacterota > Syntrophia > Syntrophales > Smithellaceae > UBA8904. Next base: position 4,203 of record CAZGDK010000037.1, on the reverse strand, counting down.
AGCACTGCACCGTTGCGCCGTCCTTGCCGCCGAACGCGCCGCCCAAGTAGGGGCTGAGAATGCGCAGCCTGTCCATGGAAATCCCCAGCGCAGAGCTTACTTCCCACTTGTCGCGAAAAGGCGCCTGCGTGGAGACGATGATCACGATGCGTCCGTCTTCCTCCTGACGGGCGAGGCCATTTTCCGTTTCCAGAAAAGCGTGCGCCTGCATGGGCGCCTCGAACGTGTCTTCAATAACGACATCACACTCGGCCAGCGCCGCATCGCCTGCGCCCGCGCGGATTTCGGCGCGAAGCAGCACATTTCCGCCCGGATGGTCCTCATGGACCAGCGGCGCGCCCGGTTTCAGTGCTTCGTCAACGGAAAAGACGGCAGGCAGAGGGTCCATTTCAACGGAAATGAGATCGATGGCTTTTTTGAGGGTGGCTTTATCTTCTGCGACAACGAGCGCGACGGCATCGCCTGCGTAGCGGACTTTATCCGCCGCCAGCACCGGCTGATCCTTGTGAACAATGCCCTGGCGGTTGGTTCCGGAAACATCCACTCCGGTCAGAATCTTTATCACGCCCGGCAAGGCCTGCGCCGCCTTTGCATCAATGCTGCGGATACGCCCGTGGGCGATGCCCGCGCGCTTCACCCCCGCCCACAGCAGGTTTTCACCGTAATAGTCCGCGGCGTATTTTTCCGCCCCCGTGACTTTGGCCAGTGCGTCGGGCCGCGCAAACGATTTGCCGATTTCGGGAATTTCTTGCTTCACGTCATAAACTCCGTTTGAAAACAAGGGATCGCCGTCCCTTGATTTATGAGATTACAGCAGATACATCCTTTCCGCCTCTTTCAATAAATCGTCACGAAATTGAGGATGCGCCAGATCGATAATCGCCAGCGCCCGTTCGCGGGTCGATTTCCCTTTCAGGTTGGCCACGCCGTGTTCGCTGACCAGATAGTGCGTATCGGCGCGCGGGACGGTGACCACCGTGCCGGCCGGAAGCTGGGGCACCACGCGGGAAATATTGCCCTGTTTTGCGGTGGAATAAAATGCCAGAATGGATTTACCGTCCGGGGCATTGAAGGCGCCGCGGACGAAGTCCAGCTGCCCGCCCGTGCCGCTGAACTGGAACCCGCTTAGCGATTCGGAATTACATTGCCCCAGCAAATCCACCTCCAGAACGGAATTGACGGAGATCATCTTGTGGTTTTGCGCAATGACGGCCGGCTCGTTGACATGCGAAACGGGATAGCTCTCCATGCTCGGATTATCGTGAAGCAGATCGTATGTTCTTTGATCTCCCAGCGAAACGGTAAAAACATTTTTATAAGGATGAATCGTTTTCTTTTTCCCGGTCACCACTCTTTTTTCAACCAGATCGTTCATGCCGGGGCAGTACAATTCGGAGTGTATGCCCAGATCTTTGTGATGGAGAAGCTTGCCGGCGACGGCATTGGGCAGGCCGCCGAACCCCAGTTGCAGGGTTGCGCCGTCGGGAATCATGGAGGCGATGTGAGACGCAATCGTTTCGTCTTCGGGTTCGGGCGCGGGGAAAGGAAAGGTCATCAGCGGGACGGAATTTTCAACCACGGCGTCCACTTCGGAAATATGAAGAAGCGATTCGCCGAACACCCGCGGCATGTTATCGTTGACTTCCACCACCAGCCTGCGGCCGCAGCGCGCAGCCGTCGAGATAAAATCATTGGACGTGCCGAAGCTGAAATATCCGGCCCGGTCCATGGGCGAGACGGTGGTGACGGTCAGATCGATGTCCATAAACTCGCGGCAGAACCGGGGCAGCTGATGAAAATAATTCGGAACGAAATAATTGAGGCCCACACGCACTAAAGAGCGATCCGATCCGTTGACAAACCAGGTGTAGGCCTGGACGACATCGCACAGCTCCAGCGCCAGAACCGTTTTGAGCGCGTGAACCATCGGAAAGAACGAATAGACCTTGAGGCCTTTGAGGTCGCCTTCCCGGGCGCGCCGGGCAATCGCTTCCAGAAGCGCGGGCGGTTCGGCCACCGCCAGCCCGTGAACAAGGGTTGCGCCGTCCGGCAGCGATGAGACCGCCCGTTCGGCTGTGGTGAGCTTTCGTCTGTATTCATCTGCGTAATAGGATTGCTTCATCATCGCCCGCTTCCGCCCGATCCGTTCGGCATGTATTTTTATCCGTTGTATGCTATAAAAGTCGCACCGACTATAACACAGAGGCCGGGATACTTTCAATTCATTCATCAGGAGCGAGGTCAACCGCAACGATGTTCAATGATATTGTCAAAGAGATTTTACAGGGAAAGCGTCTCGCGCTGGCAACCGTTGTTGCCCGAATGGGATCGGGCCCGCGCGAGCCGGGGGCGATGATGGTTTTGCCCGATGGCGGACCTGCGCGCGGCACGATAGGCGGCGGGATTATGGAAGCCCGAACCCTCGCGGCTGCCGAAGCCACCCTCCGGGACGGCCGTTCCCGGCTGCTTCATTTTGATCTGAGTGATCCGGCGTTATCGGAAACCGGCATGGTTTGCGGTGGCCGTGTGGAAATTCTGGTGCTCGCTCTCGACGGGCAGTCCCCCGATCAGGCGCGCATTGTTAAAATGCTTGGCGAGAGTCTTCACGCGGGGAAAGCCGTTTATCTTTTGACGTCGATTATGGATTTAGCAGGCGAAGACGCGGTGGAAACCGGCTTAGGTCTTGTCGCCGGGAACGACATTGATTGGGGAAGCCTTGAGAAGAGATTTCGCGATACGAAGAACATCAAAAACGCACTTCGGTCACATAAACCGGCGCTGATCTCCGCAGGAGACGCACGCTGTTTCGTGCAGCCGGTTGATTTGCCGCGATGCGTTTATATCGCCGGGGCGGGGCACGTCGGTTGCGCGCTGGCCGGCATATGCGCCATTTTGGAATATCCCTGCATTGTGATCGACGACCGCGGCGACTACGCGAACCGCGAGCGTTTCCCCGCTGCCGATAAAATCCATGTGAATTCTTCTTACGCGGACGCTTTGAGCGGTTTGAGCATTCGCCCTGCGGATGCCGTGATCGTCGTCACGCACAGCCATCTGTCCGACCGCGACGCTCTGGCTGCCGCGCTTCGGACAAAGGCGGGCTACATCGGAATGATCGCCAGCCGCCGCAAGCGCGACATGATCTATGCCTCGCTTGCTCAGCAAGGATTTAGCGAAGAAGACCTCGCGCGCGTCCACTGCCCGATCGGCCTGGACATCGGCGCAAAAACCCCCGCCGAAATCGCCGTGAGCATTGCCGCCGAACTGATCACCCTGAGCAATCAACCGTAAATCTATCAGGAAACAGAGTATGGCATCGCAAAAGAAAAAAGCTCCCGACATCACCTTTGAGCAATCAACGCTCGGGCATACACCTTTTGATCGCTTGAAGGGGCTGATGAAAAATAAAGTCGCGTCGCCGTCCGCGCGCACAGCCGGGGTATCACCCCCAAAGCCTGAGGCAACGCCCGCGACGCCCTCCGACGCGCAGCTCTTTTCCGAGGCAATGAAAGGCGTGCAGCGCATTTCGGGCGATTCGGCCAAACCGGAGCCTGCTTTCGTGAAGGTCGCCGATCATCACGGTTTTGTTTTGGAAGATGATGCGATGGCCCGTCTGGCGAAGCTCATCCGCGGCGGAGAAGGGTTTGTCGTGTCGGATACACCCGAATACATGGAAGGCGTGGGCTACAACGCCCGCGAGGATTTCGCCCGCAGGCTGCACCGGGGCGAATTTTCCATTCAGGATCACATTGATCTGCACGGCATGAATGTGGAGACGGCCAAAGAAGCCTTCGAGACCTTCATGAAATCATCCTACCTGGCGGGGAAGGGAGCCGTGCTGATCATCCATGGTCGGGGGCTTTCGTCGCCGGGCGAAGCGATTTTGAAAAATAAAGTCCGCGAATGGCTGAGTCTGAGTTACTGGCGCAAACGCGTGCTGGCCTTCGCCAGCGCTCAGTCCTACGACGGAGGCGCAGGCGCAACCTATGTGCTCCTGCGCGACCGGCCGGTCTCCAAAAAGTCCCCAAAGCCCAAGCCGGACGTTTAGTGGCATTCTAAACACTTATCTGAGCCACCAGGATCCCGAGCTTGACGAACTCGACGATGAAGAAGACGACCACCAGCCCGAGCTGGACGATGAAGAAGACGAACTCGACGATGAAGACGAGCTGGTGCTCGACCCGCCGTCCGGAGGAATATTGG
>CAZGDK010000036.1:0-26640 GCA_964525155.1 uncultured Smithella sp. | reverse complement strand
TTACGGTCAAAATAACCCGCAAAGAACTGAACAGCCAAGCATAACTCAATCGACAACCGCTATTTCATCACCAACTGAGATTACGCCTTCGGATAGCACGCGGACGAAGATGCCTTCTTTGGGCATGACGCAATCGCCGACGGCGTGATAGATTGCGCAGGGGGCCAGGCAGGTTTTGCCGATCTGCGTGACTTCCACCAAAACATCGCGTCCGATTTTCATCTTTGTGCCCAAAGGCAGCGTAAAAAGCTCGATGCCTTCCGTGGTGAGGTTTTCCGCAAAGTCGCCGAAGTTGACGTTTAATCCCTTTTGCCTGATTTTCTCAACGCTCTCGGCGGCAAGCAGACTGATTTGCCGAATCTTCATGCCGATGTGTGCATCATGTTCCAGCCCCTGGTCGATCACCGCGCGGGCCTGGCCGACGTTGTGCTTCTTTTCGCCTTTTTTATCGCTGATGTTTACGGATACAATTCTTCCCACTTAAATCATCTCCTTATTGCAATGGCTTCAATTTCCAGGGGCGCGCCTTTGGGCAGGGCCGATACTTCAACGGTGGATCTTGCAGGAGGATCGGTAGAAAAGAAACTGCTGTAGATTTCGTTGACGGCGGCAAAGTCCGAGATGTTTTTCAAGAAGATGGTTGTTTTGACAATATTTTGCAGCGACAACCCGTTTTCTTCCAAAAGCGTTTTGAGATTGGTCAATACCTGCCTCGTTGCATCCTGAATATCCGCTGCGATTTCACCGGTGGCAGGATGGAGTGGTATCTGGCCGGAGATGAAAATCAGACCGCCTGCTTCCACGGCAAGGGAATAAGGACCGACGGCCGAAAGGGTTTTTGATGTCAGAATTTTCTTTTCCATGAAGGGCTCCTCATTTTTTAGTCAGAACAAAGATGGCATTTTGCGCCAGCAGGTTGGGCAGGCAGGAAATTCTGCCTTTCGCGCCCAGGTAATATTCCTGTTCGATAGTGATATTTTTCTTGACGCAGTAATTCTTGAAATCGTCGATGGTCAAAAAGCGGACATTGGGCGTTTCGAACCAGTAATAGGGCAGAGCATCGTTAATGGGCGTCCGGCCTTTGAAAAAAAGCGTCAGCCGTGCGGAAAGGTGCGCGAAGTTGGGAAAACCGATGATGACTTTATGTCCCACGCGCAGCGATTCCTGCACCACAAAATCCGCCTTTTTGATTTCCTGCATGATCTGGTTGAGAATCACATAGTCGAACGAGTGGTCGGGGTAATCCACCAGGCCGCTTTCAATATCGCCCTGCAAAACGGTGAGACCTTTTTCCACGCAGGCGTGCATTTTGTCTTCGTCGAGTTCAATGCCCTGCACCTGGGCTTTCTTCGTCTGGCGCAAATGCGCCAGCAGGTCGCCTTCGCCGCAGCCCAGATCCAGCACGTGAGCGCCTTCGGAAACGATTTCGGAAATGATTTGATGGTCCAGTTTCATGATTGTCTTCTTTTATGATCCGTTTTTGTCGATATTGGCCAGAAAGTTGCCGATGAGCCGTGTTTCGTCGTCGATCTCGATCAGAAAGGCGTCGTGTCCGTAGGTCGAGGTCAAATCGAAGTACGTGGTGTACGCATGTTTTTTCTTGAGCAGGCGGACGATATCCTGCGACTGATAGGTCGGATACAGCCAGTCCGATTTGAAGGAAAGCACCAGAAAGCGCACGGAAGTTTTTTTGACCGACGGAATAAAGTGATCGCCGGAGAGGTCGAAGTAGTCCATCGCCTTGGTGATGTACAAATACGAGTTAGCGTCAAACCGCTTGACGAAGTTGTAGCCGCGATAGCGAAGATAGCCTTCCACTTCAAAGTCGTCGGTAAACTGAAAGCTCAGGTTATCATTTTTCAGCCGGCGGGAAAATTTCTCTTCCATGGACTGATCGCTCATGAACGTGATGTGACCGATCATGCGCGCCACGGCCAAGCCGTTTTCCGGCTGCCCGGATTCGTAGTAATAGCCCTTTTGCCAGGCCGGATCGGCCATGATCGACTGCCGGATGACTTCGTTGAAGGCGATCTGCTGCGGAGAATGCTTGAGCGCCGTGGCAATGGGAATGGCGGATCGCACGCGGTCCGGATAGGCCGAGGCCCACTGCAGCGCCTGCATGCCGCCCATCGAGCCGCCGATCACGCACAGGAGTTTTTCAATGCCCAGGTGGTCAATGAGATGCCACTGGGCGTCCACCATGTCGGCAATCGTAATCAGAGGGAAATCCAGCGCGTAAGGCTTGCCGGTTTCCGGATTGATCGACGAGGGCCCCGTGCTGCCTTTGCAGCCGCCGATGACGTTGGAACAGATGACAAAATACTGATGCGTATCAAGCGCCTTACCGGGGCCGATGAGTCCGTCCCACCAGCCGGGAGTTTTGTCGTCCGCGGAAAGTCCCGCCGCATGGGCGTCGCCGGAGAGCGCGTGGCAGACCAAAATGGCGTTGGATTTGTCGGCGCTGAGTTTGCCGTACGTTTCATACGCCAGTGTCACCGGCCCCAATGTTTTACCCGATTGCAGCGTCAGCGGGTGAGGCGGTCCGGCAAATGTATAATGATGTGTGTGGACAATGCCTAAAGAATCTTTTTTCAGTGTTTTAATTTGGTCGGCTATGTTCATCACGGTTGCTCTTTTTTCCGCACGGGTGTTTTTTTCGTTAATTTATTATTTGCCAGCTGGTCCAAAGTAATGCTTTCCAGCGTCTGATTAATCCTGCTGCCAACAAGCTCCCAGAGGTTTCGCGTCGGGCATATCGCGGCCCGCTCGCATGACTGGGGATTTTTCACACAATTCACCAGGCATGTCTCTCCATCCACGGCTTCCACAATATCCCGAAGGGAAATGTCTCTCGGAGGATGGGCAAGGGCGTAGCCGCCATGCGCTCCCCGCACGGATCGAATAAGTCCCTTGCTTTTCAAGGGGATGACAATGAGACTTAAATACTTTTCGGATATCTTTTCGCGCGCGGCAATGTCTTTGAGAAAGACGTAATCTTTACCGTAATTACAGGCGAGATCAATCATCATGCGGACGCCATATCGTGATCGTGTGGATAATTTCATAGCAACCTGTTTTTGCGGATGGATTGAATCAAAATGTTTATAACCTTTCGCGGATTTACAGTCGCGTTTGCAATATATACTATTTTATTGGTAGTAATTAATTCAGGAAAGAGGATTTGTCAAGAATTATACCTGATGACGCTACGCGGATGACAAGACCAAACAGTTTTGGGCCATTATGGCTTGGCGTGATCGTTTGTCAATAAACTTTACGACGGGGTTGTAAAAAAATAAATCAATCATTGACTTTGACGGATTGGTTTTCTATAGTTCGCGAAACGATGGAATGATCGCCATATTCTACCGGATTTCATCATGCGGAGGCTGAGCTATGGGGCGTGAAAAGTTTGATATTTCGAACATGAAGTTGGAGGACCATAACCATCAAGAATTTCTGGAGTTTCAGGGCGATGATCTTTTTGATGTAAAAAATTTTTTCTGGGAATTTCTGGAAGATGCCATTGCCAAGAAGTATTATACTTACGGCAATCCGCTTTCCACCGCACCGGTTTCCAAAGTCGATGCTTATGATCGTTATACCGATTCGATTAAAAATTATCTGAATTTTTCATCATACAATTATCTGGGCTATTCCGTTTATCCCGAGGTCATCAAGGAAGTTCAGGACACCCTGGGCAAATATGGAACCGGCGCCGTATCCGCTCCGCTTTTCAGCGGCTACTACGACATGACCAAAAAGCTGGAAGACGCCATCGCGGACTTCAAACACAAGGAAGGCGCCCTTGTATTTCCCACCGGCTACGGCGCTAATCTCGGTGTGCTTTCCTGTCTTCTGAAACCCGGTGATGTCGCGGTTCTGGACATTCTGTCTCATGCGTCCATTTATGACGGCGTGCAACTGGCCGGCGCCGAGATCAAGGTTTTCAGCCATAATAGTCCCCGTCACCTGGAACGGGTTTTGAAAGGCCTGAAAACGAAGCGCGTGATTGTCTGTGTGGAAGGGGTTTACAGCATGGACGGCGATCTGGCGAATCTTCCGGAAATAGTCGCTATCTGCAAAAGATACGGCGCGAAGATATTGCTGGACGAAGCGCATTCGACGCTGATTTTCGGTGAAAACGGCAGAGGCGTTGCGGAGCATTTCGGCGTTGAAGACGATATTGATATTACCATCGGCACCTTCAGCAAGGCATTCGGCGCCATCGGCGGATTTGCGGTGGCTGATAAAAAACTCATCCGGTATCTTCGGGTGTCCGCGCGGTCGTACATTTTCTCGTGCGCCATGGCGCCGCACACGGCGGCCGGAATTTTAAAAATACTGGACATTTACTCAAAAGATAAAAGTCAGCGGGATAAGCTGTTGGACAATGCGCGATACATACAAAAGGCCCTTAAGGATGCCGGCCTGGACATCGGCGATACGAAATCACAGGTTGTTCCTGTTTTTGTCGGCGGAGAAATGAGCTTGTGGGAAATCAGCAAACGAGTCTACGAAAAAGGATTATACGCGGGTGTCGTGACGTATCCGGCCGTTTCAACGAAGCGGACGCGCCTGAGATTATCCATATCGGCGTATCACACCCGCGAAGAGATGGATGCCTGCGTCGCCATCTTGAGAAAGGCGTTTGACGAAGTGCCTGAATAACAAGCGGCCAAAGCATCGAACATGATCATCTGATGCGCTGGCCTGATATTTATCGTCACCCCGGTCTTATGACCTTCAGGTTACGAAGGCCGGGGGTCCAGCTCAATAAGTCTGGATTCCCGCCGGATGTTTACCCGGCGAATGCCGGGCGGGAATGCCCCACGTTAATACTGGTTAATATCTTTACTCTGGTGTTTCCTCCGGAGGCGCCGTCTTATCCGTCTTTTCTTTCTTATCCGGTTTTTCCGTTTTGGTCGTTTTATTCATGTTTTTAAAATTATCACTAAAAATGTAAATTTTATCACCCGGAGCGATTTTTTTGCCGTTCCATAGTTTATTCCAGATCATCAGCGCTTTGACAGGAACGCCGAAACGCGAGGCGATGCCGTAAAGGCTGTCGCCTTTTTTAACGGTGTATGCGTATTCGTTTTTCCGGCTGTTCCACTCTTGAATAAGGCTTTCATAGCGGGCGGGAAATTCATTGGCCGTTCCCGCAGGAATATGAACCTGGCGGGTGCCGGCGGGGAGATGATACAAACGGATGTCCGGATTCAAATCCTTAATGACCTTGAAATGGGTTTTTGCCGCCTCGGCGATGATGTGCAACGGCACGGGCTGGCCGGCCGTTATTTCCACGATGTCGAACTGAGCGGGGCGGTAGAGATCATTTTTACCGAGGACGTAGCCGAACTTGGCCGGGTTGGAGAGAATAATTTTGGCGGCAAGAATCCGGAAGACATATCGTTGTGTTTCCTGATTCAGATAGAGGCGGTAATAGTTGTTGACTTGTTGCGCCGTCATTTCGCCTTTCAGGCCGTCTTCACCCATGTTGTAGGCGGCTGCGGCAAGTGTCCAGGAATCCAACATCGAATAGAGATCTTTGAGATATTTGATTGCGGCCTGGGTGGATTTGTAAAAATTTCGTCTTTCATCAATGTCGCTTGTGATGTCCAGACCGTATTTTGCCCCCGTTGATTCGATGAACTGCCAGTATCCCACCGCGCCCTTGTTGGAAAAGACCATGGGACGCAATGAGCTCTCCGCGATCGTGATATATTTGAGGTCATCCGGCATGGACTGTTCCTTGAGCGCTTTTTCAATATGGGGAAAATAACGGTTGGCGCGTTTGATCCACAGGATAATATCATCAGAATTGTCCAGCGAAATCAGCAGTTCCCGCTCCAGCCTTTCGCGGACATCGGGATCGGAAAGTGGAACCGGTTCGTTGCAGAACGACAGAGGTTCGGCAATGCGGATGGCCTCAATAATCATCTGGGCCTGAGTTTGCGGCGTCTTGCTTTGCGCCAGGCCAGTCGACGCATGGGCGACGCAAAAAATAATGACAAGACTAAAAATCAAAGCGCCTTCAACGAACTTCTTCAAAATACATCCTCCTTTTTGAAAAAATATTACGATGGGTTATTTGTTTTCCGTTTTCGGTATTCGTTTCGGATGCGCTGTATCGGGTTGGATATCCTTGATGTCCTTTGACGCGCTTTCCGTGGCGGATTATAGGCAAAAAGAAAAACAATTGTCAATGAAGGGTAAGGCCTAAGGTTGATATTGATTTGAAAAATCTTTTATGACATCATGACCGCCATGTTTTCAAACACGATAAACAGCACAGGAGAATGAAGTCATGTTGATCGTCATGCATCGCAATGCCACGCAAAAACAAATCGGCGCCATAATGAAGGCGGTCGAAAAATTGGGGTTTATGGCGTCGTCCATTCCCGGAAGCGAACGGACGGCCATCGGCGTTCTGGGCAACAAGGGATATGTGGATGACCTGTCGATCCGCGATCTTCCCGGCGTGAAAGACGTCATTCATGTCTCCAAACCTTACAAAATGGTGTCGCGCGATTTTCATCCGCGGCCGACTGTGATCAAAATCGGCGGCGTGGAAATCGGAGAAGGCAGGCCGCCTGTCACCATTGCCGGCCCCTGCGCGGTGGAAAGTGAAGAGCAGATTCTCAAAACGGCAAGAGCCGTCAAGGCCGCGGGCGCGGAAATGATCCGGGGCGGGGCGTTCAAGCCCCGGACCGGCCCCTATACCTTCCAGGGATTAAAAGAGGAAGGCCTGAAGCTTCTGGCGCTGGCTAAAGAAGAAACCGGCCTCCCGATCGTTTCCGAAGTCATGGCCACGGAAAATGTCGAGCTTGTGGCCCGGTATGTGGATGTTCTTCAGGTGGGCGCCCGCAATATGCAGAATTTTGATCTTCTGCGGGAAGTGGGGCGCATCCGGAAACCTGTTTTTCTTAAACGCGGGCTGAGCGCCACCATCGAGGAATTTCTGGCGGCGGCCGAGTATATCCTGGCCGAAGGCAATCCTCATGTCATTCTCTGCGAACGCGGCATCCGCACCTTTGAAACGTCTACCCGCAACACTCTTGACCTCTCCGTCGTTTGCATCATTCATGAGTTGTCCCATCTGCCCGTAGTTGTGGACCCGTCTCATGCCACCGGCAAGCGCAGCCTGGTGCCGCCGATGGCGAAAGCGGCCCTGATGGCGGGCGCCAACGGCATTATGGTCGAAGTCCATCCCGAACCGGAAAAGGCGCTTTCCGACGGCCCGCAATCCTTGACGATTCCCGGCTTTGAAAAGCTCATGGAAGAGATTAAGCAAATCAAAATATTCCTTGGATATTGAGATCATGATCGATCCCGCATCCGAGGCCGGGCAATTAAAGAAGTTGGCCTGAAATGCCGAATAAACACTCAGGAATAATAAGGAAGAAAAGCCGGGAAAAACACCTTGTGTGCCTTTGGTAAGTTGCCAAATATAATCAGAAATTTATCGGAGAAGCGAATGCGGAGAATCCGTTTATGCGCAGTGCTTTTATTTTTGGTTTTGGCCATGACGGCTGAGGCCGCGCATGAAGTCCGTTTTGTCTCTGAAATTAAAGCCGAAAATCCGTTTTATGTCGCCGCGGGGCCGGACGGCCTGGTGTATGTCACCGGCCGGAAGGGAAGCTCCTATTTGCCCGGAGGAGACGGTTTTATATACGTTTATGACCGGGAAGGAAAAAATATTCTGACCATCGGCGGACAGGATTCGACCGGCGGCTCCTATCTGAAAAAACCCGCCGGCATCGCCTTTTATGAAGGCGATCTGTATGTGTGCGATACATCACAAGACAAGATCATTATTTTTTCCAAAGACGGAAAATATCGCGACAGTTTCGGAGAAAGCGGCTCCGCCGTCAAACAGTTCAGAAATCCGGAAGGCATTTTCGTATATCAGGGGATTATCTATGTGGCGGATACCGACAATGACCGGATTCAGGTATTCGGTTCAAATGGTGTTTTCCTGCGATCGATCGGTAACACGGGGGATCAGGAGGCAACGCTCAAAAACCCGATTGCCGTCGCCGTTGATTCCCGAGCCATGATCTACGCCGTCGACGGTGCTTCCCGTCAGGTTAAAATCTACAAACAGGATGGAAGTTTTGCGGGCAAACTTACAGGCCCCGTCAAACCTCGCGCGCTGGCGATGACCGATGACGGCCTGCTGGTGACCGATGCGGAAAATTATAACATTACGAAATACAATACTGCCGGAGATAAGCTGTATTCATTCGGGACCATGGGCCAGGGAAAGGTTCAGTTTCAGGAGCTTTATGGCATTGCGGCGGACGGACAGGGAAAGGTTTATGCTGTTGATCGCAGCCGGGGGGCCGTCCAGATCATTTCCAACGGGAAAGGCGCGGAAAGCGATCTGCCGATCCGCATTTCACCGCCCACGTCCGTCCGATGGGAGAGCGATCTTCCCGTAAAGGCGGGGAAGCTGGCCTGGGACAGGTTGACCCGGCGGATCTTCGCCGTGGATGATGAACAGGAAGCGCTTTTGGTGATAAGCAAGGGCGTCGTTGAAAAAACAATCGGGGCGGCGGGCGTGGCGCCTGTTGCCGTGGCGGTTGATCCGAAAGGATTTCCGTGGGTGATCGATCGCAAGGAAAGCCGGATTCTGAAACTGGATTCCGATGGCCGTGTCCTGATCAGCGTCGGCGCGTCGGGCCGCCGGGAAGGCTATTTTTCCAGGCCGGCGGATGTGCTGATCGGCACGGACGGTCGGATTTTTGTCGCCGACAGGAACAATCATCGCGTTCAGGTTTTCAGCAGCGAAGGTGTTTTTCTCAATGCCTTCACGAAAGCGGCGGATGAGCGCCCTCTGGAGCATCCCGTTGCTCTTTCCCAGGATGCAAATGGGAATCTTTATGTGCTTTGTGAAGAACAAAAGAAAGTCGTCAGCCTGACGTCCGATGGAAAGGCGCTGCGGGAAATTGGAAGCGATTCTGCACAGGGGTATAACTTCGACGTTCCCGTCGGCCTTGCGGTGGACGGCTCGGAGTTGATGGTGCTCGACGCCGGAACCAGAAGCATTAAAGTCTTTACGCTGACCGGAGCATTTCTGCGCGAGATCGGCGCCAGGGGAAATGCAAAAGGAGATTTCCAAAAACCCGCGGCGTTGGCGGTTCTTGACCATGCCCGGTTTGTGGTGTCCGATCCGGCGGCTGCGCGTATCCAGACCTTCAGCGTACGCTATACGCCCTCGGCGCCTGACGGCCTTGCCGTCAAACCGGATATGAGGGCCGTTGATGTCACCTGGAATCCTTCTCAGGAGTCTTTTATCGAAACATACAGGGTGTTTCGCCGTCAGGAGGGAGAGCCCCTATTCCGGGAAGTGGGCGCAACCGGGAAAAATCATTTTCGCGACAACACGGTTCTTCCCGATAAAAAATATTTTTACCGGGTCAGCGCGCGAAGTGATTCCGGCCGTGAGAACATGTCCGCGGAGTCGACGCCGGCTGTTCCGATGAAATATACGCCGCCGTCTCCGGTTGAACTGAAAGCGGCAAGCCAGGAATGGTCCGTGAATTTGTCCTGGAACATGACCCGGACAGACCACATCGACCATTACAGAATTTACCGTGATCGCGACGGAGATCCCCTGCTCGGCCAGCCCAAAACGAACACGTTTACCGAAGGCGGTCTGGAATCGGACGTATCGTACACCTATCAGGTAAGCGCGGTCAGCATCGACGGACTGGAGAGCGATCCCGTTGCCGTCACGATCCGGACGCTTGTGGCCGTCAAGCCGCCGCTGGAAATTGATATTCTTCAAATGAGCGACATCTTTTCCAATACCTACAAGATATACGAGACCGAGGGCATTGGCAAAGTCCGTCTGACCAACAACACGCAAGACCCGATTCCGGCGCTCAAATTGGCGTTTCATATCAAGGAGTATATGGACTTTCCGACGGAAGCCGAGGTCAAAAATCTTCTTCCCGGAGAAAGCCGGGAGATTATTTTCAAAGCCGTCTTCAACAACAAAATCCTCGAAGTAACGGAAGACACGCCGGTGCAGACCGAACTTACGGCCGCGTATTACGTGAATCAGAAACTGCGCAGATATTCGAAAAGCCACACCGTGAAACTGTATGAAAAGCACCGGATGATGTGGACCCAGAAGGACCGCATCGCGATTTTTGTCACGTCCAAAGATCCGGTTGTTCTGGAATTCACGCGGGCTGTCGTGACGCAATACGGCGATATTGCCTCCGCGCTGGTTTATGCCGGGGCTATTTACGATTATATGGGACAGATGGGCATGACCTACATCAAGCACCCCAACAATCCCTATCAGATTGTTGAAGGCAAGACGAGCTTTGTGGATTATGTCCAGTATCCACGCGACACACTGAAGCGCAATTCCGGCGTCTGCACCGACCTGGTGGTTCTGTATGCAGCCGCTCTGGAAGGGCTGGGCATCCGCACTATGATTCTCGGCACGCCGGATCATCTGTTCATGATGTTTGCCGTAGGCGAGGCAAGTGATCTGGGCGAAACAACCATGAATAACATGTTTGCCATTCATGAAGGCACGATATGGGCGCCGGTTGAATTGACGCTGGTCGGGTCTTCTTTCATGAAAGCCTGGGAAAAAGGCAGCAAGACCTATTACGAGTGGAAGAAAAAGGGGCTGGAGATGACCGATCTGGCAAGCGCCTGGACCCGGTATAAACCGACGACGCTTCCTCATTCCGACTGGCGTGTTCCGGTCGCGCCAAGAGCCGAAGTGGATAAGCGCTACAATGATGAAATGAACAAACTGGCTATGATCTGGCTCAAACATACCAGCAACCGCTACTATCTGGCGCTGGCTCATGATCCGAAAGACGCCAATGCGTATCTGCAACTGGGCATCATTTACGGCGAAGCGGGTGATCTGCCAAAAGCCCAGTCTTATTTTGAAAAGGCGGAAAGCCTGATGGCTGATAATGCGGAAATCAAAAATAATATCGGAAATCTGCTGTATTTAAAGGGGCGGTATGACGAGGCCAGGAAAGCTTATGAAAAGGCCAGCCGGCTTGATCCCTCGGATCCCTACATTCTGGTGAATCTTTCGTTGTGTTATCTCAAGCTCAACAAGAAGGAGATGGCCGCGCAAGTCTTCAAAAAGGCTGTTGAGAAAGATGCTGAAATAGCCAAAAAGCACCGGACGCTTGCCGTGGAATTGATGTGAAAAAAGAAACATGACAATAATGGCGTCAACGAAAGGAGATTGTTTGTGAAGAAAAAAACATGGTCAGTGTTGATCGTATTGCTTGCGGTTATGTTTGTAAGCAGTGGAGCCCCGTGTGCGGAAAAAGACTCCTTCTGGGATACGTTGCGGTTGAAGCTGCATAAGATCACGCCCGCGAAAAAAGCGGATGTCACGACAACGTCCGTAGCCGGGGTGAGGGGCGCAAAGAATGACTCCGACAGTGATATTTACTGGAAAGGGAAGGACAAGTCCGGGGCCGTCACGGAAGAAGAGTTGAAAAAATTCAATCTGGCCGTGGAGACCAAGGGACAAGGCAACAATGAACAGGCTCTCAAGCAGTTTGAAGAGTTTCTGAACGTCTATCCGCAAAGCCCGCTGCGCGTGGACGCCTTGAAGGCCTTAGAAAAGATCAAGATAGAAATAGGCCTGATCAAAGCGCCGGAAATCAAGGCCGAGGAGCCTGCCCAGGTGAAGGCTGAGGCCAAACGGGAGACGCCGGCCAAAACCGCCAAGAAAACGGCGAAAAAGAAAGCGGCCACGGTTAAATAAACATAACTTCCAATTCCAATGAGGAAGCCGTTTATCGAATTTTGAAGGACGCTCCCAGACTTATGGCGATCCTTTCACATTCTTTGATGTCGATATCCTGCCCTCCGACTACGGTCATGCGTGTGGAAAGGCCGGCGTTGACTGCGTCCTTCGTGAAATCAAGCAACGCCTGGTAGGATTTTTCAAAAACAGGTCGGCATAAAGCTTTGTATTTTTCTTCCGACTCGGCATTAAGGCTTACGGATAGGGCGTCAAGCCCCGCCTTTTTCAATTCCGCCAGAACGTTTCTGCCCGGATTCAAAAGCTGTCCGTGTCCGTTGGTATCCAGACGGACATGAACGCCTTTATTGTGCAGCCATTTGGTGATGCCAAGCAACGTGTCCAGCCTGCATGTGGGCTCGCCAAAGCCGGTAAAGACGGCTTCTTTGTACCGGGACAGGTCAAGGCTTTCAAGCTCGCGAATAATCTCTTCTTCCGAAGGTTCACTGGAAAGTCGGAGGTTGTAACCGTAAACGCCGTCGCTTGCGTTTCGGATGCAAAATACACAACCAGCGCTGCACCGGTTGGTGATATTGAGATAGAGATTATCGAACACTTCAGCATGTCTTTTTTGTGACCGGTCATCCGGCATTGCGTGTCAGTGGTTGTTGAAATCGCGTCCGGTTTTTATCTTGACACATCGTATGGAAATTCCTATAGTTCGCGGCAAAAAAATATTGGCCCATCGGTTGAATCTCAATGAAGAAGGAAGGGATATGGATAATTTAAAAAAAGACCGGGAACATTGGGGCACTCGCGCGGGCTTTATTCTTGCCGCGGCAGGCTCTGCCGTCGGATTGGGAAATATCTGGCGATTTCCCTACATGACAGGCGAGCATGGCGGAGCGGCTTTCCTGCTGATATACCTGATCGCCGTCTTGCTTCTGGGCTATCCCCTGATTGTGAATGAAATGGTTCTGGGCCGCGCGGCGCAGCGCGACCCGGTTGGGGTGTTTAAAGTTCTTGCTCCGCATAGCCCCTGGTGGCTGGTGGGGGCGCTCGGCGTTTTTACCGGCTTCATCATTCTTTCCTATTACGGCGTCGTTGCCGGCTGGTCCATGGCTTACATCTACAAGGTTGTGATCGCTACAAGCACTCCGGGGATCGACCATGCCGGTGTATTCAAAGGCCATATCAGCAGCCTTTGGGAACCGATTATCTGGCAGGCTGCGTTCATGCTTGTCACCATGAGCATTATTGCCGCAGGCGTTGTCAAAGGAATCCAGAGATGGTCGACGATCCTGATGCCGATTCTTTTCGTGCTGCTGATTATTTTGATCGTCAGATCCGTTACACTGCCCGGCGCGGAAGAGGGGCTTCGATATTATCTGAATCCGGATTTCAGCAAGGTGACGGGCCGGACGCTCCTGGCCGCCCTGGCGCAGGCATTCTTTTCCTTGAGTCTGGGGATGGGCGCCCTGATTACGTATGGAAGCTATCTGAATGATAAGGATGAAATTCCGGCCAATGCCGTGTGGGTGGCCGGGCTTGACACGGCTGTGGCCCTGCTTGCCGGTTTTGCCTTATTCCCCGCGATTTTCGCGTTGGGTTTCGAACCGGGCGCGGGACCTGGGCTTGCGTTTATAACCCTGCCCGCCGTTTTTGCACAGATGCCGCTGGGCGGAGTTTTCGGCGTTCTCTTTTTCTTCTTACTCTTCATTGCTGCGCTCACATCCGCGATTTCCCTGCTGGAAGTGGTCACGGCCTGGCTGATCGATGAAAAGGGCTGGGACAGAAAAAAAGCCGCGGTTTACATGGGAATCGTCATTTTTGTGGTCGGTCTTCCGGCGACCCTGGGGTACAGCGTGCTCAAAGAGGTCACATTTCCCGGTTTAAAGACTGATTTGCTGGACACCTACGACTGGTTTGCCAACAGTATCTTTCTGCCTCTGGGAGGACTGATGGCATCAATCTTTACCGGCTACATCTGGGGGATTAAACACGCCATTCATGAAGCGAATAAAGGTCACAAGTCCATTACGGTAGGGCAATGGTGGCTGCTTTTGATCCGTTATGTTGTTCCCGTGCTGATCGTTTTCATCATGGCGGTGGGCATCTATGATACCTTTGTAAAGTAAAAAGTGGCAATGGGATGAATATGAAAAACGACAATATTTTCACTCGTGAGGATTTAAAGCAGATCAGGGCGCTGGGGCTTTCCCTGCGGGATGTGGAAAAACAGCTGGCGGTTTATGCCAAAGGGCCCAGCCATTTGAAACTCAACCGGCCGTGCACGCTTGGCGACGGCATAATGTCTGTGACGCCGGAGCAAAGAAAAAAAATCGTTTTACTGTATGAGTCAGAAGCCGCTAGGCGCAAGCTGTTGAAATTTGTGCCTGCCTCGGGAGCGGCAAGCCGCATGTTTGCCCAATGGTTTGCCGCTTCGGAAAAAGGAAGTTTTGGCGACAGGGCCGCCGACCACTCCTTTCATCGCGATTTAAAAAAAATGCCTTTTATATCGCTCATCGAGCAGCATACTGCGGCCGGGCGCCATCTGAAACAAAAAAATATATCAGGCCTGCTTGCGCATATCTTGACTGAAGAGGGGCTTCATTACGGGTGGCTTCCCAAAGCGATGATTCACTTTCACGCCTATCCCGAAGGCGAAATGCGGACGGCCATCGAGGAGCATCTGGTTGAGGCGGCAAGTTTTATCCGCGATACGCGCGGGCGCTGTCATTTGCATGTAACACTCTCGGAAGAGCATATTCAAAAAGTGAAGGCCAAAATTCGGGACGTCCGGAAAAAGTATGAAGACCGTTTTCAAATCCGGGTAAAAGTGGATCATTCGGTTCAGTCGCCATCCACAAATATCATCGCGGTCAATGAAGACTTAACGCCTTTCCGCAATGGTGATGGACGCCTGGTCTTCCGGCCCGGCGGTCACGGCGCGCTTCTGCAAAATCTCGGCGCGCTTGACGCCGATTTCATTTTTGTAAAAAACATCGATAATGTCGTGCCGGATAATCTTCTGAAAAAGATTCTGCCGTATAAAAAAATGCTGGGCGGATTGGCGCTGTCCCTTCAACAATCGGTTTTCGCCGTGCTGCGGGAGCTGGAAAAAACCGGGGTGGCTGCCGAAACGATAGACGTCTGTGCGCAGTTTTGCCGCGAATCGCTCAATTGTGTTTTCGCGCCGGAGTTCGAGCGGATGACGCCCGCTCAGAAGAAGAAAAAGCTGATCTCGGTTTTGAATCGTCCGCTGCGCGTTTGCGGCATGGTGCGAAACGAAGGTGAGCCGGGCGGAGGGCCATTCTGGGTGGATGAACAAGATGGTACGCAAACCCTCCAGATTGTCGAGTCCGCGCATGTGAATATGAAGGATTCAAGCCAGCAGGCCATCTGGCGGCACGCGGCGTATTTCAATCCCGTGGATATGGTCTGCTGTATTAAAAATTATGCGGGTGAGCCGTTCGATTTGAAAAAATTTGTGGATCCGGAGGCCTATCTCATCAGCTCCAAAACAGACAAGGGACGAAAGCTTCTGGCGCAGGAGCTGCCCGGGCTCTGGAACGGGAGCATGGCGCGCTGGAACACGGTTTTTGTTGAGCTGCCCATTACTGTTTTCAATCCGGTAAAAACCGTTTACGATCTATTGCGCCCGCAGCACACGGCAGGAAGAAAAAAACGCGCTAAATAATCCGGCTTTCGCATTCTTCTTTCGAAGCGGCCATGCTTTTGACGACGGTGGAGATGCCTTTGCGGCTCACCACCACATCCGCTTCTTCGTCTTTGGGGGCATCGGAATAGCGGACGCAAAGCGTGGCGGCAAAAGCTTTGGCCGATTCATTGCCGTAAGGAATTAGAACATACGGGCCGGGATGCCTCGCCATGTTGAAGATCATATCCTCATCAAGGGTCAGACGGCGCAGAGCGTCATTGTCGTTGCTGTTGCGGCCGACAATAATTTTCTGCCCGTCTTCAGCGCGGAAGTGCCGTCCATATCTTAAAAGATCATAGTCACGGATTTGCCGGTCTTCGCCCCGTTCCATCATGTCTTTGAGACGGCGGGCGAACATCGGATCGGTCAGCAGGCAGCCGCCGCCGGGCGGCGGATAATCCCGAATACCGAATTCTTCGGCCAGACGCATCTGATCCTTGCGTCCGCGTCCGGAAATCCCCAGAAGCCGGGTCCGGTCAATTATTCCTTCCCGTTCCGCTTTAATCGGATCCAGAAGCAAAGCGGATAGCGGCCGCAGAATAAAGTCGGCGTAGCCGGAATTTTTCGCAACGATGTAAAGAGATTGTTTGGTCTGCGACATCGGTCGCTGTCCCATCACCTCGCCGGTGATCAGAAAATCCGCGCCTGTTTCTTCCATTTTGCGTCCCGCAATTTTCAGCATGAGCGTGTGGCAGTCAATGCAGGGATTCATGTTCTTGCCGAAACCGTAACGCGGCGACTTGAGCATTTGCAAATGTTCTACGGTAATGTCGGTAACGATCAGGGGAAGGTTGATCTGCAAAGCTGCCGCCCGGGCTTTGGCCGCGCTGAAAAAAGGCGTGGTAAATGTCAGGCCGGTGACGTCAATATTTTGTTTTTGCGCAAGCCTTACGGCTAAAATGCCGTCCAGCCCGCCGGACATAAGAGCCAACGCTTTGACCATGATTAATACCGGATCATATTGGCCGACCAGGCTTCCTGCATCAAGCCGCGCAGATCTTCGCTGAAACTGAAATCCACGGCGTAGGTGTCCTTATCGGTTTTGATCTTGATGCCTTTAAAGCCGAAACTGTATGGCGGTTGATTCTTGTCCAGTCCGGAGAACGAAAAATAACCGGAGACGGTCACGAAACGAAGCGCCCGCAGGATGGTTTCCATGGTTTTGGCGGGGGGATCCGAATCGGCAACATAAATCAGTTCGTTTCCCGACTTTACAAGAATATTCACAAACTGGGGCGAAAGGCTGCGCGAAAAAATCAGATGCTTTTTCCCGTCTCGTTCAACAACGATATCCGCCTTGATCGAAAGATTAAAGCCGTCTTTTTCAATGTTAAAAACCCTGATGTCGACGTCTTTTTGCGCAGGAACGTTGAGATAGGAAAGCAAGGCCAGCGCTAAATCTTTGGATGATGTGGCGGGCAGCGTTGTGATTGGCGGCAGGGAATAGATTTCCTCGGGTTTTCCGGCAAGGCCCTTTTCCGGAGAAATTTCCGTGATGAACACGGAATGCTTGCGGGCGTAATTGATGACGGCGCGGGGCAAAAGAGAGTTTGGTTCATGAACGAACCGGAGGCCCGAAATGGTCGATACGCCGGGCTTTGCGCATTTGGGGGCGATCATCCAGTCCACGTCTATGTCCAGCGCGGGGTGAGATCCCACGCTAAGCGATTTTTGCGCTTTTGAAATTTCGTAATTATTCGTGTTCTTTATGATTTTTTTCAGAACGACAACCATGTCATCTCTGGAATCAACATGAATGATGTGATGGTTGCTCCAGCGTTTACCGATCATCTTTTTCAATTCAGACGAGGAGCGGTCCCCCTGATCGAGAAAGATGGTTTGCCCGTCGAGTTCCACCACGGGGATGAGTGAACAGTCGATGGTCAGCTGCTCCGTTTCGGAGACAGGCACATAGTAATTGCCGGAGGTCAGCATGGAACCGTTCATTTGCGAAAGGATGTGTTTGATGACGGCCAGGCGCTGAGTCGGGGGTAGAATGACGGCATCTTTTCCCTCAAGTTGTTTTTCGTCCACGGTTCGTTCTTCCGTAACAGCAAGCACATCGACGGGTTCTCCGACGATTTTGATCGGCGTCGCCTGTTTTTCTCCTTCTTTGCCCACCGCGGTCGTCAGGGCGAACTTGCCTTTCGGCAGGCGGATGATCTGTCCGGCATAGATTTTGTTGGCGTTTCTAAGAGAAGGGTTCATCGCCTTAATCTGAAGCATGGCTTGCTGGGTTTTGGACGGAATGAGCAGTTCACGGTGAACAATGTGAATGAGCGTATCCCCTTTTTTGACCTGATAGGTTTGAGCGCCGGTTGTTGCTTGTGCCTGGTTGCCTGCGCCCGCTGAAGGGGCCGGGGCTTTTTGTGGTTTGCCGGGCAGAACAATTTCCTGCCCCTCTTGTATTTTGTTGAAGTTTTCGATGTCGGGATTGAGTTCCTTGATCATCTGGTAATAAAAGGGAATTTCTTTTTCCGTAATTCCGGGGATGTTGCGGATGATCGCGGACAGGATGTCACCTTTTTGCACGGTGTATGTATGGAGCGGCTTTTTGGCGATGGCGGTTTTGGTGAAAGTCAGCTGAGCCGTGTCTTCCTGAACCGCAAGACCCTGCGCGGCCGGGAGCGCCGTGGCAAAAAGCGTCAGGATTAAAACAGACCATATTTTTTTCCTCATCATCCGTTTAGTCTCCAAATCGGCAATTATGAAAATATCAGTGGTTTTCATTACTTTAACTGCTCTGAAAAGTCAATGCCCGCGGGTTTTTAATATACGTTGAGACGGCGGACGAACCCGCCGGCAAAGGCGAAACTTTGATTTGGAGAGGGAGTTCAGATGACTTTTTTCATGGCGGCGATCGCCACTTCAATCTGAGCGTCATCCGGTTCGCGGGTGGTGATGTGTTGCAGCATCAGACCCGGCCAGCTTAAAGCCCGCACCAGTTTGAACCGGCTGTACTTCCCCGTAAAACGGATGGCTTCGTAGGAGATGCCCGCGATCACCGGCATCAAAAGAAGCTTGTAGAGAATCCGATGCAGAAAGTCGGGGCGGCCCAGAAGCGAAAAAACCAGGATCGAAACAATCATGACGAAAAGAATAAAACTGGTTCCGCAGCGCGGATGGCGGGTGGAATATTTTTTTACATTTTCCACGGTCAGGTCCTGGCCGTCTTCCCAGGCGAAAACGGTTTTGTGTTCGGCGCCGTGATACATATAGACGCGGCGCATGTCGTTCATCAAAAGCGTGGCGGAAAGAAACGCAAGGAACATGCCCAGACGGACGCAGCCTTCCAGGATGTTTAGCAAAAACAGATTGTCGACGTAAAATTTGAGCTTGGTGAAAAAAAATGCCGGCACAACAATAAAGAAAAAAATGGCGATGGCGAAGCTTACGGCAAACGAAACGTAAAATTCCCAGCCCGAAGGCTTTTTTTCTTCCTCAGAAAGGGCGACTTCAGCGGAAAACATCAGGCATTTAATACCGATGATCATCATTTCAAACAAGCTGATGGTGCCCCGGATGAACATCCATCCCAAAGGCTTGTAACGCTTGGTTAGAGGAACGTAGTCGCGTTCCTGAATGATGATTTCTCTGTCCGGTTTTCGAACCGCCGAGGCGATTTTATTGCCATGACGCATCATGACGCCTTCGAGAATGGCTTGTCCGCCGGCGATATCTTCAGGATTTGGTTTGCAGCCCATATGTTATTGCACCATCTTTAATATTTTAGTGGCGCATTCTTTATAGTATTTGCCACAGGCTGTCAAATTATCATTTTGTCAATAAATTGCAGGTTGCATGTTTGGGGGCGAATGATATAATGCCCGCAATCTTGCCCAAAGGAGAATGACGTATGGCAGCAGGGGATTCATCCGCCGCATTTATCAAGGAATATCAGGAACGGTTTGAAAAGAAATTGAAGGAAAATGAAATTGCTCTTCTGGAACACTGGAAGGGGCAGATCGATCGGGTGGAAAGCGCCAGACCCGACAGCATTGCGTCCCTGCAATTACAGATCCGGAAAATATCGGAGATGATGGCCAACCGGATTAAAGTGTTGAAAAAGAGCTGAGATGAAAAATATTGCCGATTTGTTGTTCGAAGTGGGCATGCTGTGCAAAACGCCGCGCAGCGGCTATCAGTTTCTGGGCAGTGGAAAAGAATCCGTGGCGGAGCATATTCTCCGGACGGCGTTTGTCGGTTATGCGCTTTGCAAACTGAATCCCGCCCTCGATGAACTGCGCGTTTTGAAAATGTGCATCCTTCATGATCTGCCGGAAGCGCGCACCGGCGATATGAATTACGTCAATAAGAAATATGTGGCGGTTGATGAAGAAAAAGCCGTTCGTGAACTGACGGAAGGGCTTTTCTTCGGAGAGGACATGAAAGCGTCCATTGACGAGTTCAACGCGAAGGAAACGCCGGAAGCCCGCGCCGTCCGCGACGCCGATCAGCTGGCGTTGATCCTGCAACTCAAGGAATACGGTGATCTGGGCAACAAATATTCAGCGGAATGGATTTCTTACGCTCTGCAGCGTCTTTCCACGGACGAAGGCAAGGCGCTGGCGGACCAGATTCTGCAAACGGATTCATCCAACTGGTGGTTTAAAGACAAAAGCGACTGGTGGGTTAACGGCAGCAGCCGATAACTTTCCGGTTTGATCGGGGAGGGCCTGTTTTGAAGAAAAAAGCGATACTTCTGTTTGTGTCATTGCTTCTTTTTGTTATTCCTGGAGCATGTGCGAATCAGTTCGGAACGGTCAAGATCACAAGGCCGGACGAGCATACGCGGACTTACGAGGCGAAAGAAAAGTATGTTCTCAGGGCTATCGCCAGGGTGTTGAAGGAAAAAGACATCGGCAGGGATGTAGTGATTGATTATCAGGAAAGCCGGGTCGATTCGGATTTTGTGGAATCCGGCGACTGGCGGACGAAGACCAGCGCGCGGGTCAAGAGGCTCAACTGGCGGGAATGTGAAGTGACGCTGGCCGTTACAACGGAGAAAAAGACGGATAATGGGTGGGAAATGCGCCGCCTGCTCCAGAAAGAGCAGTATAATACTTTTTTCAACATCATTGAATTAAAAATATACGAAGAAATGTCAAAAATGCAGTAATTTTTCAAGAAAGGAGAACTTGATATGGTATCGACGCAAAAAGTATCATCTTTACTGGAAGAGTTCAAAAATTTCGCTTTGAAGGGCAATGTCATTGACCTGGCCATCGGCGTGATCATCGGCGCGGCGTTCGGCAAGATTGTCGACTCTCTGGTCAAACACATCATCATGCCGCTTATCAGTGTCATCATGCCCGGTGAACAGGGCTATCTGGCCTGGAAGTGGGTGGCCAACGGCAAGGAAATTCCCTATGGCCTGTTCATTGGAGAAATCGTCAATTTTCTGCTTGTGGCGCTGGCCCTGTATATTTTCATCGTAAAATTTCTGGGAATGATCATGAAGAAAAAGGAAGAGGAGGCGACGGCTCCCGCGCCTCCGACAAAAGATCAGGAACTGCTCACGGAAATTCGCGATTTGCTGCAAAAGAAATAACCTGTGTCACATGTCCCCTCCCGCTTCATGCGAGACGGGAGGGGACAATTCTATTTACTCCACTTGAAACGAAACATCCTTGAGCATCGCGCCCGAGGCGTCGCGCAATTCAACTTTCCATTCGCCTTTCTGGTTGTGCAGGTTTTTGTCCGCCCTTGTTCTCCATTTGGGGCCGGCCTTGATTTTCAGGTTGGTTTTTAGAATTTCCTTTCCGTTTAAAATCCAGACAAAAGTGACATCCGTGTCTGCGGCAATATTTTTTGCGTCCAGAAAGCAAATGACTTTGGGCGTCGATGCGGGAAATGTTTCCGCGATGCCCACAGGGATGCGGTTGTCCACACCGGTTGCCACGACCAGACGCTCGATCTCAAAGCCCGCTGTTTCTTTGGCTGCGGGAACCTGGTTTTTGCCGTTTTCGCCATAGGCTGTAAAAACGGCGCCGCCGGCGCACAATGAGATCAAAAGTAAAGCTGCAATCAGTTTCTTCATGTTGTTCTCCTTCCGTCATTTTTGTTATGGGCAAATTCTTTTGCGTAGTGCTTGTAATGCGCGGCATTATATAATAACAAGCCGTCCGGAAGCAAACACTTTGCGGAAAAAGGAAGAAAGAAATGAGTTCACGTCAGCATGTATTATTGCGCAAGGCAAAATCAGGTTTGTCCATCATCTTGAACCGGCCTGAAGCAATCAACAGCTTGAGCGAAGCGATGCTCGACGATATTGATGCTCTTCTGGATCGGGCTAAGAAAGACCCCGATTGCCGGTTTGTACTTTTTTACAGCACATCTCCCAGGGGCTTTTGCGCCGGCGGGGATATGAAAACGCTCGCCCGCCTGGGCGCGCAAAAAAAATTTGAGAAGGTGGATTCTTTCTTCCGTAAGGAATACGGGCTTGATTTGCGCCTGCATCTTTTCCCCAAACCGGTGATCGTGATTGCCGACGGCATTACCATGGGCGGGGGCCTGGGCATTACCGCGGGCGCCGGCATCCGCATTGCGACGGAAAGGACGCGCATGGCCATGCCGGAAACACGCATCGGCTTTTTCCCGGATGTCGGATGCACCGGATGGATGTTTGATCGATGCCCCAAAGGGTACCCGGAATATCTGGGTTTGACAGGGTACGACATGCATGGCGTCGAATGCGTGCGCCTGGGATTTGCCTCGCATTACATGGCCTCGGCGAATGTCGACGCGTTGATTGACATGCTCGAACGTCTGGATTTGAAACAGGACGCAGACAGGCCGTCTCTGGAAAAAAATCTTCTGGAGCGCATCGCGCCTCTTCTGGATTTTAATATTCCCGATCAGCGCGATATGGACGCCTGGGTTGAAAGATACTTTGCAGGCAAAACGGACATCAGCGAGATTCTTTCATCGCTCAATCAGTGCCACGAGCAGGAAGAGCGCTGCGGCGAGGTATTTGCGCATATCGCCGAACGATCGCCCACGGCGCTCGTGATGGCGTTGAAGCTGATGCGTCACAATGAAGGCAAGCCGATATCCGAAGTTTTTGCCGTGGAGCTCAAAGCCGCAAAATACATCACGCGGCATCCGGATTACATTGAAGGGGTGAGGGCAAGGCTTGTGGACAAAGACAATCAACCTTGCTGGAAGCCGGACAGACTTGAGTTGGTCGATATCAGTGGTTTTAAGCCCTGACGGGCGCGGGACAATGCCCTGTCCCGGCCGTCAGGATGGGAATTGAAGTCAATTATGCTTTATTGCGATTTTTGAAGAAACCCATCAGGAATTCAGTGTCTTTGGGTGACAAGTCAAATTTGAAAACGGCCTTTTCAATCAGCATGTGTATCGGCTGGGAACCGCCGTCCTCGATATTGCTGGAAATCCATTTGATCGCTTTTTGAATATTTTCGCCTTCCGGCATGATGGTCGACATATCTGGTGCAACCTCCTTAGGGTTTTTTGGTTCAGCTTATATTTGTTTGGACAAAACCTATCCTGATCAACATCCTGGAACGTTCATACTACAATCCGAATTAAAAATTAACAATTTTTTCAAATAAATTTGACTTCTACAGGGTGGTTATTAAATTTACGGTCAGTAAGGTAAGTCCTGTGATTTATGCGCCGGAAAATCGCAACTATCACGCGGTCGGCCCTGTGTTGGGAAAAGCCTTTGCAATTGGTAAAGATTTAAAATAATCTGCGCGTGATTAAACAAAATGAAAGGAGATGAAAAGATGGCAAAATCAATTAAGGGGACCAGAACGGAAAAAAATCTTTTGGCGGCTTTTGCGGGTGAATCGCAGGCCAGAAACCGCTACACGTTTTTTGCAAGCGCGGCCAAAAAAGAAGGCTACGAACAGATATCCCGTTTCTTCCTGGAAACGGCCGATAATGAAAAGGAACACGCCAAAGTGTTTTTCAAGTATCTTGAAGGCGGTGAAGTCGAAATCACGGCTTCTTTCCCGGCCGGTGTCATCGGCGATACCAAAAGCAATCTGGAAGCGGCGGCGGCCGGAGAAAATATGGAATGGACGGTTCTCTATGCGGAAGCGGCCAAAGTGGCCAAAGAAGAAGGATTTCCGGAAGTGGCCCGTTCCTTCGAGCAGATTGCCAAAGTTGAGATGTTCCATGAACAGCGCTATCGCAAGCTGGTTGATAATATCGTAAAAGGCGAGTTCTTCAAGAAGAAAGCGGCGACAAAATGGCACTGCATCAATTGCGGTTATGTGTTTGAAGGGGACGAAGCTCCCAAAGAATGCCCTGCCTGCCGTCACCCGCAGTCGTATTATGAAGTTCTTGCCGAAAATTATTAATCGGCCGTTTCAATCAAAAGGTAAGATTTATCAGCCCGCGCGGCATCCGGCGGGCTGATTTATTTAATGGATATTTTTATGTTATTAGGATGGGCAATTCTTTGCCGTAAGCTTGTTGGTTGTGCTTGACAGTCGGAAAAAAATACCCTAGATTGGCGCAGTTTTTTGCCTATAGGAGTCATTGAAAAAATATGTCCACAAAAAAGCAGCGCCGGTCTGAAGATTTCAAAGACCGGCAAAAGAAAAAATCAACCCGGATCGTCTACCTGGCCGCCATCATTGCCGGTGTCGTTATCGTGCTGGGTATCTTTTTTGTTATGTTATTTAGCGCCCTGTTTCCGCCTGTCGATGTGGAAGCGATGAAGAAGAAGGAAAAAAAGCCCTTTAATGTTTATTTTTCAGATTCTCAGGAACGTCTTCTGGTCGGTGAAATCAGATATCTTTATAAAGACGAAGATCCTGCACAGCAGGCCAGGGAAATCGTCAAGGCTTTGCTGGATGGCTCTAAAGTCACAGGACATGTCAATACATTTCCCCCCAATGTGAAGCTTCTCGATATTAAAGTCGATAAAGACGGCATTGCGTATGTCAATTTCAGCGCCAATTTAACGAAGCTTCATCCGGGTGGTTCCGCGGCCGAAATGGCGACCATTTATTCTCTGACCAATTCACTGGCGGCAAGCATTCCAGCTGTTCGAGGCGTGAAGATTCTGGTCGAGGGAAAAGAAGTGCCGTCCATCAAGGGGCATATTTCAACCGCCAAAGTCTTTGAGGCTGATCGCGATCTGTTTGCGCCGATTAAAACGGAGTCGAACTGAGACGTTTATGGCGCCCAAATCCAAAATAGCGCGGACGCGCAACATCGGCATTGTGGCTCACATTGACGCGGGCAAAACCACCGTCAGCGAGCGCATTCTTTATTATACCGGCAAGTCTTACAAAATGGGCGAGGTCCACGACGGTGAAGCGGTCATGGACTGGATGCCCCAGGAACAGGAGCGCGGCATTACCATTACGTCCGCCGTCACCACCTGCACCTGGAAAAATCATGAAGTTCATATCATCGATACGCCCGGCCATGTGGATTTCACCATTGAAGTGGAGCGGTCCCTGCGCGTGCTCGACGGCGCGGTGGTCGTCTTTTGCGCGGTGGCCGGCGTCGAGCCGCAGTCGGAAACCGTCTGGCATCAAGCCGATAAATACGGCGTTCCCAAAATCGCTTTTGTCAACAAGATGGACCGCATCGGCGCGGACTTTTTCCGCGTCATCGACATGATGCGCGAGCGATTTCATTCCACGCCCGTGGCCATTCAGATACCCGTCGGCAGAGAAGATACGTTTCGCGGCGTCATTGATTTGATCAACCGGAAGATGCTGATCTGGGATGAATCCACTCAGGGCGCGGAATATAAGACAGAGGACATTCCCGGTGAATTTGCCGAAGAAGCGGCGCATGAACGGGAAAAGATGATTGAGACCCTGGCGGACTGCGACGATGAATTGGCGGAAAAATATCTGGGGGGCGAGGAAATAGCCGTTGCGGATATTAACGCGGCCTTGCGTAAGTCGACCATTGCGCTGAAAATTGTGCCGGTGCTTTGCGGCGCCGCGCTTCGCAACAAAGGCATTCAGCCGGTGCTCGACGGCGTCGTCAATTATCTGCCCTCTCCGGAAGACATCCCGCCCGTCAAAGGCATAAGCCCGAAAACCAAAGAAGAGGAAATCCGGCACAGCTCGGATAAAGAGCCCTTTGCCGCTCTGGCCTTTAAAATCCAGATGGATGAAGGCCGCAAACTCACGTACCTGCGCATTTACTCCGGCCAGGTCGTTGCAAACGGCGAAGTCTATAACGCCGTCAAAAAGAAAAAAGAAAAAATCGCCAGGCTTTTGCGCATGCATTCCAACAAGCGCGAGCGCATCGACAAGGCCTCGGCCGGCGAACTGGTGGCCGTGCTGGGGTTGAAAGAGACGACTACCGGCGATACGCTGTGCGATGAAGCGCATCCGATCACACTCGAGCAGATTGAGTTTTATGAGCCGGTGATCAGCGAAGCCATTGAAGCCAAAACGCCCGCCGATCAGGAAAAACTGGCCGCCGCGCTGATTAAGCTGTCCGATGAAGATCCGACGCTACGCGTGAAATATGAAGATGAAACCGCGCAGACCGTCATTTCCGGAATGGGTGAACTGCATCTGGAAATAATCGTGGACCGCCTCAAGCGCGAATTCAACGCCCAGGTCAATGTCGGCCGTCCACGCGTCGTGTATCGTGAAACGATTTCAAAGCATATTGAGATCGAAGGCGTCTTTGAAAAAGAACTGGGCGATAAGAAACATTTTGGCCAGGTCAAGCTCGAACTGACGCCGCGCAAGCGCGACTCGGGCAATGACATTGTTCTGGCGGTTGCCGGAGATGTCATCCCTGTTGAATTCCATGAAGCCATTGAAGAAGGCATTCGCGAAGCGATGATGAGCGGCGTGCTGGGAAGTTATCCGGTGATTGACGTCGGCGTCAAAGTAACGGGTGGAGCTTACCGGGACGGCGAATCCTCCGCGCAGGGTTACAAGATTGCCGCCTCCACCGCGTTTCGCGACGGCTGCCAGTCGGCCGAGCCCGCCATGCTCGAACCCATCATGATGGTGGACATCATCACGCCCAGCGAGTTTATGGGCGACGTCATCGGCGACATCAATGCGCGTAAAGGAGAAATTCAGGCCGTCAATCCCAAAGGCCCGGTTTCTGAAATCAAAGCCAAAGTGCCGCTCAAAGCCATGTTCGGTTATTCCACGGATCTGCGCTCCGCCACTCAAGGCCGCGCCATCTTTTCCATGATTTT
>CAZGDK010000035.1:22068-26689 GCA_964525155.1 uncultured Smithella sp. | reverse complement strand
CTTAAAACATTTTCTCATATTTATATTCTCCCTATTATATTCTTCACCCTAACGGTTTTCTCCGTTCCATAATAATCAATTATAACACATTTTTGTGTTGTTCTCAACACCTTATGTATCGTGACTCTACCAGAAAGACTTATACGAATTTTTATATTCAATTTTGAATAGTCTCTATTGGAGGTTAATTTCAATTCTTGAATATTTCTAACCCTAACAAGTCCTTTTTCAATCTTATATTCTTTCCACTTAGTTATTGCCGTAGCACTTGTTATCTGACCTATTATTATCTTTGAAAAATAACTCTGTATTACATCATAGTCCCTAAGTGTTATGTTTGTAAACATCCTTTTATCTAAAACATATAATGTATATTTCTTATATCCATGATATTTACCCTGTCGTATAGGTGTTATCTCAACAATAACACCTTTACAACCAGCAAATACACCATGAATAATATTTACACCCTCACCAACATTTAACAGAAGATTGTTTCGTCTTGTAAATGGTGTCCTAACATTCTCCCAAATATGAATGGGTCTAATCTCATCATCGTTAGCCGTAGGTTTGATAAACCCCCAATTTATAGCCAACCGCCTCAATGAACGTATGTCACCCTTGACAGCATTAACTTGCTGAGAACGAACAACCGCCTCCTTCATTTCTGGATGAAGGTCTGGATGTACCATTCTTATCAAATCTCTATATATTGTAGATGGTGCAAATGTCATGTTATTATCCTTTCAATCGTTCTAAAATATCCAATTTCAAGTCTATATCACCCTTCTCCCCAAATTTCCACTGGTTAATCCATTGGTCAATCAGCTCATCACAGCCATAAACACCCGCGGCTTCCATTCGGCGAACAATTTCACCCCGAAAATCAATACCTTGAAATCGGTTAAATAATGTCTGCTCCTTAAATCTCTTTACCAGCAATTTATCATTCAATCCGTTAAATAAGAAACTCATATTATACATTCACCTTCTTTTTATTATCTTGTGTAAAATCAATTTCTTGTTCTTGTTCAATTTGTTCAATAACTTGTTTTATAAATCTCACTTCCATCGTATGTTTGTATGCAACTGTAAAAAATCCAGCCACAACACACAACATAAGAACAATCCAACATATTGTATTCATTATATCAAATATTTTTTTCATTTTTATTATCCTCACTTTCCACATTTTCTATATAAAATGGGTCATCATCCCATATTCTTTCAAACTCATATCCACCCTTCTTTATCTCGGTATTCAAGAATTTTCCCTGTGATTCAGCAATAAGAAATTTATCATATTTTTCAATCTCAACATTCTTGTATCGGTAAAACCCACCGTTCTTGAATAATACATACAAGGTATTTTCATCATAGCCAACCTTGTCTATATTTGAACTTTCCACTTTTATCAAATTTATTTTCTTTATCATATTATCTCCTATAAAAAATGGTGGATAGGGTGAGCGTAGGAAACCTAGTCATCTACCCATCCACCACCAAAAAATTTTAACTTCTCGTCTAACCCAGCCATCCCATCTTTATCGTCCCATCCTTCATTGTTAGACATCCCAAGACGCCACCTAAACAGTGGTTTATTTTTTAATGTAAATAGAATCCTTTTCTTAGGTTACGACCCAGTTAGTTCTGGTGCCCACGTAGATTCCCTGTTTCCTGCCCGATATTTACATTTTTATTTCTTATTTATGATACATAATAACACAAAAACACCGATTTGTCAAGTTTTATATGGTATATCTCAAATCCGACCAATCAATTAAATATTCACATCCGTATTTGTGCATTTTTGCCTTTAAATCAACAACATCTTTACGTATTTTCATATACTCTTCTAACCACTCATCAAGATGTTCCTTACCATCAGCATACGTCTTATAGAGGTCTAGCAAACCGTACAAACGAGCATTCTCTTTTCTGACATATTCCATCCGTAACGTCTTATCTTTACGATTTTCACATAGTCTCACAGACATGTTTTTATTGCCCCGACCTATATACAATTCAATACCATAATATGTATTCCGTATATACAACGTAAAATCTTCTGGAATATACAGTCTCAACCGTGTTATCAATCTTTTCGTAACCTGTTTGCCTTCCCATGTAGAAAGAGCTGGGTCAAGAAGATTTATCATATAGGCCTCAGCTTGTGCATTGTCCATATATTCCTTAATTTTGTTTTCCATCTTTTTTCGTATATCTTCTTTTCTTATATCTAAGGTCATTTTACACCCACCTTTCATTTTTTTCAGCATATACTATTTCTGACCGAATGTCAAGTAAAAACTTGCCTTCTGCAACCCTTTACTGGCAGGAACTCGCCGAGGATGTAGGGTGTTATTGAAGTTTTGGGGTTTCGGACACATATATAAAGGAGACGCGCGCATATAAGCATTATTTTTCATTTATCCACTTGACGAACAATGGAACGTATGATATTATAAAGAAAATTATGAAAGTGAGAAAAATTTTATGACAAAACAAGAAATGTTGAAAAATATTATGACAGATGCTGTTGAGGGTTGTTACACAGAAAGTTGGGCTGATATAAAAAACGTCAAGAGAGATAATGGAGATAATGTAATTTCATTTGATGTGAAAGATTTTGAAGATGCCGAAGGCTCTTGGTACACTATCAACGAAAAAAATCTTGCCGAAGCAATAGAAAAAATAAGAAATGGTGAAGTAAAAATTGGAAAAGAATTTGCTGACCAGTTTTCTGGAGAACCAGAAGATTGGTACTATGATGCTATAGGCGCTGATTGTGCTGTACAGATAGCGGCTTTCAATGAAATAATTTTTGGATAAAATATATTAAGGAGTTAATATGAAAACAAGATGTGTAAGTTGTGAGTATAGAAATAAAGGAGTGTGTGTGTTGACAAATCTTAGCATGGTTCTAGATGACCCATGTGTTTTTATCACAATGCCAGAAACAATAAGAAATGGCATTGTTGATAAGCATAGAGATATGTTAAACAGATCTATACAAGAAGTTGATAACATCAAAAAAAGGTTGGCTTTCATCAATGAATATGTTGAAAAAGCAAAAGAATTTCCACCAAAAGCAATAAATCGCCCTGATGATTATTTCAAAATAAATGATGAAATTGCTGTAGTATGTGAAAATAAATGGTATATTACAGTTGTACGTGCAAAAAATGATAGGAATATAGTTTATGTTGTGGACGGTGTTGATTACAATGCCAGTATTTATTCACCTATGATTTTAACAATGAAAGAGTATGATTATTTTGCAAAGAATAACAAAGCATTCGATGATTGGTACTCTGATAATATGAAAACTTTAAGATAATAAAAGGAGAATAATATGAGTATAAGAATATCTGAAAAACATGGTGTAAATCCAACAATACCAATATGTTTTTATTGTGGTAATGATAAAAACCAAATAGTATTGATGGGTAGATTGCCAAATGATAAAGAAGCGCCTAAAAACACTTGTTTTGACAAAGAACCTTGTGATAAATGTAAGGAATATATGAAACAGGGTGTTATATTGGTATCAGTAAAAAATGGAAGTGATAGAAAAAATCCATATAGAACTGGTGGTTGGGTAGTTGTAAAAGAGGATTTTGTGAAAAGAGTTTTTGGTGAAAATATGACAAGTCGGTTTGCTTTTTTAGAAGATGAAGCGTGGGACAAATTAGGTTTGCCTAGAAAATAAGCAGAAGAAGGTCAACCGTAGTCTAGCAAAGAATCCAATAAAAATTTACTTTTTTATTGGAAAAATGGTTGACATGTTATTTTAACTGGTGTATATTAGAAACAAATAAAAATTGGAGGATGTTTTATGAACAAGGCTAGTTTAATTGATTATGTGGCACAAGAAACAAACTTAACAAAGAAGGACACACGTATTGCCATTGAAGCGGTTCTGAATGGAATTACAGAAGGGCTCGCATCAGATGGTAAGGTTGCTCTGGTTGGTTTTGGTACTTTCCTGTTGGTTGACAAGAAAGCACGTACCGCCCGTAATCCCAAAACAGGTGATGCTGTAGAAGTGCCTGCAAAGGTCGTTCCGAAGTTTCGCCCATCTGCCGCTCTCAAAGAGTATTTTGCAGACTTTGACGCTGAAGTAGAGACGGCAACTGAAAACGCTGAATAAACAATATTATTTGGTGTTCAAAATGTAGGTCGTGACATAATGTCACGACCTTTTTTGTAATTTACAACCAGTAGATATTAGTCTATAATAGTTTACATAGGAGATTTTTATGAATAAAACAGATATATGGTGTTTTCAACATGAACCGGATAATATTGAAGATATGGTTTTGAATGATGATGTACGAGATAAACTTAACAATATCATCAACCAATCATTAAATGTAACTCTTGTGGGCCCAGCAGGGGTTGGCAAGGGAACATTCACTCATATTTTTTTAAAACAATCAGGATTTGATTATATATGGGTAAACTGTTCTGATGAAACATCCGTTGAAAACATGAGAACAAAAGTCAAATCTTTTGCCACAGCACTAGGAACATCAAAATTGAAAGTGGTTGTTCTGAATGAGGCCGATTATTTATCACCCAATGCAATGGCAATGTTGAGAGATTTGATTGAACAAGT
>CAZGDK010000035.1:0-21968 GCA_964525155.1 uncultured Smithella sp. | reverse complement strand
CCGATTATTTATCACCCAATGCAATGGCAATGTTGAGAGATTTGATTGAACAAGTACATAGTATTACAAGATTTATTTTGATGTGTAATTATGGTCACAAATTGTTACCAGAAATAACTTCAAGATGTCCTATTGTAGAAATGGGAAGTCCACCTTTAAAAGATATAGCAAAATTTGTGATGGGTGTACTCAAGAAGGAGAATGTAAAAATTGAAAAACTGGAAACAATTATTGAGACCATCAAAAAACTGTATCCAGACATTCGCACAACCCTGAATACACTACAATTGAATACCATTGATGGCAAAATATCTAGTGTAAAATTTCAAATTGCATCAGAATTATATAAAAACATTTTTGACCTTGTAAAGAAACAAGACCTTGATGGTATTCGTAAAACACTACGGTCTAACACAACAAACTATACAGAATTGTATCAGTATATATTTGATAATGTTGGAGATTTAAAGTCGCCAGGTGACGCCATTATTGAGACAGCCGATGCTATGTATCGGGACAGTCTTGTGGCGATAAAAGAAATAAATTTCATTGGATATATTTTGAAATTAGTTAAAAAGGGATGTATATAATGAAAAAAATAAACATAGCCCAACCTAATAAATGTGATGTGTGCCACAATAATATAATTGATGAATTTTATGACACAGAATATAATGATAGCGGTCAACCAATCATTGTTTGTCCTGCATGTTTTACAAAGGGTAAATGTAATAATTTTATTCATTTCAAAAACATAGAAGGATTTTGGAATAGGTTATCTAAAAATGACGAAAAAACAAATTAGTATCAACAGTCCAGAATATCACCTGATATATTTGAAACATAATGTAAAAACATACGGTGTAAAGAATAAAGAATACTTTGATAAGTATGGAACAGAATATGAATGGTGCTCTTGGCGTGAATGTGAGTGTGGTGCGGCATGGTTTGCTGGTGGTGGTAAAAGTTATGAATAAAGAAAAAACAATATTTGATTATCTGAATAATATATATTACAAGAAAGGGATTGTATATGATAAAAAGGTAGCACCGGCATATCTTATATCTATGTGGTTGTCACATGATAATAAACTGAATGATATTGTCAATACAATCAATGAATTTCAATTTTTTCTTCCCGATAATTTAATATATCAATATTATTATTATAAAGTACCTAGTGGCAATCGTTTTCTAAAATGGGTCAAAAAAGAAGAAACTGACAAAAAAATAAAAGAGAAATTTGATACAATTCGTAAAGAAATGTGTCTTTCAAAAATAGAAATGAGTAAATTCATGGGATTTGTAAATGTTCTGGAAAACAATACTACAAAGACAAAGAAAAAAACAAAAAATGCTTCGTCATTATTTTTATAAAAATCTTTACAATTAACATATTTTATGTTATATTCATCTAAAGTCATATCCTATGTAGGATATGAAATGTAATATTAGAGAGGAGAAAAATAAAATGATAACAGGTGTAGATGTAAATGGTAAAATAATGGAATTGACATGTGATATTTGTGGCACTTCATTTGATGATGAAGATGAAATGAATGAATTTATTTGTTTTGATTTTGTAATGGGTGAGAAATCGTTGTCGCCCTACAAGCAAGTCAGATTTGATGTATGTCAAGACTGTTTTGTTGATGCTTTTCCAAGTCAATTTGATAATTTATTCAAAAACGATATAAATAAGAAGGATGAAGATACGTTCTCTAACGAATAAAAGGTGGTGATGTGATGATAGTAAATACAAGTGAATTAAAAACATTTCTCAAAAAGGCTACTCTGAATTACATTATAAACAATGTACAGATAAAACTCTCAAAGGATAAGGCAATATCGAAAATGATTTCATCATCTTCTGATGCAATATCACTTCTGAATTTGCCAAATCTGATTTTGCCAGAAATGAAGTCAACTGATTCATTGGTTATGAATTTTGATGAACCAAATACTAATCTAGTTCCTTTTCTGAATTTGATAAATGATAATGAAGAAACTACAATCCAAATAAAGGATGAAAAAATAACTCTCATACAGGGTAAACAGAAATCAAATATATTCTTCTGTGCACCACAGGTGGTAAGTATATTTGAAGCAGAAGCCCCTAGAGCAGATATTTCATATTTTCACCAAATGGAAATTGATGATGATTTTTATGAGTCATTCAGTAGTATAAAAAAGATTGGTTCAAAATTTAATAAAATTTATTTTGGTGTTTCGGATAATATGTTGTATATTGAAACATCTGACAAACAGAATAGATTTTCAAATGGATTAAGGATTGATTTAGCAGAAGTTGATTATCAAGATATGTCTATGTGTTTTGAGTTCAAAAATGTAGTCAATGTTATGTCCGTTCTAAGTGATGATTTTACTGCTAATTTTGCTTATGTACCAGACCAATCATTAGGAATGATTTTCATTGGAAATGAAGATAACAGTGAAAGATACTATTTAATGAGTCGCACAGACAACGCATAAAAATAGTTGACAATCAAACAAAAAAGGTATATAGTAGGAATATAAAAATTAAGGAGGCAACATTATGAACGAAGTTTGGGGACGTGAAAATTATAACTACAGCGAAACTGATGTACAGACTGGTATCTTAGTAAATGGTACAGTCATTCCTGTAGAGGTTGGTGCTAATTTCCGTGAAACAGTTAAAAATGTTTCGTTGGATGCTGGTTTTGGTAAGTACCGTGTTTTCTTCAATGGCATTGAAATCAAGCCCTCTGAAGCACCTGTGAATTTCGCACAGGGCGACAAGGCTGAGATTAGAGCATATGATGACGCAGGCATCAAATAAATCATAGGTTTCGCGAAATTTATGATGGGTGTTATGGTTAAAAACCATAACACCTTTTTTATTAAAACAAGGATTGGCAAAGGTTTGTGAACAAATATAATTATTGACAAATCATTAAAAATCTGTTATATTAAAAAGAAAAAGTCAAAAGGGGTTGAATGATTATGACTGAAAATATTAAAGATAAATTGAATACATATCACAAAGATATGATGGCAACTGTTGATAACTTAAATATAGAAGATTTAAGAACGGAGACAGTTACATTACGTTTAGGTGATACTCTATATGAGCTTGTGCCAAAAAAGGGTCAACCTTTAGATATTGAGGAACAAATTCGTAAAGAGTTTGAAGATAAACTTTCCGATAAACGGAACAAAATAAAAGATACAATCAAATCAAAGATGAATGAGGTTTCTGCTATGGTTTCTTCTTTTCAAGATGAATTTGAAAGAAAAGAAAAGCAGTTAAAAGATACCTTAGCAAAAGCCGCTCCAATGCCTGATGTAACATGGGAACATGCTAAAAAAGGTCTTTCCATTGTTAAGGGTAATGGAAGGGGTGAGATTATTTGGTTGCTGAAACGTACATACAATCCAATATATCTTGACCATATGAATATTGAACCCTTGTATGTCAAAAAACTTATGACCAATATATATTTGAAGATTACAACGCGGGATAAACAGATTATTGATGTCAGCACACACTATATGAACTCCCTTGAGTATTTTGAACATTATCACCAAAGAAGGCCCGATTGTTGGGGTAATTGGAATTATCCTAGAGAATATAAAACCATAGAGGATATTATAGTGATTGCTGACCAAGCAATGGCTGTTTTGGAAAATATCAATACCATGTCTCTTGCACAAAGAAACCCAAGACTATTACCACGATTGGAAACATTACGCAGACATGTGTTGAAAGATACTCCAACAGCCCCTTCTGCTGTAAAAGTTGGTACGGCTGGAATCAGAGAAGGTTTAGGTATGGCAACACCTAACGATGATTTGTGGGGTAATTAAGATGTTAGAACCTGTGTAGGCACTGACTTACACAGGTTATTTTTATCTTGACTAATTATAAATTTTATATTATAATGTAATATCAAGTGAAGAAAGGATTTAAAAAATATGACACAATTATATGATAGACAAAAAACATTAAATTTGAATAAGGATATTTCCATCACTGTGGTTGGCGTGGGTGGTGTTGGATACTGGGTTGCTAAATTTGCTGCTATGTCTGGTATTGAAAAGATTTATTTATATGACCATGATGTAATTGAGGAACATAATCTCAATCGTCTGGACTTACCCACAGATGCCATTGGAAAGAACAAGGCGGCGATTGTCAAGGGTATGATTACATATCTAAGACCAGACGCCACGGTATATTCATTTCCATTCAAATTCAAGGAAAGTCTTGCAAAAAAGACTGATTGGTTAATTGATTGCACCGATAGTTCTTATGTACAAGAGGAAAATCAGAGGATAGCAAAGGTCATGGGAATGAAATATATGAAAGTTGGATATAATGGTGAACATATTACATTGTCCAATATTGTAGCCGAATGGGGTGAAACAACAAACGGTTACACCACAGTACCATCTTGGGTTGTTCCTGCCAGTGTCGTGGCGGCTCTTGCTGTTGGTAAAATCATGAAATATACTGATAAAGAATTGTCTGCTAATCTGAAAGACCTTTATATATAAGAGGTGGGTGATGAATAAAAAGCACAAGAAATATAAAATTGTAAAAAGATTTAAAATAACGGATAGGAGATTAAATATGAATAAATCATACATACAGGGAGGGGGTTTTCAAATGTTGTATAATGACCCTAAAAATAATGATAATGTTGATAATTCTGGCTGGGAAAATACAGATGAGGATTTAAAAATTGTTACAGAGTGTGGTCGTAAACCAGCCGGCCCTATATCAATCATATTCAGTAGGGTTGTGAAAAACAAGGTGGATTTATTGATGAAACGGTTTCCTAATTGTGAATGGTTGGCATATCTGATTGGCGATGCTGATTCCCGATATGTAAAAGATATAATTCTTCCAGAACAAGAAGCAAGTAGTGGTGCTGTTCATGTTATCGGGCCAAAACCAGTTGGGACTATAGGTGTTATTCATTCCCATCATGGAATGGGAGCTTTTTTCAGTGGTACAGATGACGCCTATATAAACCAAAACAATGACATTTCAGTGGTTGTCGCACATAAAGGTATCAAAAGTATGGTAAAATGGGTAACACCATGTGGCCATAAAGTTGAAATGGACGGAAAAGTTGTTATTGAGAGTGAAAATTTATTTGATGAAGTTGCTTTCCTTACCAATGTTGACAATGTTGTTAATACAGTTTCTACTATCGAAAGCATTGAAACAGAAGAATTGAAAGCTGAAATCAAGAAGAATGCACCAAAAACAGGTGGAAGTACAGGTACAGATTTTCCCATTCCAAAAGAACTAGGAGGCACAAAACATACATTCTCAAAGAAATATAAAACAGGAGCTGAACTACTCAGCACAAATATTGATGAGTCTTTTGAGGATGATGAAAATCTACAGGAAGCAATCGAAGAATCGTTTGGTGCAATTCCAAAAATTGTTGGTTAAAATAATAATAAAAATAATTGGTAATAAAAAACCCTTAGAATTTACTCTAAGGGTTTTTTATTATAAATAGTGTTGTAATCTAAAAAGGAAAATTTAAAATATTTGATTTTTATTACAAAATAGAAATGGGAAGCATAAATAACAACACAACATCACTTTTTACTAATAATATCCGGCTGCCCTGTGACAATGCACATTTTACCATATAAAAATCTAAATGTAAACGGAGATAAAAAATAAAATGAGACTTTCTTTAACCACAACACAATTTTGTCAGTTGATACAATGTTGTATATATGACCAATTAGTTCGGCCTGATGAAATTATACCTATATTGAATAATCAGGATTATAACGATTTGATGACTTTGTATAAGCAAAGAGGAATGCGCACTATCTTACAGCAATATTATTTTCGTCTTGACCCACAAATGAGAATAAGATATCGTATGATAGATGATATGTTAAGGAATAATGGCAAAAAAACGGATGTAATGTTGGATATCCGAAAAGAGAAAATACCCAAAGCCAAGAAAGGAATCATACGCCGTACCGGCGAGTTCCTTGCCAAAGTCATGACGTTGGGTATGTATAAAAAATAATTGAGTAATTTCAATAACTTACAATAGGAGGAAATAAAAATGGGTGAAATATTTGGAAGTGGTGAAACACATGATTCAATAAATTTGAAGCAACAAACGAGTGTCGATTCATCTGACCCCGGCAAAATTGAAACGGATGTTAAAGGGGTTTTTGCTGATGCAATGAAAGACAATTTTCCAGTTTTCAGTGTAACAAAAGATGAGTTTTATAATAACATGAAAGCTGATAGAAAAAGAATGAGATTTTCTACAGAGCATGCATCACAATATTTGAGAGGAACAAGATACAATAGACCTTTTTTCATTCAATATAAGGGTGAAAATGGGGAACATTTCTTGAGAAAGGTAAAATAAACTATGTCACGGATGAAACATTATATCATCAATTATAAGAAAGTAGATGAGGCTTCATATGATGCTAATATGGGGTTCACCGAAATGGTGAATTTTTATCAGATTGCAAGTAAGGACTAAATATCCAAACTGGAAAGGCTTATAAAAATGATGATTGGGAAGGATATAAACAACTCATATATGATGTATTGAAAGTAAGGTTGAAATAATTTGTTGGGGGGTGTACATGGCAAATGGAATTTATAAAATCACAGAAGATTTTGAGAAAGTATTATCTGATTTACAGGAGCCCCTTATGTTGTAACAGTTGATAATCAAAGTAATGCCTTATTTCTTTCTTTGACCTATGAAAATATAAAAGGAAAAGAAATTACAATCCCATCACGAACAACAAGATATTTCATCATAAACATAAAACATTACTAAACCTAAGAATGACAGACGCTAACCTCTTAAATCAAGAACATAATTTTTGGGAGGAGCATTTAAAATCACGTTTGCGAAAAATATTAGAAATGGGTGAAAAATGACAGAAGAAGATTATATTTTCATACGAAATCTGGAGTTAGAAAACCAGAATATATTGAGAAGGGTGTCGGATATAGATGGCAAATTCAATCCTAAAGAGGTTCAGCTGTTACATGAAGATATTGAAAAAATATTGGATAAACTTGTCAATGTCATAAAAAATAGAGTTGTCAAGTCCAACAGAGCATTGATTTTGCTGGAGATAATGAAAAGGGGATATATTGACATTCTTGTTGGGCTTGATGAGTTGATAGATTGACAATCCCTATCTAATGTGTTATCATGTTGATTATAAGAAAGGAATATGTTTATGACAACAATTTTAGTGGATATGAACAACCTTGCTGTTAGGATGTTCTGTAGTAATGAGGTATTTTCAAAAACAGATAACCCAAACATTGCGCTGTGGAAGTATATAACAATCGATTCTCTTTATAAATTCTTATTTAAGGAAAATATTACAGAGGTCATACTGGCAGTAGACGACAGACGTTCTTGGCGAAAGTTGTATTGGGAAAGATATAAAGAATCAAGAAAGGGTAAAAGGGACAAATCAGGTATAAATTGGGATGTGTTTCATTATGAATATGATGCCTTTTGTGAAGAAATACAACGATACCTACCATTCAAAGTTATCACAGTAGAAAACGCGGAAGCAGATGATATTATTGGTGTTTTAGCCAGAAAAGATGACGGTGAGTATATTGTAGTTTCAAATGATGAAGATTATGTTCAACTGATATCTGAAAAAGTGAGGGTCTATAACCCATCAAAAACACAGTTTATTGAATATGAAAATCCAGAAGAATTTGTTATAATGAAATGTCTTATGGGGCAATCAAAGGATGATATATTCAATATAAAAACACCAGAGGATTGGCCAGTTGGTAAACGAAAGCCGGGATTTGGTGAGGTTTCTGCACGAAAGGTTATGAAAGAAGGATGGCAGGAGTGGTTGAGTAAAAACAATCTGGAAGATAGATTCAGACGAAACCGTATTCTCATCGATTTCTATATGATACCAAACGTAATGAAAACAAGAATATTGAATACATACAAAAGTTATAAGATTGCAGACCCATCTAAAATATATGATTTCTTTTATAAAAATAATTTCAACGGATATCTGGATGATTTTACAAATGTTGAAAACAAACTTCTACAATTATATAATTAGAAAGGAAAATTAAATGAAAACATATTTTGTTGTAAATGAGAAAGAAAGAGAAATATTTGAAAAGAAATTTCATGTACCATTTGGATACTACACAGTACCATATTTTCAAACAGAAGATGGTGCGGTTGGATATGTTGAAAATTCAAGAGATGAAATAAGGAATAATCTTATTGTAGAAAAATATGAAGGCGGTGTATGTGAAGTTATTTACCGTGGATTCTGGTATACACCAGAATCAGATAAAATTAAAGTAAATTAATAAAAACAAAATAGGTGTGACATTTTGTCACACCTTTTTCTGTTTATAGCGAATAAAATAATGGAGGAATGGTGTATTAATGAGTTTAAGTGATATGGCAAAAAGAATATTCGCCGACTTATACAGTTTCGGTGACGAATCAATAGACGATACATTTAAAAGAGTATCAAAGGAATTTGGAGATAAAGAAAGTGTTAAAATAGCATATGATTTAATGAAAAAGAATATATGGAGACCAAATACCCCTGTATTCTTCAACGCTGGAGGAAAAAATAAAATATTTAGCGCCTGTTGGGTTGTGGATTTACATGATAGCATGGATAGTATATATGACATAGCCAACGTGGCCAGAAAAATATTTCAAGCTGGTTCCGGTGTCGGTATTCCAATAGGAAAATTGAGGGAGGCGTCCGCCGATATATACGAAGGTCAAGACAAATCAGATAGTAATATAATTCCATCTGGAAAGAGTAGTGGGCCAATTTCTTTTATGTCATTATATGATACTGTTGGAGCAACGACAAAATCAGGGGGAAGAGCAAGACGGGCAGCAATTATGGTTGATATGCCAATAAACCATCCAGACATCATGGATTTTATTGAATGTAAAAGTGTTGACGGTGTTCTGTCAAACATGAACATATCAGTAGCCATTGATGATGCATTTATGCAAGCATTCAAAGACAACATTCCATATCCATTGGTATCACCTGCAAATGGTGTAGTTAAAGAAGTAAACGCTAGATTGTTGTGGGATAGATTGGTTGATATGGCACACGCCACGGCTGACCCCGGCGTTCTATTCATTGATACAATCAATAGATTCAATCTACTGAAAAAGATGGTTAAGATAGACTGCACAAACCCATCTTTACGGGCGGGTACTAAAGTTATTACAAAAGA
Source organism: uncultured Smithella sp. (assembly GCA_964525155.1). Lineage (GTDB taxonomy): Bacteria > Desulfobacterota > Syntrophia > Syntrophales > Smithellaceae > UBA8904. The sequence goes on along the minus strand of CAZGDK010000035.1, from coordinate 12,697 downwards.
TGGCATCTATCCAATAGAACAATTAGAAAACAAATCATTTTTTGTTATAAATCAAAAAGGTGAATATTCACCTGCTAAGTGCTTTTTATCAGGAAAAGGAAAAGAACTATATGAAATAACATTAATGGGTGGAAAAAAATATTATTCTACAGCCGAACATAAGTGGCCGGTATTAAATGATACAACATATGAAAAAAGATTGACAACAGAACTTAAATCAGGTGATTATCTACCGATTGTAAAAATGAATACTCTTGGATATGGTATAAGGGGCGATTATGATGATGGATTTGTAATTGGATGGAATTTGGGTGATGGGTGGATAACAGATAGAAAAGATTCTGGTAAACGTCAATATGGGTTTATATTTAGTGACGAGGATATTGCCAATGGTATCTATAATAGGGTTATGAAGAAAATAACACAGATAACAAATAAAATATATAACCCTTCTAAGATAGATGGTTGTATTGAATTTAATACAACGAATAATGACTTAGATAATTTCTTTATGTCTTACGGTGTTGATAAAAAAGAAACTGGACTGCCTTCTAGTGTATGGACTACCACATCCGAGGACTTCAGAAAAGGCCTGATTGATGGGTTGTTTTCATCAGATGGTTATGTTGATAAATCTGGAAGTAGATGTGTTTTTTGTAGTAGCAATTATAACTTAGCATCAGATGTTTCAGAATTATTAGGCTTTTATGGAATTAAAACGAGATTGGTAGAATCGACATCATCTAACGTATCATTTCCAAATGGAAAATCATATGGTAGGTCATATACTAGATATGCCGTACAATTGTTCACATCCTCGCTTATGCATTTTAGGACAATATTTACTCTTTCTAATATCAGAAAAAATACCTTATTATGGATGAAAGAATCTTTGAATAAAGACAATATGATATATGATAATATCAAAATAGTTAATATAACTAAGACAGATATAAAAGAGGATGTGTGGGATATTAGTGTTTATGATGATACACACACCTTTAAACTTTCTCATGTGATTACAGGGAATTGTGGAGAACAACCGTTAATTCCATTTACAGCTTGTAATTTGAGTTCTATCAATGTTCATTCCTTCTGCAAAGAGAATGGAGACTATGATTTACAATATTTATATCACACGGCGTATGCTGTAACAAAACTGATGGACAACCTTATAGACAATATGGTTTTTCCTGATGAACGGTTCAAAGTTAATGTATTGAAATATAGACCAATAGGCGTGGGTATAATGGGATTGTCAGATACATTGTATGAATTAGGACTACCATATGATAGCAAAGAAGGACAGGCATTTGCTGGTGAAATTATGAAAACAGTCACTACTGCCTGTATTGAAGCAAGCGCTGACCTAGCCAAAGAAAGGGGTAGATTTCACAACTATGAACTGGTTGAGGATGATGTATTAGAAATCATATCCCAATTCATTGATAATCAAGAGGTAATTGAAAAGGTTAAGAAATATGGATTGAGAAATAGTCAACATACAACTATAGCACCTACAGGAAGTATTGCTCTTTCATGTGACTGTTCATATGGAATGGAACCGGCCTTTGGACTTGTGTTTCAAAAAACATTAGTCGAATCTGGTGATACATACATATTGGTAAATCCTATATTCAAAAAGAAATTTGAAGGCGAATCATGGTATACACCAGAACTGATTGAAAAGATTGTACAGAATGGTGGCTCATTGAAGGGGGTTCGTGGTGTACCGAAGGAAGTACGTGATGTATTTGTTGTTGCACATGACATCAAACCAAAAGATAGAATTGATATGCAGGCTGCATTACAAAAACATGTATCAACGGCTATCAGTAGTACAACCAATCTACCAAAAACGGCCACAAGGGATGAGGTATCAGAATTATATAGATACGCATACCAGAAAGGACTCAAAGGAATCACTATTTATAGAGATGGTAGCAAGAAATCACAACCGATATCATTTTCAAATAAAGAAAAGACAACACCTTCTTTATTTACAAGACCGTCTAAATTACAAGCGAATGTACATGTAATAGAAACTGGTAATGGAAAAATGTATGTAACAGTATCAACACAGAACGGCAGACCAGTTGAAATATTCTTATCAATTGGTAAATCTGGACAGGTTTTGAATACATTTTGTGAAGCATTGGGAAGGACTGTATCTATTGCTTTACAAAATGGTGTTCCATTGGAGGCGGTAACAAAGACACTTGAAGGTATAAATTCAGACAGGCCCAACTGGCATAGGTTTGAAGATACCGATAAAAAGCCAACACAGATTTTATCCATTCCAGATGCCATTGCCAAACTACTGGTTAGATATTATATGGCAGATAAAGAAAATATAAATGAAGTTGAAGGTGGGTTATGCCCAAAATGTGGTAAATATACAGTAATAAAAATAGAAGGTTGTGCCACTTGTACATCATGTGGCGAAAGTAGGTGTGGCTAGTATGTTAGAAAAGAAAGAATTAATAAGAGGTACAAAACAAGAATTATTGGACTATTTTTTTAATGATTTGAAAATTGTTAAATATGAAAATAGACTTCAGGATTTGATTGCTGGAATACAAGTAGCCGAGCACGCTGAACTTACAGAAAATTCTATTAAAAATAACATCGAAAGAATATCAAAATGTGACCCACCAATTGGTATAGTTCCCTATTTATATACTATCCAAAAAGGACATGAATCATATATAAAAATAGAAACAAAATTTATATATGTAGCAAAGGATTGAATATGACACCCATAACTATCTTATATTCCAAGTATTTAATTACTAATTCATCAAAATCCAAAAAAGACGCTTTAATAAACGGAGCTATTGGAATATGTAAGCAAAAAACGAGTATTGGCTACATACTGACAGATGGTTCGTTTATAAGAAAAGAACAGGTTCTTAGAGAATTGAATCCAGTGATTGAGATAAACAGTCGTAAAAATGTTATAAAATACCTGAAAAAAAATCGCTTGATACAAAACGAATCTAATGATAAAATGGATTAAAAGAGACTATACTAGAAAGGATGAAATTCAAAAATGAATTTGACTATAAAGGAGTTAGGGGATAATCAGATATGGTTCTCATCTGATTATCATTTTGGCCATGCTAATATTATAAAGTATTGTAACAGACCTTTCAAAGACACTGATGAAATGAACAATACAATAATTGAAAGGCATAATGAAATTGTAAAGCCAGAAGATACTGTTATATGTCTTGGAGATGTCTCATTTCATCACGGAGTTGAGTGGATAAGTAAGATGAATGGTAAGTTTATTTGTATCAAAGGAAACCATGATGATACAGAATACAAAAGAAATGCTTGTGCCCGTCTGACCATAACATATGAAAAATACAAGTTTTTGTGTTGTCATCGCCCAGATAATGTATTCGGTAATTTCACATTGAATATAGTGGGACACGTTCATGAAAAATGGTTATATAGAGAGCATAATCACATGTTGAATGTTGGGGTTGATGTTCATGATTTTTATCCTGTATCATTAAAAGAAATAATAAAATTTTGTCACTAAGGAGTATTAAAATGTTTCAAGCAAGACCTATGAATGGCTCGGAAATTGCAGAGAATATGTTTTTCTATAAATATAAGTAAATATATTTATAGGAGAAAAACATGAATTGTATGAAAGGTATAATTTATAAAGTAACAAATTTGATAAATGGTAAGATTTATATAGGTAAGACAATATACACATTGAATGAAAGAAAACGGTGTCATAAGTGTGAGTCCAAACAAAGTAATCAGTTGTTTCATAAAGCCATTAGAAAATATGGATGGGAAAATTTTGTGTGGGAGATTTTATGTAAATGTGATATACTTCTTCTTAATATAAGAGAAACCATGAAGATTATAGTTAATCATAGCCATGTAAGTGAAGGTGGTTATAATTTGACATGGGGTGGTGACGGATCATCAGGATATAAACAATCAGAAAAAAGTATTAGAAAAAGGGTTGATGCTATACGGAACAGCGGTGGGTATATTAGAACTAAAGAACAAAGAAAGGAGATGAGTAAAAATCGTAGAGGAAAAAAATGTTCTGAATATGCAATAAGGAGAAATAGAGAAGGTCATCTCGGATTGAAAATGTCAAAAGAAACAAGGATAAAAATGAGTGAATCACATAAAGGTTTTATAAGAACAGAAGAACACCAAAAAAAGTTGAATGAGAGTAATAAAGGTAGCAGAAAGTATACACTTGACATTATAAAGAAAGCGTTTGAAATGAAAAATGATGGATATTCAAGATTTGAAATATCAAAATTATTAAATGTACCAAAATCAACCATTCAATATTGGTTTGAAAAAAATGAAGGAGAGAATTATTATGAAATTTATACCACCCAAAAATGGTAGTGTTATTGCGGAAGAATTAGGAATTACAAGACAGGCTGTATCAAATATCTTAAAAAGAGCAATGAAAAAGTTCTATGACCAAGTAACTCTGATGGATACTAGCTGGGGGCCGTTTGACCGCTCATGTGCTATGATGAGAATGTTGAATGTTTCACAGAACATAGAAGAAATAAAGAAATTCTATATGTTGTTTCCACCAGAAATAAGGGATGAAATAGAAAAGGATGCTCTTGAGAATTTTTGTTCAGAGAAATTTAAAGACGATTATATGAATAGTAATTGATTAAGGGATAAAAATATGTTACCATGTCTTACAAGATGTATTGATTGTTTACACGCAGATGAAACACCAAAAAGACTTATATGTAAAAAAGGTTATTTTGATGTGAAAATAAATGATGGGCTATTATTAGTACCATTTGATTTTGAATGTATAGATTTTACAAGAAAGGAAGAAAAAGATGACAAAGAAGAATAAAGAAAAGGTAGAAAAAAAAGAAAGAGTTGATATTCCTGTGACAATACCAGTTATATCGCAAGAGCTTGGAGAAGAACTGATGTTGAAAATCGGTGGATATCGCAAAATCCAACCTAGAAAACCAAAAAAATAAAAAATATAAATAAGAATAGAAGGTGATCTGGATGTTGGAGCATACCAGAAACAGTAGGAGTGACTTACTGCTGTCCCTTCCTAATCTATTTATAGGAGTGAATGTCTTATGTCAAATGAACCAATTTTCTATGTTTATGTATATCTTGACCCACGTAAACCAGGCAAATATGTATATGGGGAATATGAATTTGAATATGAACCATTCTATGTAGGTAAAGGAAAAAATAAGCGTTTTTATGACCATTTAAAGAGTGTCGGCAAGAATCCTTATTTTAGTAGAAAAATAAAAAAGATACAGAATGAATTAGGTTTTGACCCAATAATAATTAAGTACAAAGAATTTCTAATAGAAAATATGTCTTTAAATCTTGAAATATCAATGATACAAAAGATAGGTAGGTATAATTTGAAGAAAGGCCCGTTGTGTAATCTTACTGATGGTGGTGAAGGAACAACAGGTATTATTGATACAGAAGAAACTAAAATAAAGAAAAGTAAAGGACATATTGGTAAAAAACATACAGAAGAAACTAAACAAAAACAAAGGAATACAAAATTGGGTGATATGAATCCAATGAAAAGGTTGGATGTGCGTAAAAAGAACAGTGAATCACAAAAAGGTGAAAATAACTGGAACTATGGAAAACATTTAACAGAAGAAACAAAGAAGAAGCTAAGAATATCACATATGAAATTTTCAGTAGAATTGATTATGTCTGCCATAAAACTAAGAGAAGATAATGTTTCTTGGAGAAAAATAGCTACAATAACAGGAATGGGAAAAACAACTATACGAAGGTGGGTAGAAAAATATAATAATGGCTATAAGATTTGAGACAGTAACGGATTTTTTAAGTGAATATGGTCAATTGTATATTAAAGGTAATACAATAAACATGCGTTGTATGTTGTGTGGTGATAGTAAAAAATCATTAAGAAAACGAAGATTGTCAGTTGTATGTGATAATGGTATGTCTTTTTATAGTTGTCTAAATTGTGGGCGCTCAGGAACATTTGCTGAGCTTGTATCAGAGCTCAAAGGAATACCGATATCAGAAGCAATAAAACAAGTAGAATCTATTGAATTTGATGATATAAAAAAATGTTTAACAAGTCATCCATCAGCAGCCAAGATTGAAGAACGAATAGAATCAGATTTATCTTATATTATAAAGGATTGTATATCAATAAATTCTGATGTATCAGGGATTATAAATACTAAATATAAAGAACATCTTATAAAATTCATCCATGACCGAAAAATACCACCAGAATATGCAAATAATATTTTTGTTGCGATAACTGGTAGATATAAAAGTAGATTCATTATATCCATATATCATAATAATACTATTGTATATTTTCAAGGTCGGGCAATCTATGACCATATGGAGCCAAAATTTGACAATCCACTTATAGAAAAAACTGGTATCATAATGAATATTGAATATTTTCAACGAGACAAGTATATAATAGTTACAGAAGGCATAATAGACGCCATGATGATAGAGAATCATCAAGGAACGCCAGTATTGGGTGGTAGTGTATCAGATGACTTTTTGGATAAGATGTTCAAACATACAGATAAAGGCATTATAATAGCAGTTGATAATGATGAGAGAGGAGATAAGGAAAGATATAAGCTTTTGAATGATAGCAAGTATGGGAAAATGTTGAGATACTATCTAACGCCTCCACCAATAAAAGACCTTAACGAGTATAAGATAAAAAATAACATAACAAATATGTATGATACTGTAGTGAATAATAGTGTTGATCATTTCACATTATCAATACGAAATTCAATATAGTGGGGGCATTAAGCCGGTGAACTTTTATTCACCGGCTTTTTGTTGCAATTTTCCAAAATAATTTACATTTGTATATAAATAAAATAAGTAAACTGTTTTGGAGGGATACCATGAAAATAACTGTCATAAATGCGGATTTCGTTAATGTTGACGAAAAGAATATAGCCAGCCTATCAGAGAAGGCTGAAGAAAAAATACACCTGATAAAATTCGGATTCGCAGAACCAACCAGAGACAAAATTCTCAATGTTGTAAATACATTTTCAAAAACAAATAGATTCGTTATTTCAAATAACATAAAATTGTATAATGATGTATTGAAAACAACTGGAAAGAAATATTACATTGAGAATGAAAAGGGCGCCAATCTAATATCCTACCTACGTAAAAATAATAAAATCCTAGTTAATTTTAACAATCTAAGGAAGATAGAGGCAGACCTATTGCTGGATGAGTCTGTATTAATGGATTTACTACGTAATGTAGAAGTCATTCAAATATCAAAATCAGTGTATGAAAAAAATATTGATATTTTCAGTATGTGGGATGGAAACATCATATTGGAAGGATAACAATGAACCTAAAAGAAACATTTGCACTACATGAACTTTCTGAAAAAGTAAGCATCTTTTCTAAAGACCCTGATTACATTATAAAAGATGCAGGTACAACAAAGAATGATTTCATTGTGACATCATGGACACATGGTAAGTCACCTGAAAATATTTATTTTGTAAGCAAGGGAGGAACGAAATGGACATGTAATTGCCCTGTCAGAACACCCAACTGCAAACACATACAAATGGTTAAACAATGGTTGAAGGATGGCAAACCGTCATTATTTCTTGATAAAGAAGCAGATGATGAATTGAGACGACTTCTTAGTAGGAAGGGAGTAAAAACATAGATGAAAATTGAAAATGTGCTTGTTGGGCCTTTTCTCGGAGATTACAAAACAGAGATTATTGATTTCCGACCATATGTGAGATGGATATATGAGGCAATAAAACCCGAAAAAATGTTTGTGGCTACTCATTCAAATAGAGAATTTCTATATGATTGGGCTACCGTAATTCCTGTGTTTGAAGATTTATCCAGAGATGAATTGAATCAAAGCGGATTTATACACAATTCAATATCACAGAAAGACCTAAACATTGTTATCAAAAAAGTCAAATCAAATATATTCAAACGTATATATCCAAGTAAGGACTTGGTTCATCTAAGTGTCTTATATTCAAAAGGATTACATTGGTTTCCATTATACAAGCGAATGTATACTCCTATAAAATTTAAAAAGAAGAAAAGTGATATGATTATATTCATACCATGTATCAATGAAAAATATGCTGTAATAAAAGAAATTTATGACCATCTTCTTGATAAATTTGGAGATAGGGTAATAGTTGCTGGTGATATGAAAATCCATTTACATGAAAAAAATATTATGCTGAGAAACCCAACTTATTTTAAAGATGTTTATTATGACATCACGAAATTGATAACAAATGCTAGAGCAGTAATTACACCAACATCACAATGGACGATATTATCACTACTACAAGGCACACCAGTATTTTCATGGGGGTGTTCGCCCGAATATTTCATGAATGATACAAAACACAGATTTCTCCATAACAATGTTTCAGGTGCAAATCTCAAAATGATGGCAGAAGAATTTATAAATAGCATAAAGAACTAACAAGAGGAAAACAATGGCAGGAAACATCAATCAAACTGGTGGTGGCAGTGGAATCGTAGTAGAAGGGGCTTATGGTATACAACTATATGTCAAAGGCGGCACGGACTATTATTGCCTAACTTGTTTGTATAACGCAAAACCCGAAGATGGTGATACAAACAGAGTATATTCAAATGAATTTGTTGAAAATCAAAACTTTTTTGAATTTTATCTCACACCAAAAGAAGGTCAGCCAAGTGCTGCATCAATACCATCACAATTATCATATAATGAATTATTCACTTATGATAGTGATACCGATTTTACTGGTTCTGACGTATATATTCGTAATGATTCGCCATTACATAGATATCTGAATAATGTATGTGATGATGAAGGAAACCCTTATTCTGAATACATTAACACTCTAAAGCCATATCTTTATTTTGGAAAAATATATCCTAAAAGTGAAGCTAATTCACTCATACAAATAGAAACACATTTTATGAAGGATTTTGTTTTGAATGCTCTACCAGAACATCAAAGAACAGATAACATGAGAGAATTTTTAGGTGTCTGTTTTGACCAGATGTATTCAAAAGTATATTACAAAATAAGAGATATACTCAACATGTCAGACCCTTGGGAGGTTAAAGGTGAATATCTACATTATCTATTAGAAACATTTGGCACTACATCTATCATACCTTCAGGGTGGAATGGATGGGACTTAGATAGGTTTTTCATACAAAATCTTCCTGCATTGCTGAAACGAAAAGGAACTTATTGTGCTTTATATGGTTTATTTCGATTCTTAACAAACACAATCAATAGATTGAATATATATGAACAATGGCATGAGTTATTACCATCAAGTGCTCCGTTTCAAGGAACACATTCAATCAGTGCTGACAGTATAGAAGCATATTGTTACGCTAATGATTATGAATGGCAAGAACATTTGTACAATGATTATTATGCAAATTCTGAATCATCAACAACCACGTCCGCTGCAACACTTGGAGAAAAAATATTTACAGTTGAAGGTGACGACCCTCTACCTCGTGTTGCAGGACAATATGTTTTTATAACATGTCCAAGCGCTTCTGATTGGATGGAAGGATATGTTACATCATATGACTCATCAAATAAAAAACTAACAGTAAATGTTACTGCTGCTCCAATCTTTGATGATGAAGAAGGAGAATCCGCAGAACCTCATTCACCGTGGTCTATATATTATCCAGTTATGGCAGGCGCTGGTATGAGATACTATGCGAATCCAGCCCCATATCCATTTACCAAAACAACATCATGGACATCATTACCTTCAAGTGCTGAGACTGACCCACCAACAAGGGCAGGGTGTGAAGATTTAAGATTGTCACCACATTACAGAGTTGAAATGGATTTATCAACAGAACCAATAAATGATACATCCATTATAGATATAGCAACTGAAAGAGTTCTTTTAGAAAAATTTGAAGAATTACGTCCAGTGGCAAGATTCTGTAATTACAGTATATTACTTGCCCTACTTACAGATTTTTCTGGAAGATATATTGATATATACAATGGATTTTACAATGCCTATGCTAAAACAAAATGTTGTGTTGATATAGTTGACCCATTACCTTGTTGTTTTGTATTCCACAATAGGTCAAATACAGCCACATCAATAACATTCTATCATAATCTGCATACAAAGGATATTCTTGTTCAAACATATACAGATGATGGTACACAATATGTACCACCATATAATCGATTCATACCAAAAAATATAAAGGTTGAAGATGATAACAATGTAACCATTGAATTACATTCGGCACAAAAATTTTATGCTTTCGTAACATCATCTTCAGATGATTGCTATCCTAATGATGCATCATGGTTGCCAGTAAGCGAACTTCCAAGTGTTCCTGTATCGGGTGAAAAATATAGAGATGCACTTTGGATGGTATATGAGAGAAATAGAATATCAGCCACAAACAAACCAAAATATGAAATGTTTCCAATAAGTGATATGATTGATGGTTTACCTCATTATGTTGACTTCTATGCCCCTAGTTCTGCTGCTTATACATATGAATCAATAACAGCAAAAGCCGATTATCAAAGTGGTGCTAGGACAGGAGTAACAAGAACATATACACATAATTTAGCCTCCCCGGCTGTTATTGTAGAAGTGTTTGAAATTACAGGAGATGACCAGATAAAAATTATTCCAGACAGTGTTTCAATAGTAGATGAAAACAGGGTGACTGTGACAATTAATGAACCATCTAAATACTATAATATTTGTATCAAGAAACTTAGTAATTCACCATACATAAGAACAAAATATGATGTTGTACATGATATAGACAGTTTGAAACTTGGGGATGGGTCAACATTAGAATGGGATGCTAGAGGAGAAAATAAGTTAGAATCAGAAATACCATCTGCTTATTATCATGTAAACAGTTGGGATATTTATGAAATGAATAGATATTCAAATGGAACTGGATATAATTCGTGGGGTATAAAATTTACGATAGATGTGTACGAAGATATAAATATAACTGAAATAGGATTATTTGATGAAAATGATGATATATTGTTTTATAGTAAATGTTCGGCTGTAGCAGTCGCTGGTGGTTTAGATATTTTAGGTGGTGTACGATTAACATTATGGTATACGATTGAATACTATGATATAGAGCAATAGGAGGAGATAATAATGTCAAGAAGTCATTATTGGCAATATGTATTAAATAGTGAAGGGCAACCAGTTCAAGGAGCTATTGTTACATTAAAAAAAGAGCCGGCACTTACATGGATATGTATGTATGAACAAGCAACAGGAGGTTCAGGTGTTACTTATGTCACAACAGACAACAACGGATTTTTTGAATTTTGGGTTGGTGGGTATGGAAATGGTTTATCAACTGATGATACATATGCCTATCCAACAAATTCAACATTTCAAATTGAAGTATCTGGTTCATCAATATTACCTAGAACATTCACAAGCGTTCAGCTTTTATTTCAACCGCCGAGAATTTTTTATAGTGATATGTCAAGCGCTACACCTTCAGCGATAGGAGGTGGTAAATACAAATATACAAAAGTAATTACACATAAATTGAATACAATGTACCCATTTGTTCAGATATATGATACTACAACAAAACTTTTGACAGCAGGAACAGTAAGTGCTGCAAGTGTTGATACCACAACTATATCAGTGACAGGAGGTGCAACTGTACCCGATGTCAAACTAATCTTTTTAGGATCGGATTTATAAATGCGACTTATAAAATACTTATCATATTCTCATGTTGATGAAACGACTAATAAATTTAGAGCTATGACTATTGGAATAACCAAAAATTCTGATGAAGCAACAAAAGTCATAAACAAAATATATGAGCAATACAATATAGAAAAAATAGAACCTATATTAGACTGCCTGAATAAGGAATTGCGTAAGTTTTATACAGGAAAATATTCATATAATTTATGTTTTGAATCCGATAAAAAGATAACAGACATTACAACCAACAAAAGAAAAATAGAGGCCATGACCCTTGCTCTATTTGAATCGAATGACAAGCTGTCGCACATAAAGAGTTCTCTAGAAACAATCCTCAAGAAATAGTTTACAAAGCTCTCCAATATGTGTAAAATTATGTCAGTGAAATCTGCGTATTACACAAGGGGAATAATCATCAAATCTTACATAATTTATAAAGCAACTAATTTAATTAATAACAAGAAATATGTTGGTAAGACAATAAAAACATTAGAAGATAGAAAGTATGAACACATCTATAAGGCCAACAAAGGAGATTGTTATACAAGTTATTTTCACAATGCTTTAAAATTATATGGTATTGAAAACTTCAAATGGGAAGTATTATGTGAGTGTGATGATGTGTTAATCTTAAATATTATGGAAACCATGAAAATTATTGTTGAACATAGCCATGTAAGTGACGGTGGTTATAATATGACATGGGGTGGTGACGGACTGCCAAAAGGATATAAACATTCAGCAGAAACAAAAAGAAAAGTAGGCGAATCAAGTAAAGGGAGAATAAAGTCAGACGAAACAAGAAGAAAGATAGGTGAATCACAAAAAGGTAAAAAATTAACAAAAGAACATAGAAAAAAACTAAGTGATGCAAAAAAAGGTCGTAAATGTTCAGAAAA
>CAZGDK010000034.1:19122-26963 GCA_964525155.1 uncultured Smithella sp. | reverse complement strand
CTGACTCTTAATCAGTAGGTTGTCGGTTCGATCCCGACAGGGCTCACCAAATAAATCAAGGGGTTAGGCAAGAAAAGCTTAACCCCTTTTTATTTGTTTTGCCATTCTCTCCCCATTCTTTCCCCACTTTTTCTTTACCCATAAATAAAGGCGGATGCTTTCACACCCGCCCCGGTTCCCTCGCTGTTTATGCTGCGGTTAAAGTATTAACTTTTTCTTCGATCTCTTTCATTTTACCTTGCGCGTCCATAACTACGGGAAGAACTATATCTTCTACTGGATGCTCTGAAGCGATAGCACAAAATAGCAATTCGAGCACACCCTTTACATAATTAATATTGTCGCTAAGATCGTCAAGACCGTCTAATGAAAGTTTTTCTGTGTTCTTGCTCATTCCGATGCCATCCGAGCCTCATCCATCTGGGACTCTGGCTGGTCCGGTCAAGGCTCCCCCCAAGAAAATCCAAGATGCGCCAAATATTACATATGCCACTGCTGATTATCTCGCTCATGCCCCAAATCCGCAAACCGACACCTACGCCGATCCCGAATATTCGTGGGACGATTACGTTCAGTCATAACGCTTTCTAAAAAAAGTAAAATAAGGCGTGCCAGGTCTGTCTGAATTCCGGATAAATTGGCCTTCCTGACGTTGAATAACGCTAAAAGGCGACGATATATCGTAATAGAAAGAATGTTGCCAACTGCCTTCTTTGCAGTCATCCATACAGCACACCATATTTTGTATCATAATCTTATTGACACACAAGAGGCCGCCAATTATAATTCACGCCACACAAGGAAGTTCCTATCAAAAAATCAAACATTTCCAGCGCGATGCTGAAAGTGGTCGTTTTCTTTAGATTCTAATTTTTTTCATATTAAACATCGAGGGGGTGTTTTATGCAGCACAAAACAAGGTTGTTTCGTTTATTTACAGGGAAAGTATTGCAAACTCCGCTGCTGGGGGTAATTATTCTATCCTTTCTGGGCGCCCAGATAGCGGGATGCACACCGATGCAGTTGGCACGCTATGAGGCTGGTAATCTCAGCAACTATAATCATTCCAAAATAAATAGCGGTTTGCATGTTGTTGTTCAACCGATTACGGATAAAGACGAGCAGGATAAATATTTCGGCAGAGAACTTACGGAAAAAGGTGTTCTGGCCGTCTATATTCACGCCGAAAACAAGAACCCAACCAACAGTTTTGTTCTTTCCAGCGATAAAATAGCGCTTGTGAATCTGACCAGTAAAGAGTCCATGGAAAAAGCAAAGAAGGAAGATGCCGCAGATCCTGCGGTTGGCCGCACGCTAGCTATGGTTTCGGTTATTGCCATATGGTTTTCGGGCTTGATTTTGGTTCCACTGGCTGCGGTGGGGGCGTGCATCGGCAATCAGATGATGGTGAACGCCGCCATGGTGCAATATGGTGTTGCGTCCAGCGACCTCTTTACGCGGACGGTGTCTCCCGGCAAATCGGTAGAGGGTTTTGTGTTTTTCAAAATTCCGGACAAAAAAATAAATCCCAATGAGTTTCTGCTGTCTGTTCAAGCCATGGAGTTGGACGCGTCGGCAACTCACAATTTTGAGTTTGCTTTATAAATAGCGAGGAGGATCCATGATTAAAATCAATCACACCATGATGATATGCCTATTTGCCGTACTTTTCATGTTTTGCGGCTGCGTTCAACAATACAAGGTTCCGGATTATTCCCTGCTCAGCCGGTCCGGGGAATTTGCAGTGGAAAAGAAGATTGATCTACGGGTCGGATTTGTTCAGAGCAAAGCACTGAAGAGCGCAAAAATGAACATTCTTAATTATGAATATGAAGAGGGACGTCTGGCAAAAAACACAAATGAACTAGCCACACTGTTGTTCAAGGACGTTACTACTATTGACATGCCAAAAAAAACAGATGATTTCGACGCTTATCTCACGCCGCATTTAGTGAGGACGGAATACGTCTTCGCCGGCCATGATAAGGGCATTATAGCGAATGTGTTTTTTGAATGGAAGCTGGAGGATCGGGAACAAAATTTAATCTGGGTGGACACGATCAAAGCGGAAGAAGCCCCTGTTACTTGGAACAAAGAGGAGGATACCGCTTATCAGCGTCTACTGGATGATCTTTTCAGAAATTCGATTCAGGCAATGAAATCCTCTCCGGAAATCGCAAAGTTTGTAAACAATAGAACCCCGCGCAGCCATGAAGCAGCCCTTCAACCACTGGAGAGGCAAGAATCCGAAATACAACCTTCCACCACAACGCGATCAGAACAGGTTCTGGCCTACCAGGCGCCGGTGAAACCGGTCACGCCGGGGATGCTGACGCTTCCCAACGGTGATAATATTTGGAATCTGAACGGGGATTGGGTGGTTGATTTTCAGCACTATGGACGATGGAGCCATCATGGCGTCTGGCGTTACGAAGCAATGATCATGCAAAAAGGCAATTCATTTGAAATCTTCAGAGCCCGCAAAACCAATAGCCGCAGTAAAGACCTGATGGTCATGAGCGGCAAACTCGACAAGAAGGGGTTTAAGGACGTTACGGTTATCACCTATTCAGGTATTTTCAACATGAAAGGCGAGGTTACCGACGATGGCAATAAACTGTCATTCGATGACGGCGAAAAAATTCGCGCCATATATTTGAGAAAAAAAAGGATTAAGGGGCTACACCAAGACATTCCTTAGCGGCACATTCCTGTGAGGATGTTTGATATCCTCTTAAACAATGTTTGTAAATTGATTTATAGAACTTCCTTTTCGTGGTGTGGAATATATGCGGAGGGAAGTAGCCGTTTAGTCCTTTTAAAATACTGTGAGCTGGATACCTTCGCCAGAGTGATAATCCATGAGGCGTGGCGGGAAATGGCCGGTCGGGGCTATCGCCCCGCATGACGTGAAATGTTTCCTAATCATTATCGGATTTCAGAACCGCCAGAAAAGCGCTTTGCGGAATGCTGACCGATCCGATCATCTTCATGCGCTTCTTGCCTTCCTTCTGCTTTTCCAGCAGCTTTCTTTTACGCGTGATGTCGCCACCGTAGCACTTGGCGGTGACGTCTTTGCGGAAGGCGCTGATGGTGCTGCGGGCGATGATTTCTCCGCCAATGGCGCCCTGGATGGCGATTTTGTACATCTGGCGCGGGATTTCGTCCTTGAGACGATCACAGGCAATCAGCGCTCGCGCGCGTGCTCGATCGCGATGGACGATCTGCGAAAGCGCATCGACCTTTTCACCGTTGACCAGAATATCCATCAGGACGAGAGTGCTTTCCCGGTAATCAATGATGTCATAATCGAAGGATCCGTAACCCTGAGTGACGGATTTGAAGCGGTCATAGAAATCAAAAATGACTTCCGCCAGAGGCATTTCGTAGGAAAGCTCCACGCGGCCGGGGCCGGTGTAATTCATGGTTGAGTTGACGCCGCGCTTTTCCATACACAGTTTCATGACCGTGCCCAGGTATCGCTCCGGCAGCATCATGGAGGCGCGGATGTAGGGCTCTTCACCTTTATCAATGCTGACGGGGTCCGGATAGTGTGTCGGATTATCGACATAGAGAACGCTTCCGTCCTTCAGAGTGAAGCGGTAACGGACGCTGGGCACCGAAAGAATGATCGATAAATCATACTCTCTTTCGATGCGCTCCTGGACAATATCCAGATGCAGAAGGCCCAAAAAGCCGCAGCGGAATCCCTGACCCAGGGCGGCCGATGAGTCTTTTTCATAAATGAAAGATGCGTCATTAAGTTTGTACTTTTCCAGTGAGTCAGCCAGATCCTGATAGTCGTCCGATGCGATGGGATAGATGGACGCAAATACAACCGGTTTGACTTCCTTAAAGCCGGGCAGAGGCTGAACGCATGGCTTGTCCTGATGCGTGATCGTGTCACCCGTGCGCACGTCGGAAACAGTCTTCACGCCGGCAATAATGTATCCCACTTCCCCGGCTGAAAGTCTGTCGCGTTTGGCGCGCTGCAGCAGAAAATGGCCGACTTCTTCCACTTTGTAAGTCGCGCCGTTGTACATGAACCGTATGATGTCTCCGGCTTTTACGGAACCCTCAAAAACCCGGCAGTGAATGATCGTTCCCCGATAGGCGTCGTACTTTGCGTCAAAAATCAGCGCGGCCAGCGGATTAACTTCGCTTCCTGTAGGCGGAGGGATTCGTTCCACAATGGCTTCCAGAATCTCTTCGATGCCGATCCCTTCCTTGGCAGAACATTTGATATGCGTGTCGGGATCAAGCCCGAGCTCCGAATCGATTTCTTCCAGCACTCGGTCGATATCGGCGGAGGGAAGATCAATTTTGTTGATGATCGGGATGATTTCAAGATTATGTTCCATAGCCATGTACAGGTTGGCAAGCGTCTGCGCCTGCACGCCCTGGGCGGCGTCAATCAGCAGGAGCACGCCTTCGCAGGAAGCCAGCGATCTTGAAACTTCATAAGAAAAATCAACGTGACCCGGCGTGTCGATCAGATTCAGAATATAATCTTGTCCGTTTTTCGCGCGATAGGGCAGAGAGATCGCGTTGCTTTTAATGGTGATGCCGCGTTCCCGCTCGATGTCCATGTTGTCTAGCAGCTGATCCTGAAAATTACGCTCGTTGCAGACGCCGGTGTATTGAATCAGCCGGTCGGCCAGCGTGGATTTGCCGTGATCGATATGCGCGATAATGCTGAAGTTTCTTATATTTTCCATAGAGTGTTAAAAAAAGCCCTCCAAGAGTTCTGGGGGGCTTTTATCCTAAAATCTTTCCGGATGCAATTATCCGAGTTTTTTCATCAAATCTTCGGAGACTTCCTTCACGCCGGCGCGTCCGTCTACGATAATCACTTTGGTTCTTTCTTTGAAATAATTCACGGCGGCCAGTGTTCCGGTCTTGGTGTCATAGTAAATGCCGTGGCGCTTGTCGATGGCGGATGAATCCTGATCGTCGGCGCGGGTGGAGAGGTCTTCGCAACCGCACACGCGGCAAACGGTTTTGCCATCATGCGTATGAGGAGCGATGGCGTCGATAAAAATATTGTTCGGATGGTTGTTGTCCATTTTGCAGAGTCTGCGGCCCATGATGCGCTTTTTGGCGGTTTCACGATCCAAGTCGATTTCAATCACGATGTCCAGTTTGATATTTTCTTTCTGTAAAGCGGCCCACAGAGCTTCGGCCTGGGCCAGATTGCGGGGGAATCCATCGAGGAGCCAGCCGTTTTTGGCGTCCGCTTCCTTCAGGCGGTCCAGAATCATGGGGATGGTAATATCATCGGGAACCAGTTCGCCACGGTCGATAAACGCTTTTGCTTTTTCTCCCAGAGGGGTTTTCTTGGAGATGTTCTGGCGGAAAATGACGCCTGTTTCGATGTGCGGAACACCGAATTTCTTTTGAACGATTGCGCCTTGCGTGCCTTTGCCGCTGCCGTTGGGGCCAAATATTAAAATATTCACTGTATTCAAACTCCTTTCAGGAAAAATGTTTAACGGGAGCCCTTATAATGTATTGTACAATTTTTAGCAACGACAAAGATTGACCGGCAGTTTCCTATTAATGATCGGTATTTATAAGGGAAAATAGAAGATGAAATTCAGCGATCCGACTTTGGGAGAGGTCTTTTTGTATGCCCCTGTTCTAGTTCCCTTATGGCTTCGGAAATAACTTTAGCCCTATCGGAATCTTCAGGAAAATAGCCTTGCGCTTTACGAAAATGGAAAAGGGCGCTTTGGGGCTTTCTTTCATTTTTAAAATACAATCCAAAATAGTAATGCGAATTCCCGGAATGATTAAGCCGCCCGTAACTCATGGCAATGTGATAGTTGACGCTTTGATCTTCGATGGTTCTGCCTTCAAGCTTGAGAAAGCAATTCAGGGCGTTTTTAAATTCTCCCAGAGCAAAATACGCTTTTCCCAATTCGAATGTCGTCAAGTCGTTTTCAGGATTTATTTTTTCCGCATTCATCAAAAGAGCGCGTGCTTTTCGGGCGTCGCCGCTTTTCAATGTGAGGCTTCCAAGAGTTCTCACAATGTCTTCATCCTGAGGCGCGATACGGAGCGCGTCGTTGAGTTTCTCTAAAGCTGCGGCTGTATGCCCGAGCTGATCTTCCGTCAAAGCCAGCGCGTAGAGCAAATCGACATCGGATGGCGTTTTACGCAAAGCCTCTGCCAATTGCCTGCTGCGCTTGCCAAGATCATCCGTATCCTGATGAATCAAAGCCTGCATCCGTATGAAATTGCCAACCATGTTTTTCTTTCCGTTTTTTCCCCGATAATACGTCTGAGTGAGAGCATCAAGATAAAAAATACGGTCATCTGTGCCGGGGTGCGTCTTCAGATATGAGGGGATGGTTTTTGAAAGGAAGTCATATTGCCGGATGATTTTGAGAAATTCCACCATCGCCTGAGGATAGTAGCCGGCATCGACAAGATAGGCAATGCCCAGACGGTCTGCTTCCTCTTCATGTTCACGCTGATATTTGAGCGAAAGGGTCGTGGCGCCCGCGACACTGAAAGCGGCAATAGCCGCGGACGCTTCTCCTCCGCCTCCCAGAAACGCCCCGGCAATGACGGCGGCCAGCATGGCAATATTGAGCTTTTGTGATTTTTCGATAATGCTTGCGACGTGGCGGGCGTTGGCATGAGCGATTTCATGTGCGAGAACACCTGCCAGTTGTGCTTCATTTTCGACGGTCGTGATCAATCCCTTATTGATGTAAATGTACCCGCCGGGCGTGGCAAAGGCATTGATGGCTGAACTGTTAAAAATCGAGAAGGTAAAATCGAACGGCGCTTTTTTGCTTTGAGCAAGAACCTTTTGGCCTATGCCGGAAATGTAGGCCTGCAATTTTTTGTCATGGAGAAGAAAATTGTTCTTTTCAAGCTTGTCGTAGATTTCCTGCCCAAGCTTTTTTTCGTCGTCAATGGTAAAGGCCCCACAGGCGGGATTGGTCCATGAGCACAGGATCATTAAAAATAATAGTAAATAAAAACATTGCCTTCGATGTATTTTAATCATAATAAACTTTCACATTATTTTGTTTTGCGATCCTACCCGCTTTAAAGTAAATACGCAAGAATTCGATGATGAGCTCAGAGGATGGAAAGACATGAAAAAAATTATTACCATTGACGGGCCGGCGGGAGCCGGAAAAAGCACAGTCAGCAAAGCGCTTGCCGAAAAATTGCATTATCTTTATCTGGACACAGGCGCGCTTTACCGGGCGCTTGCCTACAAGGCATTGAAAACCAATGTTGCCGTAAACGATCCGGATCAACTGGTTAAATTATGCGCTGAAACGGTCGTGTCACTGAAAAACGATGATGGAAAGATGCTCGTCTGTGTGGACGGCATCAATGTAGGCGATAAAATCAGAACGGAAGAAATCGGTCTGGCGGCTTCCACGCTATCCGCGTTTCCGGTGATCCGGCAGAAATTACTTCATCTGCAAAGAGAAGCAGGCTTGCAGGGAGGGATTGTCGCAGAAGGCCGGGACATGGGGTCGGTGGTTTTTCCTCATGCGGATTACAAATTTTTTCTGGATGCCAACGTTGAGGAGAGAACAAAAAGGCGTCATAGGGAGCTTCTCCAGAAAAATGCTCAAATTGATGCCAGGGAGATTCTCAAGGACATGAAAGCCCGGGACACGCAGGATTCCCAACGAAAAATAGCGCCCTTAAAAGCGGCCAAGGACGCATTTGTCATCGATTCGACTGATCTGACCGTATCCCAGGTTGTTGAAGAAATACTCGGATACATGAATATGATTTGTGAATAATTCCCATTTGGAACGTCATACAATGAATGCTTGATTTATCTTGCTATTTAATTTTCAGTA
>CAZGDK010000034.1:0-19112 GCA_964525155.1 uncultured Smithella sp. | reverse complement strand
TATGTTAGGCACCTTGGCTTGAAATGTCTTATAAAAATAGGGGGTATTTAGTTAATGGTTAACAACAACAAAACAAACTCAATGAATCCGAACGAGGTTAAGACCCAGTCCAAGGAAGAAGACATGGGATTCAAGGAACTCTATGAACAGAGTCTTAATCAGTTGCAATACGGAGATATTGCATGTGGCAAGGTTGTCCAGATTACGGCTGATATTGTCATGGTGGACGTGGGCTGGAAAACCGAAGGGTTCATTCCAATCAAGGAACTCAAAGACGCTCAGGGGAATGTGACCATCTCTGTGGGCGATGATATAGAAGTATTTATCGATAAGCGGGATTCAGAAGGGAATCTGGTGCTGTCCAGGGATAAGGCGGCCAAGCTTAAAGTCTGGGACGAAATCAAAAACGTCAGCGATAATAATCAGACGATTAAGGGAACGGTTGTTGAAAAAGTGAAAGGCGGTCTTTCCGTCGATATCGGCATTATTGCATTTCTCCCCGGTTCACAGATTGACACGCGTCCGGTGAAGGATTTGGATCAGTTCATCGGCCAGACGCTTGATTTTAATATTTTGAAATATGACCGCAAGCGCAACAATGTTGTTTTATCTCGCCGCTCGATTGTTGCAACGGAAAGAGAAAACGAAAAGAAAGACACCCTCAACAATATCGCGGAAGGAAGTATCGTTGAAGGCGTCATCAAAAACATCACAGACTACGGAATATTCATTGATCTGGGCGGCATCGACGGGTTGCTGCATGTGACGGATATTTCCTGGGGAAGAATTTCCAAACCGTCCGATGTTTTCCGCAAAGGCGAGAAGATACAGGTAAAAGTTCTTTCCTTTGATCGGGACAAGGAAAGAGTCTCTTTAGGATTGAAACAACTCCATGAAAATCCGTGGGAGCACATTACGGACAAATATCCTGTCGGCGCATTGGTTGAAGGCAAGGTCGTCAATCTGACGGATTACGGCGTCTTTATCGAGCTGGAGCCCGGTGTGGAAGGATTGGTTCATATCTCGGAAATGTACTGGACGCGTGAAATCAAACATCCATCGAAAGTGCTCAACGTGGGCGAAACGCTGAAAGTCGTTGTGCTGGAAGTCAATCCGGAAGCCAAAAGAGTATCGTTGAGTTTAAAGCAGACGACATCCAATCCCTGGGAAAAACTCAAGGAAAAATATCCCGTGGGAACCGTTGTCAAAGGGCAGGTCCGCAATATCACCAATTTCGGCGTCTTTATCGGTGTTGAAGATGGCATTGACGGTCTGGTTCATGTATCGGACATCTCATGGAAACACCGTGTCACTCATCCTTCGGAATATTTCAAAAAGGGCCAGGAAGTTGAAGCGGTTGTTTTGAATATCGATGTTGATAATGAAAAATTCTCTCTGGGCATTAAGCAAATTGAAAAGAATCCGTGGGAAGAACTGCCTCAAAAATATGTTCCTGGCAGTGTGGTGACCGGCAAAATTACCAACTTTACGGACTTCGGCATTTTTGTTGAAATTGAAGAAGGCATCGAAGGTCTGGTGCATATATCAGAGATCAGCCAGAAACGTGTCAAATCATCCGCTGAATTATACAATGTGGGGGATGTTGTATCCGCTGTGGTGAAAAGCATTGACGTAAAAACAAAAAAAATTCGCCTCAGCATCAAAGACATGGAAGCGCCGGCCCCCGTTCAGGCGCCGTCGACAAGCCAGTACATCAATAACCGCGAAAATATCGGATCAAATCTGGCGCAGGCTCTTGCCGATGTGAAGATAGGAAATCAGCATAAGGATTAAAGCCGCCATGCGAAAACATCCCGTCCTTTCAGGATTGGTTTTACTTTTGGTCATGGGCGCCGTTTTGTATTTTGTATTTTACAAAGCGGGTGCCCAATCCGGCGGCAAAAGCGCACAGACCTTTTCTTTAAGCGACAAAATCGGCGTTGTTCCGGTTGAAGGGGTGATCAGCGATTCTCAGGAAATAGCCGAAAACATAGATGATTTTGCACAAGACAGTTCCATTGTGGCTGTTGTTTTGCGCATTGATTCTCCCGGAGGTGGTGTCGCGGCATCCCAGGAAATCTATGATGCGGTCATGGAGCTGAAAAAGAAAAAGAAAGTGGTTGTCTCCATGGGATCCGTGGCGGCTTCCGGCGGTCTTCTAATCGCCTGTGCCGCCGACAAAATAGTCGCGAATCCGGGAACAATCACGGGCAGTATTTCCGCAATCATGCAATTTGCCAATGTTGAAGAACTCTTTAAAAAAATCGGCGTAAAATCATCCGTGGTAAAAAGCGGTCAGTACAAGGATATCGGGTCTCCTCTTCGTGAAATGACGCCCGAAGAGCGTATTCTACTTCAGGAACTGGTTGATGATATTTACAATCAGTTTGTTGACGTGATCGTTGCGAATCGTAAATTGACGCGCGATCAGGTTGTGGCCCTGGCCGATGGAAGAGTATTTACAGGCCGTAAAGCAAAAGAATTGGGACTGGTTGATCAACTGGGAAATCTTTCCGAGGCGGCAAAACTCGCCAGTAAATTAGCGGGTAAAGACGGCTCTTATGACTTGATCTATCCCCAAAAAAAGCATCCGTCAGTTTTTGATTATATGTTTGAGAGCGCGGCAAATCAATTCACGCGCGCGTTAACTCAAAAAGCCGAAAAATGGAGCGGGATCAGTTACCTGTATTATCCATAAACCATTCAGGCCAAGTGGATATGACCAAAAACGAATTAATCAAAAAAATATCGGAAAAACATAAAACATATTCTCGAAATGATATTGCTTTAGCAGTGCGGATTATTCTGGATTCGATGATTGAATCCATGAGGAAAAACGAACGGATTGAAATCCGGGGGTTTGGCACATTTACGATGCGATTGCGGAAACCTCGGATCGGACGCAATCCGAAATCGGGTGAAAAAGTGGCTCTTAACGACCGAAGAGTGCCTTTTTTTAAAACAGGGAAAGAGCTCCGGCTGAAGGTTGATAAAAATAATGAGTTATAAAAACATATTAGTTGATAAAAAAAGTGGATACGCGATTATTAAATTCAATCGTGCACATGAAATGAACGCGCTTTCAAAAGAAATGAGGCTGGAATTCAATGAAGCGCTCTTGGATATTGAAAATAATCCTCAGATGAAGGCTCTGATCATAACAGGTGGTGAGTACGTTTTTTCCGCAGGAATGGACATCAAGGAAATGTCATCTCTGGCCAATATCGAAATTGATGATTATTTCGAATCCATGAAGCGATACTTAAAAAAGATTTACTCTTATTCCAAGCCGGTGATTGCCGCGGTCGGCGGAATTGCTCTGGGGGGAGGGTTTAATATTGTCACCGTGTGTGACCTGATTGTCGCCTCCGAAAGCGCCATCTTTTGCCATCCGGAATTAAAATTCGGATTAAGCCCGCTTTTTTACCCCTTGAGCCAGATTGTCGGGGTAACAAAAGCCAAGGAAATTGTCATGCTGGGAGAACCGATCGGGGCTCATGAAGCCTTGAAAATCGGTCTGGTCAACAAGGTGGCGTCTCCTGAAAAATTCATGCAGGAAGCGGAGAGCATGGCGGAAACCCTTTCCAATCGTTCTGTAAAAGCTCTTGAAGAACTTAAAAACGTCTGTTCGGTTGTCCCCAGAATGGATAAAATTGCCGCGCTGGATATGGAAATGTCCATCGGCGGAATGTTATTTGCCAGGGATGAACGTAAAATTCACATGAATGAAGTGCTTTTTTTAGAAAAACTGCGCAAAAAGAAACAAAATTAGGATTTTTTACAGGCTGTCCCAGTCATTTCCGGGAGCGGCAAAATCTTTCAGCTGATCTCTTCTTTTCTTGTGTTGCAGTTTTTTGAGCGCCTTGGCCTCGATTTGCCGAATGCGTTCCCGGGTGACCCCCATCATGTCGCCTACTTCCTCAAGCGTAAAAGGGCCGTAATTGCAGGCAACCCATGTGCAGTTTAAAAAAGCTTCGTTTTTTAGACGCCATTCACAGGTGGTGTCCGTGCATATCTCTGCGATTAAATTACCTTTTTTCTTGCAAATATATGTATTAATCATCTAAGTGATCCCTTCGCATTTTAAATCGGGCGTAACTTATTGTTTCTTGAGTCGTTTGTCAATATTTAAGATATATTTCCCCTCTGTACGGAAAAATCATCAAAGAGGGGGAAAGCATCAAAAAACCATTTTTTCCTGCGGCCGGCGCTCCGGAACATACGAACGCGGAATTGCCTCATTATTCCAGTCTTGAGAAACGTACAAATTACAGTAGCAACTGCCATAGTCTTTCACGTCATCGGCTCTGTAGATGCAGGGACACATAATGTCTCTATCTTTTTCACGGTCTCCGGAAGCCAGACGGCAGGGGCATGACATATATCCGTAGCGCTCCTTGTTGACCAGAAGATCCTGAAGGATCGAAAGTACCCAGTTTTTATCTTTGTTGAAAAAAAATCCTTTAGGTTCCTGCGTTTTTTTTAAAAGGTCGTAAAGTTCTGCGGGTGTCATTAAAGTCCCAAGGCCTCCCGGATATCATTTTCTTTAAAACCGATAATAATTTTCTTCCCGATGATAATTGTCGGGAAAGAACGATGGGGATTATATTGCACAACATCATTCAGGGCGTCTTCTCGCTCCACCCCTTGGAGCAAATCGATATCCGTTGCATCATAGTCGATATTGTTATCGGTTAAAAATTTTTTCGTTGCTTTGCAATGACTGCAGGTGCTCAATGTGTATATTTTCACTTTACCCGACATCATGTACCTCCCAGAGTTTTTGAATCAATATAAGTGTTCCCACTGTTATGTCAAGAACATACTATGATTTCAAAGGAAAGATTTATTGACAAGAAGTGTCAATTCATATATCAACAAAACCTCAGTTAAGGAAAGAAAAAATACTGTATGAAACATAATAGTATTATTGCTTACGAAGGCTTCCCTTTCATTCTTATTTCACTTTTTCTCACTATCCTTGCCGGTTTTTTCGGCTTAATCTGGCTTTGCGTTTTTTTAGCCGCTGTTACGATTTTCATCATCTGTTTTTTCAGAAACCCTGAAAGATCGTTTCGCGAAGAAGAAAAAATGATCATTTGCCCGGCGGACGGGAAAGTAATCAAAATCGAGGATGTTGATGTTAAGGGAGTTATTGAAGGGCGTTTTAAAAAAATTAGTATTTTTATGAATATCTTTAATGTTCATGTCAATCGTTCGCCCTACGATGGCGCGGTTGAAAAGATCTCATATCATGCCGGGAAATTTCTTTCCGCCAATCTGGATAAAGCCTCTGCTGAAAATGAGCGCAATCAGATTCTGATTCGGACCAAAGACGGGAGGAAAATCTGGGTTGTCCAGATTGCCGGTTTAATCGCCAGAAGAATTGTCTGCTGGACGAAAGAAGGTGAAAATCTGCAAAAGGGGGAACGCTTAGGTCTGATTCGTTTTGGATCCCGCGTTGAGGTGTTTCTGCCGCCCGATTCGAGGGTTACCGTTGAACTGGGGGCAAAAGTAACGGCGGGAAAGACAACCTTAGGATATCTTTCATGAATAAGGAATCCAGACTTCATCAAAGCAGAATTAAAAAAGGGATCTACGTTTTACCGAATCTTTTTACGACAGCCAGCCTTTTCGCCGGTTTTTATTCCATAGTTTCTTCCATCCATGAAAAATTTGTTGTCGCCGCCGTGGCGATTTTGGTTTCAATGGTGCTCGACGGTCTTGACGGAAGAATCGCGCGCATTACGAATACAACCAGTAAATTCGGGGCGGAATACGACTCTCTGGCCGATTTGGTTGCTTTCGGCATGGCACCGGCTCTTCTGGCCTATGTTTGGGCGATGTCTTTTTATGACAAGGGATGGATGGCCGGGTTTATGTTTGCAACCTGTGGCGCGCTTCGTCTGGCCCGCTACAATATACAAATCGGAATTATCGACAGTAAGGTATTTAATGGATTGCCCATACCGGCGGCCGCCGCCGTGGTGGCCACCACGGTCATATTTTTTGATCACATCGGCGTGGAAGGAACATTTCATAACCCCTATGTCATGCTCTTGATGGTTATTCTGTCTCTTCTGATGGTGAGCAATATTAAATATTACAGCGGTAAAGACATGAAACTCTTTTCCCGCATGCCGTTTGTGACGTTCAGCATTCTGCTGGTCGTCATCTGGATCATCATTCTTGCAAAAGAAGTCTCCGCCTTTGTCATCATGGTGAGTTATGCCATCTCAGGTCCGTTATGGTTAATTTTTAAGCTCATTAAGAAATTACATCAGAAGGAACCGGAAGAGAACGGTTCATCCAAGGAAGCTCCAAAAGCATGATTGTCAATTCCTGAAGCGCTCATATGAGAATTACCGGAGGGGAGTCAAAAGGAAGGATATTTAATTTTCCTTCACGGTCAAATTCAAGACCTACATCTGATTTTTTACGAGAAGCTCTTTTTAATTTATTGGGGTCTGTTGAAGAACAATATTTTCTCGACTTGTTTTCGGGTTCCGGATCTGTGGGGCTTGAGGCGTTAAGCAGAAAAGCGTGCAAGGTGGTATTTGTTGAAAAGAATAAAACGCTGGCCGGGATTATTCACAAGAATGTATCCTCCTTAGGCTACCAGGAAAAATCGCTGATCATGCCCTCGGATATGCAGACCGCTTTGAAAGATCTTTACGGGAAACAATACAAATTCGGGGTCATTTTTTCCGATCCCCCTTATCATCAGGGGCAAATCATAGAGACGTTGCGGCAACTGAAGCAATATCCTGTTTTAGAACCCGACGGGATGATCGTTCTTCAGCATTCTTCCAGGGAAACGCCGGCGGAATTGCCGGATGGGATGTTTTTGACGGACCAAAGAAAATATGGGGAAAACTTTTTAACATTTGTAAGGATGGACATGGCATGACACAGGAAAAATTTGAAAATAAAGTTGCGATTTATCCGGGCTCTTTTGATCCGATTACGAATGGTCATGTGGATATTATTAAAAGAGGAAGCAGGATATTTGATGAAATTGTCGTACTGGTCGCGTTTAATCCCAGTAAAACCTCATTGTTTTCAGTGGAGGAACGCTGCCAGTTTATCCGTGAAATCTTTGATGGTGTTCCGGGGGTCAAGGTGGACAGCTATTCCGGGTTATTGATTGATTATCTCAAAATGTCCGGCGCCAGCACCATTTTACGCGGCATGCGGGCTTTGTCCGACTTTGAATATGAATTTCAGATGGCGCTCATGAATCGCCGACAGACAAAAAACGTGGAAACGGTTTTTCTCATGAGCGGTTACCGCTGGTTTTATACCAGTTCAAAGTTGATTAAGGAAGTGGCCAGTCTGGGGGGGTCGGTGCGCGGTCTCGTGCCGGAAAATGTGTATCAGAAACTGATGGAGAAATATAACATCAATAATAAAAAATAACGAATGGAGCGTCTGTTATTCTTTAACGTTCAAGGGATTGTCGTTTAATCATTGAATAAACAAATGGAGGAAGGAAGGGGAAAATGGGAGGACTTTTCGGGGTTGTATCCAAAGACAACTGTGTGCAAACGCTATTTTACGGTACGGATTATCATTCACATCTTGGAACCGAGCATGGCGGCATGGCCGTTTTCGGTTCTAAAGGTTTTTATAATACGATTCACGGCATATCTCAGGCTCAATTCAAATCGCGATTTGTTGACGATTATAAAAAAATGGACGGATATGCGGGTATTGGCGCCATAGAAGATGAATCGCCGCAACCGCTGATCTTTCGTTCCAAATTCGGTTTGTACGCCGTGGTGGCCACGGGATTGATCAGCAATAAGGCGGAATTGGTGGATGAACTTCTCAATGAAGGCGCCTCATTTACGGAAGTGGCGGGCGGCGGAGTCAACAATGCGGAAATTGTGGCCTCGCTGATAAACCGCGGGGATAATATCGTGGAAGGCATCGCGTCCATGCGTGGGATCATTCAAGGATCCATCTGCGTTCTGGTGCTGACACCGGAAGGCATCTATGCCGCCCGTGACAAATTCGGGCGCTTTCCTCTCTCCATCGGACAAAGCAAAGATCCACAGAAGAAATCATTTACGGTCGCCACGGAAGCCAGTTCATTTGAAAATTTAGGATACGAACTCATTAAATTTCTGGGTCCCGGCGAAATTGTGTTGTTGTCTCCGGACGGCGTCAAACAGCTCAAGCCGGAAGGCGCCGTAAAAAAAATATGCTCTTTTTTATGGATTTATACGGGCTATCCATCATCCAGTTATGATGGCATCAGCGTTGAAACGGCGAGAGAACGTTGCGGAGCGTTTCTGGCCAAACGCGACAATGTGAAAGCGGATTTTGTCGCCGGTGTTCCAGATTCCGGTGTCGGGCATGCCATCGGGTACGCCATGGAATCAGGAATTCCTTTCCGCCGCCCATTGGTGAAATATACGCCGGGATATGGAAGAAGCTATACCCCGCCCACACAGGAGATTAGAGATCTGGTGGCGACGATGAAATTATCGGCCGTGCGGGATGTAATCAACGGACACAGGATGATCATCTGCGACGATTCCATTGTGAGAGGCACACAGTTGAAAAATTTGACCGTAAAAAAATTGTGGGACAATGGCGCAAAAGAAATTCATGTCCGTCCGGCATGTCCGCCTCTGATGTTTCCCTGCATTTATGCCTCATCAACACGATCAACGTCCGAGCTCGCCTGTCGAAAAGCGATTCGGGCGCTGGAAGGACGGGATATTGTGGATACGGATGACTATCTGGATACCTCGTCCGCAAAGCATGAAAAAATGATCGATTGGATTCGAAAAGATTTAAATGTAACGTCATTGAAGTATCTGGCGATTGACGATATGATATCTGCCATCGGCCTGCCGGCGGATCAGCTTTGCCTGCATTGCTGGCTGGGTAAATAAACATTAAAAAAAGAAAGCAGGTGCCCATGAATCAAACGGTTTTCAAAAGGCGAAAAACAAGAAAGATCCATGTGGGACAGGTGAGTGTCGGCGGAGATTCTCCTGTTGCGGTGCAATCCATGACCAATACGGATACCCGCAATGTCGAGGCAACTGTAAAGCAGATTAATGCGCTTTACGAAGCAGGCTGTGAAATCGTTCGAATTGCCGTGCCGGATGAGGAGGCCGTTTTGGCCATTGCGGAAATCAAAAAGCAAATTAAGATTCCGCTTATTGCCGATATCCATTTTCACTACCAGCTGGCGATTGACGCCATGAAACAGGGCGTGGACGGTATTCGGATAAATCCCGGCAATATCGTCAAAGATAAAATCGCAGAGATTGTCAAAGTCGCAAAAGAACGCCAGACGGTTATCCGTATCGGCGTCAATGCCGGTTCTCTGCAAAAGGATCTGGTGCTGGAACATGGCGGCGTAACGGCGGAAGGGCTTTGCGCCAGCGCTATGGCCAATATAGCCTTGTTCGAAAATCTTGATTTTGATCTGATTAAATTATCGCTTAAGTCATCGGATGTTCCGATGATGATTCAGGCATATCGTTTAATTGCAGAAAAGACCGATTATCCTTTGCATCTCGGGGTAACAGAAGCGGGAACCCTGGTTGACGCGGCCGTCAAGTCGGCCATAGGCATAGGATCACTGCTGAATGACGGCATCGGCGACACCATTCGCGTATCAGTGACAGGCGATCCCATCCAGGAACTCCCTATCGCTTATGGAATTCTGCGGGCGCTGAAAATCCGCAAGGTAGGTCCTGAAATTATATCCTGCCCAACCTGCGGACGCTGTCAGATTGATCTGGTGGGTTTGGTGTCGAAGGTGGAAAAGGCGCTTGCCGGTCGAAAAGAATACATCAAAGTGGCTCTGATGGGGTGTGTTGTCAACGGTCCCGGCGAAGCTGCGGAAGCGGATATCGGCATTGCCGGCGGTCATGGTTTCGGCATGATGTTTAAAAAAGGCGTCGCCTATAAAAAAGTGGAAGAAAAAGACTTTGTCCCGGTTTTGCTCGAAGAGATCAAATTGCTGGACAGTGAAAAGTAAGGAGGATTAATGCGTTATTCGGAAATGCACCTGCCTACGGGACGGGAAGTTCCGTCGGATGCGGAAGTGGTCAGCAATCAGCTAATGATCCGGGCGGGGATGATCAGAAAATTAACCAGCGGCATCTATTCATACCTTCCGCTGGGATATCGTGTCATTCAGAAAGTCGAACAGATTATTCGTGAAGAAATGAATAAGGCAGGCGCTCAGGAAGTGCATATGCCGACGGTCCAGCCGGCTGAATTATGGCAGGAATCCGGACGCTGGACCTATTACGGCAAGGAGCTATTAAGATTTCGCGACCGCAACGAGCGGGAATATTGCCTGGGGCCCACGCACGAGGAAGTCATTACCGATCTGGTGCGCCATGACATAAAGACATACCGCCAGCTTCCGCGAAATCTTTATCAGATCCAAACCAAGTTTCGTGATGAAGTGCGTCCGCGCTTTGGCGTCATGCGCTGCCGGGAATTCGGCATGAAAGACGCCTACAGTTTCGATGCGGATGAAGCCGGAGCGGAAAAGAGCTACGAAAAGATGTTTGCCGCCTACAACGCCATTTTCCGGCGCTGCGGGTTGAAATTTCGAGCGGTGGAGGCTGATTCCGGAAGCATCGGAGGAAGTTATTCCCATGAATTTATGGTCATGGCGGAATCGGGTGAAGACGCGATCGTCTGCTGTGAAAAGTGCAACTATGCCGCCAACCTGGAAAAGGCGGAAATTCCCAAACCGGCCGGGCAGACGGTGCCCGAGAAAGACTGGCTGGCGCTGGAGAGCGTGGAAACGCCCGATGTGCGAACCATTGAAGAAGTATGCGCCTTCCTGAAGGTGGAGCCCATACAGGTCGTCAAAACATTAATCTTCAACGCCGACGGAAATCCCTGCGCGGTTTTGATTCGCGGCGATCATGACGTCAATGAAATCAAAGTTAAAAATTATCTGGGCGCCGCCGAAATTGAACTGGCCGACGACGAGATGATTTTAAAAGCGACAGGCGCGCCGCGCGGATTTGCCGGCGCCGTCGGCATCAAATGCCGCGTGATTGCCGATTATTCCGTCATGAATTTGGTCAATTTTGTCACCGGCGCGAACAAGCAGGATTACCATCTGAAGAATGTCAATATCGGCAGAGATTTTAAAATTGAATCCTTTGCCGATCTGCGCGTGGCTCAACCGGGAGACGCCTGTCCGCGCTGCGCCGGCAACATTAAATTTGTTCGCGGCATTGAAGTCGGACACGTCTTCAAGCTGGGAACGAAATACAGCAAAGCCATGAAAGCGGTTTATCTGGATCGCGACGGCAAGGAAAAAATCATGATCATGGGATGCTACGGCATCGGGGTTGGACGAACGGTTGCCGCCTGCATCGAACAGAATTTCGACGCCAACGGCATTATCTGGCCCATGCCGCTTGCTCCCTATTGTGTTATTGTGTCTCCGGTCAACATCAATGAAAAAGAGGTAATGAAAGCTGCGGAAGACATCTATGCAGATCTGCTGGCCCTTGGCGTGGAAGTCATTCTTGACGATCGCGATGAAAGGGCGGGTGTGAAGTTTAAAGACGCTGATCTGATCGGCATTCCGCTTCGGATTGTCGTTGGATCAAAAAACCTGGCCCAGGGCAATGTCGAATTGAAAATACGCAAAACGGGCGAAAGCAGACTTTATCCGGCAAAAGACATTATTGCACAGGTGCAGGAAATCATCGCTACCGAACTGAAAGAGGCCTGTTGATAAACATTCAGCAGGCCGGGAATCTTCATGTTAAGAATTACCGACATTCTTGATAAAACCCAGGGCTATCTTTCAGCCGATGAGCTGGAGATGATTGAGAAGGCCTATATTTATTCGGCCACGGTCCATCAGGGACAAGTTCGGTTGTCCGGAGAGCCCTATCTCACGCATCCGATGGAAGTGGCCGGAATGCTCGCCGACATGAAGATGGATTCGGCGACGATCATCAGCGGTTTATTGCACGATACCATTGAAGACACACTGACAACCCATGAGCAAATCGAACGGGAATTCGGAAAAGACGTTGCCTTTCTGGTCAGCGGGTTGACCAAGTTAAGCCGCATTTCCTTCGGATCACAGGAAGAACGGCAGGCCGAAAACTTCCGCAAGATGATTCTGGCCATGTCGGCTGACATTCGCATTTTGATGGTCAAACTGGCCGATCGAATTCATAACATGCGGACCCTTCAGTATCAGACCGCGGATCGCAGACTTTATATCGCGCGCGAGACCATGGACATCTACGCGCCGCTGGCCAATCGTCTGGGAATCAATTGGATGAAGATGGAACTGGAGGATATGGCCTTTCAGTATATTTCACCCGATGCATACAAGGAAATTTCCACCCGCGTGGCCACGTCTTACGAATCCCGCAATCGTTATACCCAGGAGGTCAAAACGATCATTTTCAGCGAACTGGAAAAGATCGGCATGCAAGGGGATGTTGAAGGACGGGCCAAGCATCTCTACGGCATTTACAAAAAAATGCACGAACAGCATATCAACTTTGACGAAGTCTACGATGTCATCGCCTTCCGCATCATTTTGGATTCTGATGTGGAAAAAACCTGCTATGAGGCGTTAAGTATTGTTCACGCGCTTTGGAAACCGGTTCCCGGCAGATTCAAGGATTATATCGCCATGCCCAAGGCCAATAATTATCAATCGCTGCATACGGCGGTGATTGGTCCATACGGCGAACGGGTTGAAATCCAGATCCGGACAAAAGCCATGCACGAATGGGCGGAAAAAGGCATTGCCGCCCACTGGCGATACAAGGAAGGGCGGGCTTTTCAGAACAGCGAAGAAAATCAAATCAAGAAACTCCGGGAAGTGCTTGAAATTCAGCAGGACATTAAAAATCCAAAGGAGTTTATGTCCAATCTGAAACTGGCGCTTTTCCCTGAAGAAGTTTATGTCTTTACGCCGCACGGGGATGTAAAATCCTTCCCAAAGGGGGCCACCCCAATCGATTTTGCCTATAGCATTCATTCAGACGTCGGCAACCATTGCACGGGCGCCAAGGTTAACCGCAACATAGTGCCGCTTAGATATGAATTACAAAACGGCGATCAGATCGAGATTATTACGCAGGCCGGGCATCACCCCAGCAAGGACTGGCTGAAATATGCCGTTACATCCCGCGCCATTTCCAAAATCCGCAACTGGATTAATCAGGAGGAAAAAAACAGTTCTCTTGCGCTGGGAAAGGATCTGCTGGAAAAAGAATTCAAAAAAAATCATTTGAAATATTCTACATTTATTAAATCCGATGATGTTAAAAAGATTCTT
This sequence comes from uncultured Smithella sp., assembly GCA_964525155.1. Taxonomy (GTDB): domain Bacteria; phylum Desulfobacterota; class Syntrophia; order Syntrophales; family Smithellaceae; genus UBA8904. The sequence goes on along the minus strand of CAZGDK010000034.1, from coordinate 5,800 downwards.
GCGGACTATTCCCTTTTAACCCTCGATGATTTGATTTCTCAAGTCGGCTATGGGCGCATCTCGGCCAAGCAGATTGTGAATTATCTGGTAGCGGCGGAAGCGCCCAAGGAAAAGGAAGCTGAAAAACCGCCGGAAAAGAAGAGAAAGACGGAGGGCTCCCCGTCGCTGGGTATCAGCCTGACCGGCATCGACGATGTGATGGTCAAGTTTGCCAAATGTTGCAATCCGATTCCGGGAGATGAAATATCCGGATATATTTCAAGAGGAAGAGGCATTACCGTCCATACGCATAATTGCGCCCACTTGAAAAAACTTGATGCTGAGCGTATTGTCGAGGTGAATTGGGATGTGAGGCAGAAACACGCCTATCCTGTTCATATTAGAGTGGTCTGCAATGATCGCAAGGGCGTTTTGACGGAAGTCAGCTCCGTTATTACATCATTCGACATCAATATCAGTTACGCGCAGGTGGAAACGACGGATATGATCGCCAACTGTGAATTTATTATTGATGTCTATGATTTGCAGCAACTCAATTCAATTTTTTCTGCAATTCGACAATTGCGGATCGTTCGGTCCATTGAAAGAATACGAAAAGCCTGATCGCGCGAGGCCAGAGATTGGATATTGACAAACACATCCACTCTGCTATAAGCAGCCCCAACCTTAAAGTGGAAAGGCACATCAAACATGAATAAAACATTGAATAAATATACATGTATTCTGGCAATCGTCGCGGTGGTCCTTTTGAGCTGCACGCTTGTTTTTGCCCAAACAAACAAATATCGGATTGTTATCGATCCCGCTCATGGCGGCGATGACTCAGGCGTTATCGGTGTTGATAAAATTTACGAGAAAGATTTAGCTCTGTCCATTGCCCTAGCGTTGCAAAAAGAAATGTCGAAAGAGAAAAATTTCGACATGATATTAACGAGAGACTCAGACAAGACCGTATCGCTTGGCGATCGCAGGAAAAAGATTTCAGATGTCAAGCCGGATCTGGTTTTGAGTCTTCATGTCAATGCCGGATTCGGGAAAACGTCATCGGGTTACGAGCTTTATTATCCTGGATTTAAGTCGATTGATTCTTCAAAAAAAAAGGATCAACAGCCTCCCGCGAGTCAGGACAATAAATATCTTAATGATACCGTTAAACTTGCCCGTCTGGTGCAAAAGAATCTCGACAGCTTGTTTCCGAGAAAGGGCAGGGGATTGCGGGAAGCCGATGTGCCTCTTGGGGAAGGTTTGACCGCGCCGGTCCTTGTCGTCGAACTCGGATTCGCAACCAATCCCGATGACAAGAAAAAGTTATCTTCAGAAAAGGTACAGGCTGAAATCGCAAAAGCTCTGGCCAAAAGTTTAAAAACATTTTTCTAGGTGCATTGTGTTTCAGAGAAATCAGAATAGAAAACCAGATGAGCTAAGGCCCATCCGCATAACCAATCACTATTTGCATCATGCTCCCGGATCGGTGCTGGTGGAATTTGGCAATACCAAAGTATTATGTGCCGCATCTATTGATGAAAAAACGGCGCCTTTTCTCAGGAACACGGGCAAAGGGTGGTTGACGGCCGAATATTCCATGCTGCCCATGTCCACAAAAACTCGATCGGCGCGTGAGTCGGCGCGCGGAAAACTTGGCGGCAGAACCCATGAAATTCAGAGATTGATTGGCCGGTCCCTGCGGGCGGTTACGGATTTGACTGCGTTTGGAGAAAAAACCATTTATATTGATTGCGACGTCATTCAGGCCGATGGCGGCACAAGAACCGCCTCCATTACCGGAGCGTTTGTGGCTTTGGTAGACTTGTTTAAAAATATGAAGCATGAAGGCCTGGTTGACAAAATTCCCGTTTTTGATTTCGTTTCGGCCGTGAGCGTCGGTATTGTAGACGATCAGGCGCTGCTTGATTTGGAATACGAAGAAGATTCCCGCGCTGAAGTCGATATGAATTTTGTAATGACCGGCTCCGGTTTGTTTATCGAAGTTCAGGGAACGGCCGAACATAAACCTTTTACCAAAGAACAGATGGACTTCATGACCCGTCTTGCGACGGAAGGTATTTCACGCATTATCGACATCCAGAAAAAAATCATCGGCGAGCTGGAAAAATGAAAATTATTTTTGCCACAAAAAACGAGGGAAAGGTCAGAGAAATCAGTGAAATGCTTGCCGGAACGGGCGTGGAGCTGGTGTCCCTCAATCGTCTTGATCATCTGCCGGCGATCGTTGAGGACGGAAAAACATATCGTGAAAATGCTCTTAAGAAAGCCAAAATCATTTCCCAAATAACGGGTGAGAGCGTTTTGGCGGATGATTCAGGTCTTGAGGTAAGCGAATTGGGCGGTGAACCGGGAATCTATTCGGCGCGATATGCAGGTCCTAATGCAACGGATGAAGATAATAATGCCAAGCTGCTCAGCCGGTTAAAAAACGTACCTGGGGAAAAAAGAAATGCATCGTTTATTTGCGCATTGGTGCTGTATCATCCTGATAATCACTTCAATTTGTTTGAGGCCCAGTGGAAAGGCCTCATTATTGATGAAGCCCGCGGGACAAACGGTTTTGGGTATGACCCGATTTTTCTGGCCTCGGAATACAATAAAACGGCAGCGGAATTGCCTCCGGAGATCAAAAACAAAGTCAGTCATCGAGGACAGGCATTTGAAAAATTAAGAAAGCATTTAATGGAACATCGGGAAAAAAACGGGGCGTAGCGCAGCCTGGTAGCGCGCTTGGTTTGGGACCAAGATGTCGCAGGTTCAAATCCTGCCGCCCCGACCAAAAAAAACCCCCTGAAATGAATTCATTCAGGGGGTTTTTCTTATCAATTTAAATCATTGATTATTCCGGATTGAAACTGAGCTCAACCCGGCGATTTAGTTTACGGCCTTCCGGCGTATCGTTAGAGGCGGCAGGCTTAGTGTCGCCCAGGGTGCCCATTTCCAATTTGATCTGATTGCCAAGCCCCATTTTATTCAGGGATTGAAGAACATTGGCGGCCCGTTCATTGGAGAGCAGCAGGTTTCCGGTAGTTGTTTCACCCTTGGCAGAAGCATCCGAGTGACCATTAATAACAACGGTTCCTTTAGAATATTTGACTTTTGAGTAAAATGATTTCAATTTTACTAGCTCTTTAGCGGAAAGTTTTGAACTGCCCGATTCAAAATAGATCGTTGATGAGGTCGATGTGGCTTTCTCGGATTGAACAATTTTAGCCTGATCAGACTTTTTAGCCACGCTGGTCTTCTTTACCGAGGCTCTTTTTTTAGACACAGCTGCTTTCTTGGCGGGAACGGCTTTTGCCACTTCTGTTTTCTTTGCCGGAGCTTTTTCAACCACTTTGGCTGGATCCACTTTGGTTTTGGTGTCGACAGGCGCCGGGGCTTTGGCAACCGGCGGAGGAACAACCGTCTGTTTCGGGGCTGCTTTCTGAGGTTCTACAGCCTTCGGGGCGGTTGCTAATGCCGCGGGAACTTTCTTAGTCGAAACTTTAGGTGACGGCGCCGGTACGACAGGCGCAGCCGTTTTGGGTGTCGGGGATGTTGTCGCCGTCGTTTTGGCGGCGGGCAGCGGTGTTTTAGGCGCTGTTGCTACTGCCACAGGGGCCGCAGGCGGTTTCCCGCCGGGAACGGCTTGAGTTGCTTTTGCGCCCTTAGCCTTCTTTTCAGCGCACGCTTTTCTTGAGGCATAACGAATCGGAACCGGAGCTTTAGTTTGAGCCTGTCCGGGCAACTGCGGAGAAATAGACGCGGGAACTTCAGGCGCGGCGCCCGCGGGTTGTGCCGTTTGCGGAGCAGCGGCGGCAACAGCCGCTCCAGGCGCTGTTAATTGATTCCTGACAATAATAATTCGATTATCGGGTGTCTCTTTGCTGGATGCCCAAAGTTCGTTGTCTTCTTCAATGTAAAACTTCCAGTCTACCTCTTTTGCGTCAGGCTCAAGCACCCAGGCGCAGCAGGTCTTTACAACGTCCGCCTGCGTCTTGGAGGCAGTCGTTTCATCCAGAAGGCTTGCCAGATCAGACCGTGAAGGCAAACGCCAATCGTTAAATCCGCCTTCGTTTAAACTTTTAACCTTATCGAGTATGGTGGCTGCCGTCATGTCTTTAACGGAATATATTTTCCACTGTAATCCGGTTTTTGTGTCAACAATAACTCCGTCTTTTAATTGATTGAAAAATCGAATTTTAATGGGCTTTTGCAAAACAAGATTTTGTCCGGCTTCCAGGGTCTTAACCTTTTGGGTTACTTTTGATTTCCATTGTCCGGACAGGGTTGAAATAAAGTATTCAGACGTCGGCGCGCAGCCTGTCAAACGAAAAACGCCGTCCGGTCCGGTTTTGGTTTCAAACTGGTCATAGCCCTGTGTGGGCTGAACCTGCTTAAAAATAACGGAAATACCGGCCAAAGGTTTACCGTTGCCATCAACGATTTTTCCCTCGATGCCGGATGTCTTTGCTCCGCAACCAAGAACAAACATGCTGATCAAAAGAACAAATAAATAGCGAGACAGAATTTTCATAATGACAACTCCTTATTCAAGGTTTAGTTGAACAACATTGCAAGGTACTTAATTACTAGGGCGAAAAGATTGCATAATATTAAAAAATATTCAATAAAAAAAATAAATTGAATATGCATTGCGGCTCAGAATAGGCAAATCCGGGAGAGCGCAAATATTCGACTTGTGTTGTATGGAAAACCAAGTTAGATGAGCGGCAATTTTTGATTATGATCAGGAGGACTATGAAGCTTATCGTTATCACGGGTATGCCGGCAGCCGGTAAGAACATTGCGGCCCAGTATGCAAAGGAACATCAGTATCCTCATTTTTCAACGGGCGATTTTGTGCGCGCGGAAATACGTAAAAGAGGGTGTGGAGGCGATCCGGAAACATCAGGCAGGATATCGACTGAGATGAGGGGGAAAGATGGTCTGGGCGTGACGCGCATGGCGGTTGATGAAGTAATGAAGCAAACGGCGGACGTCGTTTTTCTGGAGGGCATTCGCTCCTGGCCGGAAATTGAATTGATCCGGGGAAAAACCTCCTGTACGCTTGTGGCCGTTCTCGCTCCCAGGGAAACGCGCTTGCATCGGATCACGCAAAGAGGCAGAGAAGACGATTCCGTCGAATTCTTTGAGAGACGCGACCAAAGAGAAATCGACTACGGCGTTGCCGTCTGCATCGCTCTGGCCGATGCGTATATTTTGAATACTGGCACACCGGAGGATGCGCTTCGGCAGCTGGACGCAATAATCAAAAACCTTTAGCGGCCTTCTAAAAAGACAGGAGGTCTTCCACTTCCTTGCGAATGGCCTGCAATTGTTGAGGTGAAGACGCCTCGAAACGCAACACGACAACCGGCTGGGTGTTGGAGCACCGGACAAGCGCCCAGCCGTCTTTAAACGGGATGCGCACGCCGTCGATGTCGATCATCTCCGGATTATTTCGGTAATGAGCCTTTATTTTTTCGACCACGGCCGTTTTCTTATCGTCGTCGCAATCCATTCGGATTTCGGGCGTGGCGAATGTTTGCGGAACGTCGGCAAACAACTCGCTGACGCTCTGGTTGGTTTCTGAAAGAATTTCCAGCAGCCGCACGGCCGCGTAGATGGCGTCATCATAGCCGAAATAACGGTCTGCAAAAAACAGGTGCCCGCTCATTTCACCGCCCAGCAAAGCTTTTTCTTCCTTCATTTTTGCTTTGATGAGCGAATGTCCGGCTTTCCACATGATTGGTTTTCCGCCATATTTTTTGATGCCGTCATACAAAACCTGTGAACACTTGACTTCGCC
>CAZGDK010000033.1:0-27512 GCA_964525155.1 uncultured Smithella sp. | reverse complement strand
ATTTTCATCTCCATTCTGGTGGGCCGCGTGCCCGCCGAAAAGAGAAATTTCGCGCGCACCACGGGACTCATGCTGGCCATGCTCACCCGACTGTTGCTGCTCTTTTCCATCGTCTGGGTGGCCAATCTGACGCAGCCCTGGTTTACCATCCTCGGGCAGGAGATTTCCGGCCGCGACATCATCTTAATCGGCGGCGGCTTGTTTCTGCTGGGCAAAGCCACGCACGAAATCCACCACTCTCTGGAGGGCGTCGAAGAACACCAAATATCTACCAAAGCCGTTTCCCTGGCGATGGTGCTTTTTCAGATCGCGATTTTAGATATTGTTTTCTCGCTGGATTCCGTCATCACGGCGGTGGGGCTGGCCCAGCATATTTCGATCATGGCCATCGCCATTGTTATTGCGGTCGGCATCATGCTGTTTGCCGCCAAACCGATTTCCGTATTTGTGGACAACCATCCGACCATTAAAATACTGGCGCTGTCGTTTCTGATTCTGGTGGGCGTGACTTTGATCGTTGAAGGATTCGACGTGCACGTTCCTAAAGGCTACATCTATTTTGCCATGGCGTTTTCCGTGGCGGTGGAGATGGTCAATATCCGGATGCGCAAAAAGCAGGTCAAACCGGTGATGCTGAGAAAAGACATCAGCGAATAACGGGAGCCGTTTTTTACCCGGCAACTTCCACGCGGTTGCAGCCCCTGTTTTTAGCCATATACAGACCGTCTTCGGCCCTGCTCAGAAGCAGATCGGGCGTTGCCGTCTTGGCGCTCATGGCCGCGACGCCCAGGCTGATGGTGACGGAAATGCGCTCGGCGCCACACCGGAAAGCATGGCCGGCAATTTTAGTCCGGAAGCGCTCGGCCAGAACCACGGCGGCGTCCATCGTCGTTTCCGGCATCACGCAGCAGAACTCTTCCCCGCCGTAACGACCCAGAGTATCTTCGGTCCGAATGGACCTGCCGATCAATTCGGCGATGTTTTTTAAAATACGATCCCCGCACTGATGGCCATGCATGTCGTTGACGGCCTTGAAATGATCCAGATCAAAGATCATCAGACTCAGAGGGCGGCCATAGCGTTTGTGCCGGTCCATTTCTTTTTTCAGGCGCTGTTCGAGGCCGCGGCGATTGCAGATTCCGGTGAGCCCGTCCATCAGGTTCAGCGCCGTCAGTTTCTGTTCGAACGAAACGGTTTCCGTCACATCGTGCACGGCAATAAACAGGTAATCGACAACGCCCTTTTCATTGCTAAGCGGTCCCATGTTGCAGTTTTGCTGCATATACTCAAAATCGGATTCAAAAGGGCTCGCAGGTTTAAACGGAAACAAATAACGATGCAGTTTTTGAGAAAAGACACAGGAATTGCCAAAGGCGAAAACAGCTTTGCAATTGTTGAGGAAACGGGGGCGATTCACGTTGGGAAACACGTCGCAGATATGACGCCCGATAATCTGATCAGGCGGTATCGCGCAATGCAACTGCAGCCAGCGGTTCCAGTGCCGGATGCGCAAATCCCGATCCAGAACCGCAAGCCCGACATCCACCGCGTCAACCACTTGAGAAAACATAGTGGTTTCAATTTCTTTCGTTGTAGCAACGTCCGGAAATGGCTTCATAACATCAACCAGCGCCCGTCTATCTCGGCTCTCTTACGTCCGCAGTACCTCCGGAAGATTACATGAATCCCATATGCTTTTCAAGTTAAAAGAACCCGCGCTATTTGGCCTGCATCCGCAGCGCACCATCAATTCGAATGCAGCAGCCATTGAGCATCGGGTTTTCTATAATGTGTAAAACCAGTTTGGCGTATTCGCCCGGTTTTCCCAAACGGCTCGGAAAGGGCACGGTTTTGGCCAAACTCTCTTTCACCGCGGCCGAATAACTGTCCATCAGGGGTGTTGCAAAAAGCCCGGGGGCAATGGTAGCGACGCGAATGCCGTACTCGGCGCATTCACGGGCAATGGGCAGGGTCATACCGACGATACCGCCTTTAGAGGCGCAATAAGCCGACTGTCCGATCTGTCCGTCAAAAGCTGCAATGGATGCCGTATTGACAATGACGCCTTTCTCGCCTTCTTCATTGACGGCATTGGCGTTCATTTGCTCCACGGCCAACCGGATGACATTGAGCGTTCCTCCCAGATTCACTGCGACGACTTTATTGAAAGACTCCATCGGCAGCGGCCCTTTCTTCCCCAGGATTTTGCCTGGCGTGGGGATTCCGGCGCAATTGACGGCAACGTTCATTTTGCCGAAAGTATCCACTGCTGTTTTGATAGCCAGACGAATATCCGCTTCATTGGTCACATCCGCGCGCACAAAGACGGCATTGCCTCCCGCAGCTTGCGCTACTTTGGGCCCCTTAACCTCATCGATATCCGCGATAACCACTTTGGCGCCTTTCCCGACCAATTGCATTACGGTAGATTCCCCCAGACCCGATGCGCCTCCGGTAACTAAAGCAACAACCTCTTGATGTTCCATATGCCCCCCCTCAAAGAAAAAAGATGCCCCGATGCTTAACATAAGAAAAAAAACATAACAACAGAATATCAACAGCTATTTTTTATCCGGGCAAGGCAAGTTAAATGGCAGAACGGATATGAATGGCGTAAGCGACAAGCGATCCATCATGACTTAAGCTGATATCAACGCCGGCAGCCGGCAGACCGCTTACATAGACCCTCGGAGGCAGAAGGTCGCCATCCTTTTCCTGTCTCTGAATTTCAACGGAGCCTGGACGGCAATCCAGCACGGAAGCCAGGCGTTCGACCAGCAGCGCCCTTAAAAAAAGAGAGGGTTTTTTTTCGAGATCTGTTTGCCCATCCGGCAACAGGCTGACCTGCCAGGCAGCCGAAGCCAGCGTGTCACCGTCATCGGCTGCAACACAATGAACATACGAAGGCGTCAGAAAAAGTTGAAAAGGAATATCCTGCCGACCCGTTATTTTCACAACACCTGAAATGGACGTATGGGGCTCGGACGGGATGGAGAAGATATCGGCAGACGAATCGGTTGCTGAAGACGAAGACCGGTAAGAAACAGACCAGCGACGCGGCACAAACGCCGCGTCGCCGGACATTTTCTTTATCACTTTAAAGGCGGCTTCCTTGCAGGCCCAGAAACTCCATAAAGCCGCATCCGGGTCTTCGCCGCCTTGCACCTGCTTGATCTCAATATCGGTTAGAATTTTCCTCAGATAGCGCAAATCCCTGCTTTTTTGCACATTCATCGGACTTTTCAAATCCACGATATCGTTCCCGACGAGTGGCAAAATACCGTTCCTCCATATCCGCCAACCGATTGATAATCTGCCCCGCGTATTCCCGCTGCGCGCGCAGACCCGTCTGTTCGACCGGCGTCGGCTGAAAAACTTCCATTTGCGCGTAAAATTTGTCTCCCCACGCGGGAACTAAACCATAATCGCGCTGCTGGTCACCGCGCAGATAAATGCACATGACCTTTACATTGTCCACATCCTGGACAAACCGGCCCACGCCGTAAGAAAAATTTTCCCGATCAACGCGTCCGGTGCGTGAACGTCCCCCTTCAGGGAAAATCATGATGGCTTGCCCGCGGTTCAAAAGATAAATGCATGTATCAAGCAATTGCTTCATCTTCTCGCGCGAGCCGCCCCGGTCAACGGGAATGCACTTGGACAGGTAGCACAGCACGGCCAGAAAAATATTGCTCTGAAAATTGCGTCTTTCCGGCAGATTCCAGGGCAATCTTTTATAATGCCGGATATGGCCCCAAAGGCTAAACGATGCATACGTCAGCATAAAGGAATCAATCATCGTTAAATGATTGGCACAAATAATCCAGGGCCCCTTGTGTTTGTCGAATTCCGCGGCACACTGACGGCGCATGTTGCGCAGATCGCGTATCCGATAGAAAAACAGATGCGCGGCGCCGAAATATAACGGCGCAATGATCAATATCGCCAGCCTTCCTAAGACATTCTGCAACTGCAGAAAAAACCTGGATCGCTTATCCATAATTGATTACCCGAGTTTTTGTTTAATGATTTTGACCGCGTCGCCGATGGTGCGAATCTTGTCCGCTTCATCGTCGTCCACACTGATGCCGAAAACATCTTCACATTTAATGATCACGTCCACCAGACGCGCCGAATTGACTTTCAGGTCGTTCAAAATGTGCGTCTCGAGCGTCGCTTTTTCTAAAAGCGCCGCGTCTTTGGTGTAGGTTTTTAAAATGTTGATCATTTCCTCAAAAATCTTCTTGTCATCCATAATTTGAATACTCCTTTAAAATATTTTTTATTCTTCCCACTTTTTAAATATCAAACAACTATTAACATCGCCGAAACCGAAACCGGCTTTCGCCAGAAACCGCAACTGCGGTAACTCTATACACGTCTGCGGAATTTTAGCCGCATACTCCGCAATCTCCGGATGGACATCCTCGCTGTTAATCGAAGGATGGACAAACCCCTTATAAACCTGAAGGACGGAGGCCACGCATTCGATCGCGCCCGCAGCTCCCAGGCAATGACCGACCATGGACTTCGTCGAATTGATGTACGGAAAAGTGTCCGGCGTTCGTTCGAGCGCCGCCGCCCAGTTCTTGACTTCCATCGGATCGGCGTAAGTTGCCGTCAGATGGCCGTTTACGGCATCCACCTCGGACGGCTGAATGCCCGCGTCCGCCACCGCGCCCTGAATGCATCTGCGCACACCCACGGGATTGGGGGCCGTCATGGAGCCGCCCATCCGCTGCCCGCCGGAGTTCACATAACCGCCCATGACCTCCGCATAGATGCGTGCGCCGCGAGCCAGCGCCGTCTCCAGCTCTTCCAAAACCAGCATCGCGCCGCCGGAACCGGGAACAAATCCGCAGGCCGAAGCCGACATCGGTCGAGATCCCGCCGCGGGGTTGTCGTTGAATTTGCGGCAAATAACGCGCATCGCGTCAAAGCCGCCCCAGATGTAGGGCGTTGCGCCTTCCGATCCGCCGGCCACCATGCGTTTGGCCAGGCCCATGCGGATTCGCCACAGCGCGTCGATAATCGCCTCGTTGCCGGTGCTGCACGCCGACGAGTTGGACGTGACCTGATTGCCCACGCCGAGCAGTCCGCCGATGCGGGCGCTGGTGCCGCTGTTCATCACCTGCTCAACAACCCGGCTGCCCAGCCGCCGAACGCGGCCTTCATTAACCATGGGAACGACGCTTTGCGCGATGGTATCCATGCCGCCGATGCCCGAGCCTGCGATCACGCCGGTATCCCAGTCCACCGTTTCATCGCTGCTTTCCGGCATTTTGAAGCCCGCATCCGTCCAGGCGTCCACCGCCGACACGGAGGCATAGCCGATATTGTCGTTGATCGACATCAGCTTTTCATGATCGAAGTAACTTTTGCGGATGGCATCAAAATTTTCCGGAACGCCCGCGATCTGGCAGCCGAACTTCAACTCTTCCAGAAGCGGCTGGAAGCGAATGCCGGAACGGCCTTCCCGAAGCGCCTGCTCAAATTCCACAAGCCCGTGCGCGTTCGGCGCGGCAACTCCCATTCCTGTAATGACGACTCTTTTTCTCATGCGTCCACTCCCATTCCGGCCAACTGCCCCATACACACCACTTCCCCGTTTTCCCTTTCCATTTTCACATCCACTTTTAATGCCCCTTTTCGCATATATATTTTTTTTCCTCTCACAATCACCCGTTCCCCCGGTTTGACGATGCCTTTGAATTCAATGCCATCGGCCAGCGAAAACAGGCTGAGCGGCCCTTTCATCTGGCTGGGACGAACATTTTTCCGGCAGGCCAGCAGATACATCCCATAGGCCACCACGCCGATCTGCGCCATGGATTCAACCAGAATCACACCCGGTGTAATCGGCCGGCCGGGAAAATGCCCCGCATAGAAAAACTCGTCTTCGCTGAACCGGTACGCGCCGACAATTTCCTCTTCGCTCAAACTGATAATTTCGTCGATGAAGCGAAACGGTTTTTGCTGCGGCACCAGCGCCAGCACCTCCTGTTTGATGCCGTCATCAACCTCCATAAAGCCCTCCGTTGACGTGAATCACGGAGCCGTTGATGTACCCTCCCTTGGTCGACAGAAACGCGACGACTTCCGCGATTTCTTCCGGACGGCCGATACGTCCCAGCGTAATGCCCGACAAGATGCGCTCCTTGACTTCCGGGGGCAGTTCCTGCGTCATGTCCGTTTCAATAAATCCCGGAGCAACGGAATTGACCAGAATGTTGCGCCCGGCCATTTCCTGGGAAAGCGACTTGGTAAAGGCGTCGAGCGCCGCTTTTTCCATGGTATAGGCGATCTGCCCGGCATTGCCGGTATGCCCCACGACACTGGAAATATTAATGACGCGGCCCGAGGAGCTTCGCATCATGAACTGGCGCAAAATACGCTTGGTCAGATACCAGACGCCGCGCGTGATGGCGCGCTGCTCGTCAAACTGTTCGACCTTCATGGAAATAATATCCGCGTTAATCGATTGTCCGGCGTTGTTCACCAGCACATCCACGCGACCCGCGGTTTCTTTTACTTTGCCGACCATCGCGTCAATCTGATCGATGGCGGCCAGATCGGCCTGAACCAGAAACCCGTTTGAAATTTCATCAAGCAGCGCCTGCGCTTTCTCCGCGCTTTTGCGGTAGTGAATGCCCACGCAAAATCCTTCCGCGGCCAGCGCGCGCACGCACGCGGCGCCGATGCCGGTGGCGCCTCCCGTTACAATGGCAACTTTTTTATCCATTATGCATGATCCTCAACTTTCAACATCAGATGCGCCCAGGACAGTCCCGCCCCCACAATCGATATGGCCACGCGGTCTCCCGCCACGAGGTCGTCCCAATGCGCGGAAAGAACCGACGGCGCGCTTCCGCAGCCGGTGTTGCCGAACTGATCCACTCCGTACCAGTGATGCTCCGGCGCGATGCCCGTTCGTTCGCAGACTGTTTTCAGCATGCCAAGATTGGCCTGATGGCCGATAAAAATAAATCGCTTCGCTTCCGGGCCATACTGGTCCTTTAATTGCTTCACACCCTCCGTCGTGGTGCGAATGGCAAATCCCTGTACGGCGTTTCCTTCCTGAGCGAAGCGCCACAAATAATTGATGCCTACTTTTTCCCAGCCCGAGGGGCGGGAATCAAAACTGCAACTTGCAAACGACCGGCGCGACATAACTTTCGTGGAAACAATCGCCGCGGCGCTGCCGTCGCCAAACAGCACGGCGGTGGCGCGATCGGAGTAATCGACGGTCTTGGTCAGCGTCTCCGTATCCACCACCAGGACATAAGGCGGCAGGGATTCGGGCTCCATTTTGGACAGAAAATTGATCTGCATGCCAAAGGAGCTGCACGCCGAATTCATATCCAGACAGGGAACATCGATGCCCAATAGAGCGGCCACGGCGGATGACTCCGCGGGAGCGACATTGTCCGGCGACGAACTGCCCGCAATCACCATCCCGATGTCTTCCGGCGCAAGTGACGCGCGATCGAGCGCCATCCGGGCGGCTGCCGCCGCCATATCCGCATTCTTATATTGCCGAACATCAAACGCGGCGCGAAAGTCGGCGTTTTTCGTCTCGCGGATATAATCCAGCGGCAATACGGTGCGGCGATTTTCTATCCCGACTCTCTCCACGATCCACTCGTTGGACGTGCCGATATTCAGGTCTTCCAGAAACCGGTTGGAGATAATGTTTTCGGGATAAAAATGCCCCATGCTGTGAAGATACAGCGCCATTAAACAAGCTCCCGGCCGATAATCATATTCTGCACTTCGCGGACGCCTTCATAGATGTCAATGATATGGGCATCGCGCGCGAGCTTCGAAATTTCGTATTCCGTGGTAAAGCCATAACCGCCGTGCAGGTGCAGGCCTTCGTTGGCGCAAAAGAGCGCCGCTTCCGCGCAGGTGTTTTTAGCCAGCGATGCGTAAATGCCGGCGTCCTTCGCTTTTTCTTCGATCTTGCAGGCGGCTTTGATGAGCGCCAGCTCCGCCAGTTCGACCTTCTTCCACATGGCGGTAATCATGTCGCGGGCCACCGGCAAATCGCAGATGCGCTGGCCGAACTGCTTGCGCTCCTGCGTGTAGGCAATCGTCAGATCCAGCGCGCGCTTGGCCAGGCCCAGGCCGATCGCGGCCACCATCGGACGCGCGTAATCGAGCACATCAACAATATACTTGAAGCCGAAGCGGCGATCGCCGATGATCTGGTCCGGCTGAATAATAACATCTTCAAACGTCACGGTCGCCGTATTGGACAATCGCTGCCCCAGTTTGTCTTCGGGCTTGCCGATGGTGATCTTGCCGCCGCCGGGCACGTTGATTTCGCGCGTCGACGTCCCGACATCGGGCAGCTCCGCGGCGGTCACATGCTCAACCGGCACCACCACGCAGGCCATGAAATTGGAGGTGGGTTTGCCGACCTTGCAGACCACCGTAAATTGAGACGCGTAAGACGCGTTGGTGATGAAGCACTTTGACCCGTTGAGCACATACGAGCCGTCATCGCGCTTGGCGATAAAACTGGTCATGAGCGAGTTATCGGAGCCCGCGCCGGGCTCGGTCAGGCAAAACGACGCCAGAAGCGGCTTGTCCACAAACGGTTTCAGAAAGCGCTCTTTCTGCGCGTCCGTCCCGTGCTTGCTGATGACGACATTGGCCAGATCGTTGCACATGGCGGATGTGGAAATACCCGTATCGCCGTAAGAGATTTCCTTGATGATGATCGCCGAGGAAAAGACGTCCACGTCAAACCCCTTGACGGACTCGGGAATGGACAGGTTGATGACGCCCATCTTCCACGCGGTTTCAATAATCTTCCAGGGGAATTGATGCGCCTTTTCCAGCTCCAGAATATGCGGCGTAATTGAGTTCTTCACCAGCTTGCGCACGGTGTCCACGTACATGAGTTGATTGTCTGTGTAACTTAAATCCATTTTAAGCCTTTCTTTTTGCGAATATTGATTTCTTCACCCGCCGCTTCGTGCCCCATCCCAAAAAGCAGCGGCTCTGCCGTTTGCCTTTAGCCTACGAAGCGGCGGGCGTTGACGATTCCACGCCGTATTTCGTCTTGAGAAATTTTTCCATCGTCGCGGGATACAGGATGTAGGCAATCACATCCTCGTCGTTTTTGGCCAGATCGCCCAACTGCTTTTTGGCGTCTTCAATTTCCGGCGCCAGGCGATCCGCCGGCCGGCCGGTAATCGGCTCCTGACCCAGTTTGTAATTTTTAAGAAGCTTCTTCGTTAATTCAGAATCAATGGGCATCGGCGTTTTGCCGTACAGGCCCAGCACCAGATCCTTCAACTGATTGGACACCCGGACATAGCGGCCGAACAGAACGTTTAAAACAGCCTGCGCGCCGATGATCTGCGATACGGGCGTCACCAGGGGCGGATAACCCATGTCCTTGCGGGTCTGCACCACTTCCTTGGTAATTTCCCCCATCCGATGCAGCGCGTTCATGTCTTTGAGCTGGCTGGCCAGATTCGAGATCATGCCGCCCGGAATCTGGTGGGCCAACACTTCGCTGTCGATAATGGACAGTTTGTGATCCGCGAGGAAGGATTTGTATTTGGGAGCGATTTTTTCCAGATGCTCTCCGATTGCCAGAAGTTTCTGCAAATCCATGCCGCTGGCGCGCGGGGTTCCGGTAAGCGTTGCGACAAGCGGCTCGACGGCCGGCATGGAAGTCCTGAGCGCAAACGGCGCGAGGCATGTATCGACAACATCCACGCCGGCTTCAATGGCTTTCAGCAGAGTCATCGAGGCCATACCGCTGGTGTAGTGCGTATGCAGCTGAATGGGCGCCGGCACGGCTTTCTTCAGAGCCGAAATCAGATCGAAGGCGTCATAGGGAGACAAAAGCCCGGCCATATCCTTGATACAGATGGAATCCGCTCCCATGGCGTGGAGCTCTTTGGCTTTGGACACGAAGAAATCAAGATTGTAAACGTCGCCGCCCAGACGGACTTCCGTCAGAGAATAGCAAAGCGTCCCCTGAAAATGCTTTTTGTTGGCCTTGATCCGCTCGACGCAGGTTTCAATGTTGCGATAGTCATTGAGCGCGTCGAAACAGCGGAAAATATCGATGCCGATCTCACAGGCCTTATCGACAAACGCACGGACCACGTCGTCGGCGTAATGGCGGTACCCCACCAGATTCTGGCCGCGCAAAAGCATCGTGAACGGCGTTTTCTTGATGTATTTTCTTAAAATTCTCGGCCGCATCCACGGGTCTTCCTGTAAAAAGCGGTGCATGGTGTCAAATGTCGCGCCGCCCCAGACTTCCATGGCATGGAAACCGCACTGATCCATTTCTTCCGCAAGAGGAATCATGTCTTCGGTTTTCATCCGTGTCGCGTAAATGGACTGATGCCCGTCGCGCAGCGTGTTATCCTGTATTTTGATCGGGGTGTTGTTGAGTTTCCCTGTATTTTCCAAAATCGTACCTCCAAAACAAATCGTTAACTGATTTAAGCTTTAACAAAAATTCTTTCCGCCGCCGCAAGACCGGTGATGGATTCGCACGCCACTCCGACCGTTTTCAAAAAGTCACGCAGCGGCCGTCCCGGTCCGATCTCATAAACACTTGTCGCCACGGAAGCGAGCGTCTGCATGTTGTCACGCCACAAAACGGAATGCGAAAGCTGGCTGACGAGATTGGCCGTCACCGCATCCGTCGATTCCGCATGAAACGTTCCCTGATAGTTGGACGTGACGCACGATGCGTTTTGCGCGTTAAACGACGCGCTGAATTTTTTCAGAGTGGCCGCAAACGGCTCTTCAATGGATTTCATGAAGCGGCTATGGAAAGGCGCGCTTACATTGAGCGTCACAAACCTGTGCGTCTTGGGCGGTGCAAAAAATTCCTTGCAGCGGTTTTCCGCCTCCGGCAGCGCCGCCGCCTCGCCGGAAATGACCACCTGATTGGCGGAGTTGATATTGGCAATGTCGATGGGTAAATCGGCCAGCATCTTTTTCAACCCGTCCATGTCGATGCCTTCGGAAATCACAGCCGCCATGGCGCCTACGCCCACCGGCACGGCCTGTTGCATCAGACGACCGCGCTCGCGGACAATTTGCACCGCATCGGCAAACGGCATTACGCCCGCGGCGACCAGCGCGGAAAACTCACCCAGCGAATGGCCGCCGAAATACTCGGCCTTAAATCCGTATTTTTCAGAAAGCCCGCGCAGCATGGCGATTTCCGTCGTCACGATGCAGGGCTGCGTGTACTCCGTCAAATTCAGGCGCGGATCATCGTTAAAACAAATAGCGGCGACATCCAGGCCCAGCGCGTCGGACGCTTCTTCAAACGTCCTGTGGCTTGCGGGAAGAGCATCGTAAAAATCCTTCCCCATTCCGGAGCGCTGCGATCCCTGCCCCGGAAAAACCACCACAATTCCTTTTGATTTGCTCATAAAAAAACTTCCTTAAATCATGCTTAAAAGTCATACATCCAGTTCCAGTCGCCGCTCGCGTATCAGCACGATTTGTGCCATAGACACAAATTTTCCGTCTTGCGGCCAAACAACTGAAACCACTTATCATTTATAACAGGACCCTCCGGTTCCGTTTTTCCCAAAAGCTCTTTTTACGTGTAACTCATTATACACTGCGAAGAATCGTTCGCACCTGAAAAGCAGTCTTCTTATTAAACAGGCAAACATTGACAACATGTATATTCATGATAGATGGAGCTTCTAAAATGAAGGCTTGATGATGTCAAGCTGAAATTACACCATGCTTTTCGGGGACACATGACCATTCTGAGCAAAACATTTTATACCCAAGACACGCCAAGCGTTGCGCGAAATCTTCTGGGGAAAAAACTGGTTCGTCGTATTGGCGGCAAGGAACTTTCGGGCATCATCGTCGAAACGGAAGCTTACTGCGGACAAACCGACAGCGCCTGCCACGCGCACCGAGGAAGAACAAACCGCAACGACGTGATGTTCGGCCCGGCAGGATACGCCTACGTGTATTTTACCTACGGCATGCATTATCTGATCAATGTCGTGACGGAAACCGAAGGCCATCCCTGCGCCGTGCTGCTTAGGGCCATTCAACCCGCTGCCGGAATAGCTCAAATGGAGAAAAGACGAGGCCGCAAAGGCCGTGAGCTGACCAACGGCCCGGCCAAGCTCTGCCAAGCGCTCGCCATCGACAAAACGTTCAACGGCTGGGATTTGACGAAAAGATCGCAACTTTGGATTGAAAACGGCCAGGACGTTCCCGAACACAGAATACTTGCCACACCGAGAATCGGGATTGATTATGCCCGCAGGGAAGACCGCGATGCGCTGTGGCGTTTTGTAATAGCCGATCAGGTTTCTTCGCGCGGGGGAAAATCCTCTTCCGGATAAAGCTCCAGAAACAATTTCCAGGCCGCCAGAAAAAAAGCGGCCAGCACGGGGCCCAGCACAAAACCCGAAAAGCCGAAGACCGCAATGCCGCCCAGCGTCGAAAGAAAGATGACCAGCGCGTGCATTTCAATGTCCTTGCCCATGAGAATCGGCCTGAGCAAATTATCCACCATGCTGATCACCACCGCGCCGAAAATCAGAATGACGATGCCCTGCCAGACATGACCCGTAATCAGCATGATGACGCCGGCCGGCGCCCAGATAATGGCGTTGCCGATGGCCGGCACAATGGAAAGCCCCACCATCATCACCCCCCAGACCAGGGCTCTTTCCACGCCGGTGAAATAAAAGAGCAGACCGCCCAGAAGTCCCTGAATGCCGCCGATGATAAACGTGAATTTCAGGGTGGATTTTGACGTCACCAGAAATTCGTCGGCAAACGTCTCCAGATGACGCCGGTCCACCGGCAGATGGCGGGCAATCGTTTCGATAAAATGTTTTCCATCGCGCAAAAAGTAAAACAGGCAGTACAGCATGACGGCGAACTGCACGAAGAATAAAATGGTATTTTCAGTCAGTGACGACAGGTTTTTGACCATAAAATCGGCGGCGGCCTTGAGCAGTTCAAGGGATTTATCCGTGATGAACTGCTCATTGAGATTCAGACGCTCGGCCAGCGGATGATGGCCAAGCGATGCGAAGAACCCCGTAATCGACTGCATCCAGGCGGCGCCGTTGGATGTAACCGACGCATAAAGTTCCAGAGATTCCCCCACCAGCAATGCCAGAATCAGCCCCACCGGCAGGATCAGCGCGATCACGACGACGGCCAGCGTCAGCCCCGCGCAAAGATTGGGCGATTGAAATTTGCGCAGAAACAGCGCCTGAACGGGATCGAACAGCGCCGCCAGAAGCACCGCCCAGAAAATAGCGAAGATAAACGGCCTGAGAATGTAGCCGAAAAAAACCGTGACCACCGCAAGAAGAAGAAAAAATACAACGCCGGGAAAACCGGCAAACAGCTTGTTTTGCATGACGCGCCTCCCCACCGCCTGAAAATAGTCCGGCTAAAAGAGCGGATGATGTTTGGTCTTTCTGCGCAGCAGGGTCTGGCTGAGCTGCCTGCGGATGAGACCGGATTTCACGTAAATCAGTCGATAACTGTAGCGGATGTTCTTGCCCAGGCGGTCGGGATAGACCGCGGCGTTCACGTTGAGCTTGGAACCGCTTATCGCCACTTTTCTAAGCAGATTGATTTCCTTGCCGATCACAAATGTCCGGCCCTCCTTTACGGCGTCGAGCATGGCGGGGCCCGATTTTGCACAGACCGCGCATGTAACGACTTTTCCCATGTGGTACAGGGAGTGCCCGTCGCTGCCGCCGGTCATCGATTTTTTCAAGCGTCGCCCCAAGAGCGCGCAGCGCAAATTCCAGCGGTGCACGTTTTCGGCATTGATCACTTCGACGCCGTCGGCCGCCGTCAGAAGCCTCTCCTGGCGCTGCTCGTCAAAATTCAAATTGCAGACGCCGGTATAGGCCACGCAGTAGGGGTGGGGGAAAATTGTAACGGAGGGAAACAGCTTCGCCGAGGAAAGAATCTCTTCCATGCTGAGCTTTGTCGAGCTCATGATGTCTTTCCCCAGAAAAGGCTTGATATATTTGGTGTAGAATTTTTTCAAATGCTGCGCCGAATAAAAATAGACCAGAACGTGAGAGCCTTCCTTCGACGTGATTTCAATGCCCGGAATGCTTGGCACGTCCTTGATTCTGTCCATTTCCAGCGCGCCCAGAATATCATTGTGGTCGGTTATGGCCACGCCGATGCCCAGCGCGCGCGCCCGCGCGGCAATCATGGCCACCGTGTCGCGTCCATCCGTATAGCGTGTGTGAAAATGCATGTCGAAAACAGCATGCTCTTTGCGCAACATCGTCAGATCAGGTTTTTCAAAAAATATTCTGCCTTTATCCGCATTCGGCATGATGACACGTCATCCTTTTCCTTGTTGTTCATGCGGATATGCTTAGCATAGAATGGAAATAATCTCAAAATGCATAGGGATCATCGCAGAAAAGATGTATCATTGGCCGCAAGACTACATCCTCCTTCCCCTTTGTTTTAAACGTCGCATTCAGAGAATAACTGATTATTCCACTGACTGAAGCGCGCTAAAAACAGATGCAACGATCGCCAAACTGTTCATATAGATGTAATTCTACAAACCTTGCCCCATGTCGCTGTATACTCTTATATCGGGTGCCATTTCGAGCGCAAAACGATCTAAAGCAAACCAAGGATCTACGGACGTTGTAATGTTGATAACATAAGTGTGACTGCCGGCTTCCTGTGGAATCCATGCTGTACTGTAAGGACCAAAATAATTTCCGCCACTAAGGTTAAGCGCCCCATCGCTGCTAGTGATGGCATACGTCATAGGGCCTTGTGGATCACTTAATATAAGAGACGAACTCAATGAATACATCACATTAAATGAAACCGAGCATATGATCTGAAAAGTCTTTCTGCAAGGGCCAATGCCGGCATTTCTTGGATTTCTTGGCGACCATCCTGAACTTATTTCCTTATAATATGGAATGGTATCCGTGTATGTTCCCGGCTGAATTAGGTTCTCCGCTTTATTATGCTCTGCCATTTTATATTTGTGAGGATATTGTGCTCCAAGGCTATCATCGCATGAATAATACACCCAATAGCCTTTCGGGTCGGCATTGGCTGGAGGAGCGGTAAGCGTTACTTTCCACTTTCCGGGAACAGTGGTCGATTCCGCATCCCCGATATAGGTCACGGTATAAGATACACGATTGCCTGATGAATCAGTTACGTTAAATGATGCATTCAGAGCAGGTGTAACGGGGATGCCGTCGCCGCGTGTCAAGCTGAAAATAAAATGAGACTGTGTCCTGATGAAACGGCATGCAACTGCCCCTGTCTCCCCTCCCATGTTACCGCGAAAAACCAGCATGTATTCACCTGGCTTCCTGGCATCGGTTGGTGCGGCGAAATTGACGTTGCCGCCGGTTGAGTTTGCTTCGATCTTCATTGCGGTTATGGGAAAACTACCGCTTTTGATTTCCACGCGTTCATCGCTGGTGTTGTCGTAGTAGAGGTGAAATTCTCCCTCCATCGCTTCCCTTGTATTGTTTTCAATAACATAGCCACTATATCCCTGTGAGGCGGCCCGCATATTCATGTCGGCCCGGAAAAAATACTTCAGCACTTCTCCGGAATACCCGACGGCACGGCGGATAAGAAGCTGGGCATAGTCCGCATAGACATTTTCATCCAAAATAGGAATAACCGGTTTGGGTTTGGCGGCGTTGGGATTCTTTTGCCGCCAGTAATCGTTCAGATCAACTGCGGAAAGCAAATAACCCTGGTAGCTTTTGGTTGCATTGGGTTCACAATAGCCGCCGCTGCAGTTTTTAACAAAATATTCTCTCTTGTAGGTGCCCGACGGCCCTTCATGAGGTTTGATATGCCTATTGTTGCTGTCTATTTGAGGATGTGGAAAATTAGATGCGTTGATTGTATCGTCACTGAAAAAGTTCGCATTCGTATATTCGGCAAGGCCGATGCTGCTGGATGTTGTTGTAATCTCCGGATTGCCGCCCTTGTATTGATCCGTATCAAAAAGCTGGGGGATCAAAAAGAGAGAATTATCATAAGGCGTGTAACTGAAAATACCATCATAACCAAGGTATGTTGAAACATTTGACATGTCATTGATGGATTCCCTGGCCCATACTTCATAACCTTCATTCCAGAAAGGAGGCGGGTGGCTGTCATCGCGCGTATGAGCCGGCACGGACATGTCTTCCACCAGATGCATAAGCTGGCCCAGACCCTGAAACATCAGAGCAAACCAGTTGTTTCTATCACTGATATCGGCATCCGTTAAAGCCCTGTAATAATAATAACGGACATCGTCCCAAGATGAAAGGGGCGCCAGTTTTTGTTGTTCCAAAGGCAGCGTCGCCCAAAGCAGGGTGGATTGTCCAATGGCTAGCCCTTTGTTCGTGAGTGGGTTATGGAAATGGTTAAAACAGCGTGTACCGGAATCTTCTTTCGCACCGCCGTCACCAACCAATTTAAATAACTGCCTCTCATTGTATTTGGTTTTTATCCCTTCTTGTAAACCCATTTGTTCTTTTAAATATCCATCTAGAAAACCTTCGGAAGCTAAAGATTCATTTATCGCTCTGTGCGTTTCAGGGTGCAAAGCCATTACGTGTGTAACCGTAAGCAAAACAAGTAGAATTATGCCGCTAAGTATTTTCAACATTCTTTTAGAACAGCTTTTCATTGAATGCCCTCCGCTTTCAGGTTCTTTTCCGCCTCGTCAATGGCCTTATATAAAAGTGGTAAGTCCTTTGATTCTAGTGATGATGTAGATACAAGAGGAGCTTTCCATTTTTCTTCTCTCGTCTTTGCCTTCTTCAACTCCACAATCCCCAATGGGCCTTTGTAGCTGGCGGGTGTGCCCTGCTTGACATGAATCTCACCCACTTTACCGGCTTCGTCCGCCGAAAAGTAATCCTCCATGATAAAAGGATTCACATACGCCGGACCATAATTTGCCATGTAGCCGGGCTTGTAAAAAATGAAGCGTACCCCAATCCCCTGAGAAATGATGTGAAATGAAGAATAAGACGGAAAACAGAATTCGCCTTTTTTGTCCGTCAGGCATTCTTTGGCGTGAAAAACGTAAGAATTCGGACCGCCCGGTCCGCCGATCAGCATATCTGCTGAATAATAAACCACCGCCACCGCGCCTTCGATTGGTTGCCTTGTTTCCGCGTCAATAATCCGCCCCCGAAACTCCGGTCTGCTGAATATAGGCCAACCCGCCTGCGACGTCTGCACAAGTGAAAGAAGAATAACAAAAGTAGCTATAATTGCAGAAAAGTATCGGGGCATATTTTAAACCTCCTGACGGAATGTTTGTTTACGATAAAGCATGCGATTACCCATATTGAATAGTGAGGTAAGGGGCGCGAGTTTTTGTTGTTCCAAGGGCAGCGTCGCCCAAAGCAGGGTGGATTGTCCAATGGCCAACCCTTTGTTCGTGAGTGGGTTATGGAAATGGTTAAAACAGCGCGTACCGGAATCTTCCTTCGCACCCCCTTCACGAAAGAACTCCCATATCTTCTTTTGATTTATGTCGCTTCCTATTCCGTTTTGCATTCCTAATTGATTTTTCAAATAATCATCTAAAATAGTTCCCTTGGCAATGTATTCATTTAATGCGGCGTGCGTTTCCGGATGAAGCGCAAAACATGACTCAGTATACGTTATTAAACAAACAAGTATAATCACAGACAGCACTAAGGAAGCTTTAATGTTATTCGCCTTCCATGAATTCATTTTATTTCACCCTCCAAACCTCCTTTTTTGCGATCATCATTAATTGCTTTGAAAAAAAGTGGCAGCTTGTTTGATCGATATTCAGGAGATGGTGCACCAGGATCTCCCATCAGAATTTCTTCTCTTGTCCTCGCTTGCTTTAGTTCCACAATTCCCAATGGGCCTTTGTAGGTGGCGGGTGTGCCCTGCTTGACATGAATCTCACCTACTTTCCCGGCTTCGTCAGCGGAAAAATAATCCTCCATGATAAAAGGATTCACATACGTCGGACCATAATTTGCCATGTAGCCGGGCTTGTAAAAAATGAAGCGTGCGCCAATCCCCTGAGAAATGATGTGAAATGAAGAATAAGACGGAAAATAGAATTCGCCTTTTTTGTCCGTCAGGCATTCTTTGGCGTGAAAAACGTAAGAATTCGGACCGCCCGGTCCGCCGATCAGCATATCGGCTGAATAATAAACCACCGCCACCGCGCCTTCGATTGGTTGCCTTGTTTCCGCATCAATAATCCGCCCCCGAAACTCCGGCCGGCTAAACAGAGGCCACTCAGCTTGAGAGGTCTGTGCAAACGAAAGAATAAGAATCAATGCAACTGCAATTGCAAAAAAGGATCTGGGCACATTTAGCCCTCCGAAGAAAATACAGGTTGCTGATAAAAAGCTTCGGGACGCGTATGAGTCGGCAAGAACATGTCCTGGATCAGGCGACTGATTCGGCCCAGGCCATGAAGTGATCAAAATTTTTGTATTTTCCATAGTCCCGATTTATCCTTTACGAATTCCAACTGGAATGAATACGTTGTGCCTTCCCTTGTGGCCAATATTTCATAGATCGCCGTGCGATTATCTAAAGATATGAAATTGATCGTTGACGCGTTAAGTTCATTGACTACGTCGGATAAAATAGGCCTCATGTCGTCATACATCTGTTTATAGGTATCCTGGCTTCCGGATGCAAAATTTATTATTGCCTCATCAACGTTATGATGATTCAATGCATTTTTAAAGCCATTCCATTTTGATCTCAAAAGCGCATCCATGAGTTCGAGCGGCAGAACCGTAACGGCTATCGTATCCGAACAGGTAATGCCGGCAGAATTTGTAGCTTGAACGGTAAAATAGTAAATACCCTCCGTCATTATCCTGTATTTGTATTCGTCCGGATTGTCACAGGCCAGTTTTTCCACTCCGCCTGGACCGGTAAAGGTTATCGTCGGATTGCTGAGGCTGAAGGAACCGTCAATCCTTAACCTGATTTCCATCGGCGCCACCCCGGAGTCCGGATAGGAGCTAAGCTTGATAAAGTTGCCGGGAATGACCGCGTTCACCTTAATGGTTTTTTTCGT
This sequence comes from uncultured Smithella sp., assembly GCA_964525155.1. GTDB lineage: Bacteria > Desulfobacterota > Syntrophia > Syntrophales > Smithellaceae > UBA8904. The sequence goes on along the minus strand of CAZGDK010000033.1, from coordinate 8,416 downwards.
GGACGTACCGTTGACATCCGTTGCCGTGACGACAATCGTGTTTTGTCCTGCATTCAGAGGAACATTGTTTACAGCAAACTGCGCTTTCGGGGCAACCTTGTGTTCAGCAGACTGATTTATGGCAGACTGACTGATGTATAAGGAAGCAGCCATACCATTTATCGTGACGCCTGTTTCCGCATTGTTGGCAACAGTTCCGGTAACAGTAACACCGTTACCGGAGATTGTGGCGCCATCCGCAGGCGACGTGATCGCAAGATCGATTTTAGAACATCCACTGACAGCCATCAGAACAACAATAACCATTATTAATTTACGCATAAGCATCCTTCTTGATAAAACTTTTTGGGGAAGTTGGTTGTTATTATTTACCTTACAATAGCAGGGCACAATGGTCATTTCGGCCCGGCCCAAACTCCGGTAAATGCATGGGGAATCCAGAATTATTAAACTGAAACCCCGACCGCTGCCGGTGATGTAAACCTACCAAATGTCGTTACTATTGTTGAATTGATAATATGTCTGCTTCAGCGCCTAACAGGGTCGATCCTGTCTGTCAACAGAAATTTTATACCACCCCCTTGAATTGTTTGCACAGCATAAGCCGGTTGTGGTATCTTAAAATAAAAGGAGGCCGGCTTGAAAAACGATCTGACTTTGTTTTTAAAAGCGCTTAATTTTTCGGCGGGAAAACACCGTCACCAAAGACGTAAAGATCAAAAAGCCTCCCCCTATATTAACCATCCAATCGAAGTCGCCAACATTTTATGGACGGTCGGCGGCGTTCACGACATGTCCGCCATCATCGCGGCCATCTTGCACGACACGCTGGAAGATACGGATACGACGCCTGAAGAAATCCGCGCTCAGTTCGGCGACGACGTTCTGGAGCTGGTGCGGGAAGTTAGCGACGACAAAAACCTTCCCAAATCCGAGCGCAAGAAAAAACAGGTTTTCCATTCTCCGCATCTGTCCCAACGGGCCAAACAGCTGAAACTGGCCGACAAGATCTGCAACGTTCACGACATCGCCTACGCCCCGCCGGATTCCTGGCCCCTGGAACGACGGGCCGATTATCTGCAATGGGCCGAAGCGGTGATTGACGGCCTGCGCGGCGTGAATCCGCAGCTGGAGCAATACTTCGACGAAACGCTCGCCGCCGCCAGAAAAAAACTGGCTGAAGAATAGCTTACTTTGTGGTCATCCCCACAACCTTATAATTAAATTCGTAGTTGAGGGCGCCGCTCCATTCCCTGGCGAAAATACTTTTGTAGCGCGTGCCGTACACCGGGCCAACCGGCTTGCCATACGTATAAAACCAGTTGACAACGGGTTGCCCTGAAAACCCCAGGGCAATCCAGTAAGCGCCCGGCGGAAGAACCGGCTGTTCCTTGTCGGCAAATTTAAACGTCTGCCAGCGATAACCGGGCTTCGTTGAAATATCGTCCAGGCTGACCATCTGTGTTGTGCACAGAGGCTCGCCGGGCTCGCCCGCATTATCCTTGAAAACATCCACCCACAGATGGCCTTCGCCTCCGAAATTATGAAGAGCCAGAGCGATCTTGTGCAGGGTAACCGGCTTTTTTAGTTCAACCACCTGAGCATACTGCGTCACGCTGTGCGTGACAAATTCCGCCGTTTCCACCAAAAAGTTGCGGGACATTTCGAAAGAATTTTTTCCCCTGGCTTTGGTCACACGGGGAAAGGCAAAATCAACATTTTCCGGAAAATCCAGATTCCCGTAAACAAAGGGAACATTATAGCGCAGCTCCTTGACCGGAGGCGCGGGAGGCAGAGGTTTCGGCGGCGGCGGTAAAGGGGGCGCGGGAGGCGGCACAGGCGCCGGTGCGGGAGGTGCGGGAGTTGGCGTAGGGGGTATGGGGGCAGGCGCGGGGGGCGCGGGAACGGGTTCCTTCGACTGAGCCACGACTGTAGGCCCCAAAAGCAGATTTTTCGGCCCGTAATTTTGCCGCTTTGCCGTCACTTTTGTGGCGTCGGACAAAAAATTCGCTCCGATGGTCTCCTGCAACTTCGGCTGTGTGCGCGCCTGCGCGCTTTGCACCCAGCGCACCAGGCCGTCGTTTTTCGTCTCGTTATTGTCCACGCCGACTTCGATGCGCACAAAACGATTGGAAATGAAAAACTGCATGTTCTGCGGGTCATAGGGCACCCACCCCTGATCCGGAAACCAGACTTCCACCCAGGAATGCCTGCCCTGCCCCATCTTAAACGTCAGCACCCCCTTCTCCCAGGTCACGTCCATGGGCGTGTTCAGGGTTACGCCGTTCACGATGCGCACCGGCACGCCGACGTTTCGCAAAAGCGCCGCGGTCAGATGAGAATAGTTTTGACAGTTTCCCTTTCCCGTCCGCAGGGAATAAAGCGCGTCATATTCTTCCGGCGGATTGACATAATGCACATGATCGACCACCCAGCTCACAACATTCTGCACGGCTTCAAACTGGGTTCTTACATTTTTAGTCAGCTTTCCGGCCAGATCCCGAATGGCCGGATTGTTCGTCTGCACCTGTTCGGTGGCCTCCAGATAAACCTTCAAATGACCGGGCACACTCACAAGTGGAAAAGCGGCGTCTGACTGAATGGATTTTAATCCGGTGTTCGTTCGCGCGTCAAAGGCGATGGTGGCATCCACAATTTGCGGGACGGTAAACCAGGTCGCCTCGATGATTTTATTCCCGCGCGCATCCGTCGTGGTGTTTTGCTCCTCCGCGCGGGGAGCAAACGTCACCTTGAAATTGGTAATTTTTTGCCTGTAGGTCGGCGACTCGAAACTATCGGGAACGACAAAGCTCAACATCAATTTTTGCATGGAATCGCCGGTTGTGATCCGGTGCTGCAATTCATACCGAATCGTGGAATCCATATCGCCCCGGACCACAAAATTTTCCGCTGAAACCGGCATCGGCAGACATAAAACCGCCAGCGCAACCAGGGCTTTGATAATTTTTATCATCGGGCGTCTCCTTTGGCGAAGATTTAAGGCCTGAAAATCATAAACGAGACGGCCCGAGAATGTCAACACAAACAAATCCGTTCTTTTTTTAAACAATCCAAATGGTTATCATCGATAGACAAAAATATAATTGACATTGGGCCAATTATGGATAAGTTACGCAAAATATGGGTGTCCGGTGGACATCGCCAATTTTAAGGAGGATCGTAAATGCTGACAGTGACAGAAAAAGCCTCGGAGGTCATCAAGGATTTTCTCAAGGACAAAAAAGCGGATGCGGCGATTCGCATCACAATGTCAATGGGGTGATCGGGGCCCTCTTTGGGCATGGCTCTGGACGAGCCCCGCAACGACGATGAAGTGATCGATGAGAAAGGAACAAAATTCGTGATCGAAAAAGATCTTTTCAATCAGGTAAAACCGATCAATATCGATTTTATAACAACCCCTCAGGGCGCGGGTTTCAAGCTGGATTCAAACCTGCCCAAGGGTGAAGGCTGCGGTTCCTGCAGCTGCTGACCAACACCGGGGGAGATTCTTCTCCCCCGTTTTTTTCATTTCATGACTGACGAAAATCAAATCACAAAAGCGCTTGATGAGGCGGACAGACTTCTGACCGGGGGACATTACGCGCAGGCCGTCGAACGTCTGGAAAACCTGCGCGCAAAATATCCGGACGAAGAGCCGGTGCTGCTTCGGCTGGCCTGGGCGTTTTGGGACAACGGGGATGCGGCCAAATCCATTGACTGCTGGGAAGCCCTCCTGGAGCGTGAACTGCGGCACAGGGTGTTTACGGGCTTTGCCTATGATGAACTGGTGCGGATTTATAAACAGGAAGGCCGGATTCGCGATCTGATTCGCGTTTGTGAAAAAACCGTAGCCGTGCAGACCGACGATGTGGGCATTCTGACAGAAATGGGGTTGACCTATCTGCTGGCGGGCGAAAACCAAAAGGCCTGCGACGTGTTTAAAAAACTGACGGACATGGAAAACGACAACCCCGCTTTTTACTGCCGTCTGGGGGAAGCCTTGCTTGCCGCGGGCGATACCGCATCATGCGATCAGGCCTTTGAAGAGGCTGCCCGCCTTGATCCCGAAGAGGCGGACCGCTACTTTTTTCAGGCCGCCCATCTTCACGGCAAAATAAATGACGCCCCCGGCGCCTTGCGCCTTCTGGAAAGGTGCCGGAGCATCGCGCCATCCAACAGTCTTTATGATTGCGCGCTGGGTGATGTTTTGATTACGCTGGGACGGATGGACGACGCCTTTGCGGCTTACGAGAACGCCTGCAGGAATAATCCGCATCATGCGGCGGCTTATTATAACCGCCTGGGCAATTCACTGATGAAAGCGGAAGCGTTCGCCCCGGCCATACGCGCGTTTAAAACCGCCCTTTCCCTTGACCCGCAAACGCCCTGCCTTCAGAATCTGGAAAAAGCCTGCCAGGCAACCGGACAGCCCGCGGCGTTATGACGTTTAAACACAACCGGGGCCCGAACAGGTGAACATTTGCCGTCTCCCTGTTGCGCCCCGGTTCTTTCGAAACATTATCGACGGATTTTTTCCTTGAACACCCGGTAGAACTCTTCGTTTTCCGCCATGGCCTGCCGCAGAATTTTTTCCACGCCCCCGACGTCGCGCTTGTTGATCACCAGATTCACGCTTTTCCCATACGCCTCCAGATTATCCATGGTGGCAATGGTGGTGCTGACCAAAACAACAAAGATCTGCCGGCGAATCACCATGTTCAGATTTTCCAGATAACGCAGAACATTGTTGGTTTCCCACACACCGGTGTCAAAATCTTCATCAATGAATATCAAATTAAATACGTGAAAACGCATGTATTTGAGCGCTTCCTTGAATCCCGCCGGCTGAACGGTTGCAAAGCCCATTTTTTTTAATTCATTGACAACCCTGTCCCGGATCACGGGATCCTGCTCGCAGATCATGGCGGTTTCGGAATCCGGCGCCATGAATCCGAAAGGCCGGCCGGAATAATCCATTTTTTCTGCACCCGTTTTTATCGCTGGTTTTGATGTCTCTTCAGTCATCGCATTCTCCTTGCTGACGCCTTGTGACGCATTGAAAGGCGGTTGCTCTTAAACCCATCCCTTGCCCTGATCCTTGCCGTATCCCCGGTCCACTTCAAGCTTGCCGATATCCGTTGTTTTCTCGCCCCGGGCGCTCTTGACCGCGTCAATGCCGCGTCCGACATTGGACCGGTTGGAGGCGTATGATTTGGCCGTTTCTTCCGTAATCAATCCCTTTTCGAAAAGTTCAACGATGCAATTATCGAACGTCACCATGCCGAATGCCTTGCCCTGCTGAATGATGTCCTGATAGGTTTTGCCTTCCGCTTCGCCGTGTACAATAATGTCCTTGACTCTCAGAGACGTTCCCAGAGCCTCGAATGCGGCCACGCGGCCGCCGCCGACTTTCGGAAGCAGGCGCTGACAGATGATCCACTTCAGGGAGTCCGCCAGTCTCGTCCGGATCTGATTTTCCTCATCGACGGTAAACAAACCCAAAATACGGTTGACCGTTGAACCGGCGTCGGCCGTATGCAGCGTGCTTAACACCAGGTGCCCCGTTTCGGCCGCGTTGAGCGCGATTTCCACCGAATCCCGGTCGCGCATTTCACCCACCAGAATGACCTTGGGCGCCTGGCGCAGGGCGGCGCGCAGGCCGTTGGCAAACGAATCGAAATCCTTGCCGAGCTCCCGCTGATTGACCGTCGCCTTTTTCTGTGTGTGCGTGTATTCGATGGGGTCTTCCAGAGTAATGATATGAATCGGCTGTTTTTCGTTAATGTCATTGATGACGGCGGCCAGCGACGTGGTTTTACCGGACCCGGTGGCGCCCGTGACCAAAACGATGCCGTTTCTTTCCGTGGCCACGCGGCGGTAGGCGTCCGGGAGCCCCAGTTCCTGATAGGAAGGAATCTGCGTTTCGAGCTTTCTCAAAACGATGGAATACTGACCGCGCTGCGAAAAAACATTCACGCGGAAACGGGCGATGCCCGGCAGCTCGTAGGATAAGTCGCACGACCCTTCCTGGGCCAGGTTGTCCAGAAGCCTCCGATCCTGATTGATCAGATTGAGCGCGAAGGTTTCCGTCTGAAACGGCGTCAGTTTTTCCAGGTGCGGTTCAAGCTCCACCGGCACCAGCACGCCCGCGGCTTCCACCTGAAACGGCTTGTCCACGGTCAGAATACAGTCGGAGATGTTGATGTTCGACTCCAGCATTTTGATCAGAATATGATCGATTTCCGGCTTTCTCATAAGAAATCCCCTTTATGCTTCGGTAAAGTCTGTGGGTGGATATTTTAAGAGCGGGCGGAATCTCGTCTTGTCATTGGCCTTCATATACGCGTCTTCACCGCTGATCCATCCCCGGTTGTATAAATCCATAATACCGTCATCCAAAAGCTGCATGCCGTAACGCTTTCCGGTCTGCATCATAGACGGAATCTGATAGGTTTTCTGCTCGCGAATCAGGTTGCGCACCGCCGCGTTGGCAATCAGAATTTCCAGAGCGACGCAGCGCGCCTTGATGTCGACCCGCTTGAAGATGACCTGGGAAATAACCGCGCGCAATCCGTCGGCCAGCGTGGAGCGTATCTGCAACTGCTCCGCTTCGGGAAATACTTCAATGACGCGGTCCACCGTTTTGGCGGCACTGGTGGTATGCAGAGTCGCAAAAACCAGGTGGCCGGTGGAGGCTGCTTCAATCGCGAGCGAGATCGTTTCCAGATCGCGCATTTCACCGACCATGATGATGTCCGGGTCTTCGCGCAGCGCGCCGCGCAGCGCATTGGAAAAGGTTTTGGTGTGAATGCCGACTTCACGGTGATTGATGATGCAGTTTACGCTCTTATGAACAAATTCGATCGGGTCTTCAATGGTAATGATATGGTCCTTGCGCAGGCGGTTGGCTTCGTCAACGATCGCCGCAAGTGTCGTCGACTTGCCGCTGCCGGTGGGACCGGTCACAAGCACTAGGCCGCGCGGCAGGAGCGCGAGCTTCGCGATGACCGAAGGCAGGCCCAGCTCCGTGCACGTCATGATCTTGGTGGGGATTTCACGAAAAACGGCGGCAATGCCGTATTTCTGCTGAAAAAAGTTGGCGCGGTACCGGGCCAGATTGGGAATTTCGTAAGCAAAGTCAATATCGCCGGTTTCCTCGAACTGTTTGATTTTATGTTCGGGCGTGATTTCATAGAGAAGAACTTTCAGCGCTTCATTGGTCAGAATGTCGTATTTGACTCGCTCGATTTCGCCGCGGATTCGAATGGCGGGCTGCTGGCCGGATACAAGATGAAGGTCGGATGCTTTATGATCGTGCATCAGCTGGAAAAAAGCGTCAATTTTTGCCATGAATGTCCCCCGTAAGTTTAAGATTCACGAATAAATCGGTCACACTGTCATAAAGCTTAAGATGCCAATGATTTTATGTGTTCGGAGTATAGGGAAAATCGACGTGCTTTGTCAACTAATTCTTGACACTGAAACAAACTATATATATGCTCCCCACGTTTTTTCGGGTTGGGGATGTAGCTCAGCTGGGAGAGCGCGGCGTTCGCAACGCCGAGGCCAGGAGTTCGATCCTCCTCATCTCCACCAAACCCTAATCCAAGACAGTCCAATAAAGTCCATCAAACCCGCATCCAGAGCGGGTTTTTTGTTGTCTATTGTCCAATGACGTGCTACAAGATTTCACAGAATCCAGATGTTTTAGGTACCCAAGAAAAGAGCAAAGGTACCCATAAAATTTAGCGGGTACCCAAAACAAGGAAGGTGCCACCATGCCGAAAAGAATCATTCCCTTGACTGATATGAAGGTTCAAAAGGCCAAACCAAAGGATAAGCCCGTGGCGTTATTTGACGGCGGTGGATTATTCCTCTTGGTCACACCCACAGGCGGCAAACTATGGCGTTTCAAATATCGCTTCGAGGGCATAGAAAAGAAAATTGCTTTCGGAACTTACCCTGAAATAAGCCTTGTGGATGCACGAAAACGGCGCGACGATGCACGAAAACTTCTGGCAAACAACGCCGACCCCGGCGCGGTTCGTAAAGCCCAGAAACAAGCCAAAATTGAAGACACGGAAACCTTCGAGGTCATAGCGCGTGAATGGCATGCAAAATTCAAATCAAAATGGACGGAAGGACACGCTCAAAAATACATCCGGCGATTGGAGCTTGATCTTTTTCCGTGGCTGGGCGCACGGCCAATAAAGGACATAACAGCACCGGAATTACTGGCGGCATTGCGACGCACGGAGTCACGAGGGGCGATAGACGCGGCGCACAGGTTGAGGGGGCTTTGCAACATGATTTTCCGATATGCAACAGCCACCGGACGCGCTCAACACAATCTGGCTCAAGACCTGATCGGCTCATTGTCACCAGCAAAAAAAAGGCATCTGGCGGCGATTAC
>CAZGDK010000032.1:1554-27655 GCA_964525155.1 uncultured Smithella sp. | reverse complement strand
CCGCCGCCGCTCGGGCGGCTCAAAGAGCGCGCCGTTTCAAAGACGCGAGGGGTATAATACCACTTTTGCAGAGGTTGTCAACAGCGTTTTTTTGAAAATCCGTTTTCTTAATAGAGAGTCTTCGACCGTCCCTCCCGCTCCCATTCAAGACGCACGCGTCCTGCGCTCCGCGAGAGCGCAGGACGGAGGGGCTCAACCTATTGCTGCTTACCCGCCTTTTTCTTCCCTTTCTTCCCCTTGGGCGCCTCCGGCAGGCACCTGTCGGGGTAGTTGGTGATGATCACGTCTACCCCCGCGGCCTCCAGCTCGCGGGCACGCTCCTTCGTGTTGACCGTCCAGCACGCGACTTTGATCCCGCGGGCGTGCGCCTTCTCCACCAGCTCCGCCGAGACATAGTCGTGGCAGGGGTGCAGGCTGTAGAGATCCAGATCCTGGCGTTTTGCGTAGGAGAACGGGGAGAGCAGAACCCCTTCATAGAGTATCCCCAGGCGAAACGCGGGATTCAGCCTGCGCATCGTCTTCAGGCTTTTATGGTTGAAGGAGGAGATGATCGTGTTCTCAACCCGGTTGTACCGCTCCAGTAGTGCGGCGACGGCTTCTTCAAGCCCTGGCCGGTCGTGCGGTCTGCTCTTCAGCTCCACGTTGAGCGGCATCGTATCCGGAACCAGCTCGAACAGCTCTTCCAGGCGCGGAACAGTCGTCCCCGTAAACTCCTCCGAGAACCATTTCCCCGCGTCGAACGCACGAATTTCTTCGAATGTGAGATCGGGTATGGCGCCGCTCCCCGTGGTCGTGCGGTCCACGGTCCAGTCATGATGCACGACGGGCACGCCGTCTTTGGTCAGCTGGACATCGAATTCAAAACCATCGCACCCCTGCCGGATACCCAGTTCAAAAGCCGGCAGAGTATTCTCCGGGGCGTACCCCGAGGCCCCCCTGTGTCCGAAGACAAGCACTGAAACCCCTTCTTTCTATAGGTAGAGAGTATGTAAGGAGCGCGCCGAAGCGCGCTCCTCCCGTCGTTCAGTAGAGCAGATGCGGTAAAAAGAGCGTGAGCGCCGGGAAATAGGTCACGATCAGCAACGCTACGAGCAGTGCGATGATGAACGGGATGCTCTCACGTATGAAGTCCGGAATGGCGACGCCGGTGATCGAGCAGGTGGTGAACATCATCGACCCGAACGGGGGCGTCACGCCGCCGATCATGATGTTCACGATGATGACCAGTCCGAAGTGGACCGGATCGACGCCGAGGCCGACGACGACCGGCACCAGGAGCGGCGCCAGGATGATCATGGCCGCGCCCCCCTCGATAAACATCCCGAGGATGAGGAGCATGATGTTGATCACGAGGAGCATCGTGTACTTGTTATGCGCTATGTCGAGCAGCAGCGCGGCGACGGTTTGCGGTATTCGCTCCCAGGTCATGTAGTAGCCGAAGACCGAGGCCGCGACGATGATAAGGAGCACGGTGCTGGTACCGTAGACGGTATCCTTCAAGATGGTGATGAAATGAACCGGCCGAAGCTCGCGGTAGACGAGGAAACCGACGAGCGAGCAGTAGAGCACCGCGATTGCGCCGGCCTCGGTGGGGGTAAACATGCCGAAGCGCAGTCCGAGAATGATGCCGAGCGGCATGAAGAGCGCCCAGGAGGACTCCCTGACCTGCCGCAGCATCTCTCTTGCAGTGGCCCGCCGCTCACGCGAGGGTTTGTACCCTCTCTTCTTTGAAACGATGCTCACCGCAATCATGAGGGTACAGCACATGATGAGGCCGGGGACGTACCCCGCCAGGAAGATTTTGTCGACCGAGACGCGCGCGATCAGGGCGTAGATGATCAGGTTGATCCCCGGAGGAATGACAGGAGCAATCGCCGAAGAGGCCGCCGTGATGGCCGCCGAAAAGGCGCGGTCGTACCCCCTGGCCTCCATTTCGGGAACCAGTATTTTGCTCTGCATGGCGGCGTCGGCATTTGCAGACCCCGTGACGCCTCCCATAAGCGTGCTGAGCACCACGTTGACCTGCGCCAGCCCTCCCGTCATATGTCCGGTAAGGACGTCGGCCATCTTCATCAGGCGGGAGCTTATCCCTGCGTAGTTCATGATCGATCCCGCCATAATAAAGAAGGGTACGGCCAGGAGCGGGAAGGAGGCTGTGCTCGTGACAAAGCGCTGGAGGATCAGGTCGACGGGGCTGCCTGTATTGATGAAGGTGAAATAGGACAGCGCCGCGCCGAAGAGAGCAAACGCAATGGGGATGCCCGAAAAGTAGAGCACGAAGACGACGATGACAGGGAGAAATTCCATCTGCATCACCCCTGCGCAGCCTGTTCCGGAGGGAGAGCGCCGCTGCGAAGCTCTTCGAAGAAGAAGACGGCGGAATGGAGCGTCATCAGTCCGAAGCCGACCAGGAGCGCCGAGCTCACATAGCTTGAGGAGATTCCCAGAACGGCGGTCGGTTTTATCGAAGAGGCCCGGACGAAGATCACGCTTAAATAGACGATGTACCCGTTGAGGATGATCATGATTGTGTGCGCCATCAGGCGAAGCGGCTTCTTCAGGAAGTCCGGGGCAAGTTTCGTCAGAAGGTCGATGCTGATATGCATCTTGCGCTTATGACACGCCGCGGCCCCTATGAAGACGCTCCAGACGAAAGAGATGGTTGCGACCTCTTCGGACCAGAAGATCCCCATGTTGAGCACGTAACGGAAAAAGACGTTGACGATGACCATGCAGACGGTAATGATGATGAAAAATGCGCTGACGATTTCCTCCGCATAGCTGAAGAGTGTATGTACGAATTTTTTCATGGTCGATAACCTCTCGTCGAGTGAATCAGCGGCAGGGAGAGAAACCACGTTCCCTCTCCCTGCCGCGCCGTACGTTTATTTCATTCGCGTGAAGGAAATCCGGCGACTACTTCGCCCGGATCTTCTCCAGCTCCGCCTGCAGCTTGTCGTAGATGCCGGGCGTCAGGCCGGGGAACGTCTCGTAGATGCTCTTCGTCGCCTCGGTAAAGGCCTTCTTGTCGACCTCGTTGAACTTCACGCCGTACGATTCAAGCTTCGCAGTGACATCGCCGAGATCTCTCTTGCCGATCTCCACCATTTCAAGCGCGCCCTTCGCGAACTCCTCGGCGATAATCGCCCGGTACTCCTCGGGGATCTTCTCCCATACCTGCGTGGAGATGTAGACGCCGCAAGTGCCGAGGAAGTGCTGGGTGCGGGCGACGTTCTTCAGCAGCTCGTACACCTTGGTGCCGATGTTGGTGAACTCGGAGCCTTCGATACCGTCGACGATTCCCTGCTGCACTCCCGGAAGAGTCTCGGCCCAGGGGAGCGGGGTCACGGTCGCGCCCATCGCTGTGAGCGTCTGGATGAAGAGCTGGCTTCCCGGGGTGCGCAGCTTCACGCCTTTCAAGTCTTCGGGCGTCTTGACGACCTTGTTGGTAATGACGTTGCGGAAGCCGAAGACGTATTCAAGCGCAAGGATCTTGATCCCCTTCTCCTCCGCCCTCTTGATCATGTCCTGGACCAGATCGGTCTTGATGATCTCGACGTACTCGTCGTAGGAGTTATAGAGCATCGGGCCGACCAGCGCGATGAAATCGGGAACGTAGTCGCCGACGTAGGACGGGTCCTCGACGGAGATGAAGTCGGCTCCGCGGACGACCTGCTCCATGCCGTCCTTGTAGACGGCGATCTGCCCCTGGGGGAACGTCTGGATCTCGATGGCGCCGTTCGTCCTCTTGAGGATCCGCTCCGCCACCCAGTCCATGGACTTGGTGAGCTGCTCGTCCGGATGGAAGACGTGGCTCAGACGCAGCACCAGCTTGTAGTCGGAGGCTTCCGCCTGCATTCCGGCCCCTGCCGCCGCAAAGATGACGCATACCAGCACCGCGAAACTCAAAAACACTCTCCGTTTCATTCGCAACACTCTCCTTCAGTATGATAGGACGCTTCCTCCGGGCAGTCCGCCGCAACCGGCGCGAACCGCCCGTATTCATATCTATCGTCTTTCCGGGCTTCTGTCAATCGATTTTCTCAGAAACTACTCCGCCTCGCTCACCAAAATTCCTTCGAGGGTCTGCAACAGGGCTTCGCCACTCTCTCCGGCGACTGTCAGGGTGACTGTGTCTCCCTTGGAGACGCCGAGGGACATAATAGAGAGAATGCTCTTCGCGTTCGCAGTCTTCCCGTTCTTTTCGATGATCACGTCCTCCGGGACGGACGACGCCGCCTGGACGAACTTTGCTGCGGGGCGGGCGTGCAGCCCGTGGGGATTGCGGACAACGACCTGTTTTTCCATTATGCGGACTCCTCCTCGGTCTTGAGGTCGCGGCTTGCGACAATGTCGACGCCCGTCCCGCAGGCGTCGGGGAGAATAACCTGTCCGACTTCTACGGGAGCGGGAACAACGAGGCGCGCTACCTCCCTGGAGATATCGAACAGACGGTTTTTCGGCACTGCCTGGCGGCTCCTGACGGGGCAGACGGGCAGTTTTCCCCCGGAAACGCGCACCGTCGTCGCGAAGACTCTCGTCGGGTTGGCCACCTCGGCCTTTGCAAACTCAAGCGCCCTCGGGCAGTTGTTCCCCTCGACGGAGAGAACCTTCGTATCTTCGACCGCAACTTTGATGTCGCACCCGACGGGGCAGCCAACGCAGATCATGTTCAGCAGACGTTCTTCCATGGCGATCAGACCTCCTCGGCGTCGATGGTGATTTCCGCGACGGACTCGGGCAGGGCCTGCAGTGCGGCGCCCTTGAGGTGGACTTCGTTCATCTCGCCGGGCCGGACGTAGCGGTGCTTCTGTTCAAAGAGTCCGTGTTCGGCGAAGACCCGGCAGCGCTTCTCGATCGGGTGCGTCACGCGGAAGTAGACGGTGGCGTCGCAGCATCCGGTGATGAACTGCGGCGAGAAGAGCCGGACGTTCTTCCCTCCCTTGATGGCGATCCGCCGCTCCGAACTGCGGAGCGTTCCGGTGGAGTACAGGGCCGCGTTGCGCCCTGCGGCGAACCCTTCCTGGCTGACCCAGTCGGCGAGGTCGTACACGATGACGACGTTTCCGGCGGCGAAGATCGAAGGCCGGGTCGTCTGATAGAACTCGTTGAGGACGGGTCCCCCCGTGACGGGGTGTATATCGACGCCCGCCATGCGGGAGAGCTCGTTTTCGGGGATGAGACCGACGGCGAGCAGCATCGTGTCGCAGGCGACGAAACGGTCGGTTCCCGGAATGGGGCGCCGGTTCTCGTCGACCTTGACGACGGTGATTCCTTCGAGGCGGTCATGACCGTGCACCTTGACCACCGAGTGCTCCAGATAGAAGGGGATACCGTAGTCGTCGAGACACTGCGCGATGTTGCGGCGCAGACCGCCCGCCCAGGGCATGATCTCGTAGACTCCCTCGACGCTCGCGCCTTCCCAGATCATGCGGCGCGCCATGATGAGGCCGATATCGCCGGATCCGAGGATAACCGCTTTGTGCCCCGGCATGTACCCCTCCATATTGACGTAGCGCTGCGCGGTCCCCGCCGTGTAGATTCCCGCGGGGCGGCTGCCCGGAACGTTGATCGCTCCGAGCGGACGTTCGCGGCACCCCATCGCAAGGACGGTTGCCTTCGGGACGACGCGGAAGATCCCCTTCTCCGGGTTCATCACCCAAAGACTGCCGTCCGGCTCCATCTTGAAGACCATCGAGTTGACGAGGAACTGCACCCCCGCCTCGTGGGCTCTCTTGATCCAGCGGTGCATATATTCGGGGCCGGTCAGCTCTTCTTTGAAGGTATGCAGTCCGAAGCCGGGGTGGATGCACTGCTGCAGGATACCCCCCAGGTCCCAGTCACGTTCGAGGACGAGCACGTTCTCCGCTCCGGCCTCTCTGGCGCCGATCCCCGCTGCAACGCCGGCAGGGCCTGCCCCGATGATCGCAACATCAACATGCATGTCGCTCATTTTTCTCCCCCCTTGAACCAGTAGTCCTTCGTCCTGCCGACGAGATAGCGCGAATGCCCGCCGTGGCGGGTGATCTCCTCGGGGGAGACGCCGAGTTCGCGCGCAAGAATGTCGACCACGCGGGGGCCGCAGAAACCTCCCTGACAGCGTCCGGCGCCGGCTCTCGTCCATATCTTGACGGCGGCAACAGTCCGCGCTCCCCTTGCGACGGCCTCGACGATCTGCGCCTCGGTCACCATCTCGCAGCGGCAGACGATCTGCGCATAGCGGGGGTCCTTCGCCGCAAGGCGGATCTTCTCCTCCATCGGAAGCGCCTCGAAGCGGGGGATATGTCTTCTCTCCGGAACGAAATCGGGTTTCGAAGCAAATGAAAGGCGGTCGCCGAGCTTCTCTTTCATCAGTTCCACAGTGTGCTTCGCCAAGGCGGGCGCGCTGGTGAAGCCGGGCGACTTGATTCCTGCGACGTTGACGAAGCCCCGCGGGGTGTCGAGCACGCCGAGGACAAAGTCCTTGGTGCTCGCACTCGCCCGGAGCCCCGAGAAAGTTGTAATGGCCATGCCGAGCGGGATGGCGGGAACGAGAAGGCGGGCCCCGTCGACGACCTCCTTCAGACCGTCGACCGATGTGGACGTGTCGTCACGGCTCTCCTGGACCACGGAGGTGGGGCCGATAAGGAGGTTGTTCTCCGCCGTCGGCGCAACTGTAATTCCCTTCCCCTTATCGGTCGGGCACGGGAAGAAAAAGCTGCCGACGAGGTTGCCTACGTTCTTGTCCATGATGTAGTACTCGCCTCTCGTCGGTTCGATAGAGAATGAATCGTCGCCGGCCATCTTCGCGACAAGGTCGGAGTTGATCCCGGCCGCGTTGATGACGACGGAGGTACGCATAAAGCCGCGGTTGGTGCGTATTCCAAGAACCTCTTTCCGGTCGTCCGAGAGGACGATGTCCTGAAGCTCTGTTTCGAGGAAGAGCTCGACGCCGTTCTGCTGCGCATTGTCCATAAACGCGAGGACCGCTTCAAAGTTGTTCACGATGCATCCGGAGGGCGCCCACAGCGCGTGGGCGATCTCCGCGCTGACATGCGGCTCCTTGGCACGCAGGGCATCGCCGGTGATGATCTCCACTCCGGGGACGCCGTTGCGCTTTCCCTGGTCGAGAAGTTTTTCAAGGTGCTTCAAATCTTTGGCATCGAAGCCGCAGACGTAGGAACCACACTTCCGGAGCGTTATATCCAGCGGACCGGCCAGTTCCTGATAGAGTCTGTTGCCGGGGGCGCAAAAATCCGCCTTGATGGAGCCCGGCTTGTCGTCGTATCCGGCGTGAATCATGGCGCTGTTGGCCCTGCTCGCCCCGGAGGGAATATCCGCCGCCTTGTCGATGACAGCGATTTCAAGGGCATAGGCGGAAAGCTCCCTGGCCAGGGTAGCCCCGACGATCCCTGCACCGACGATGATGATATCGTAGGTTTTGTCCGTCAACTTCAGAACACCTCCATAGTACGAAGAGGGAGAAAGGTGCGTGCCATGGGCAGCGTACGGCCTCTCTCCCTCTGTCGCGCAGTGCGATTTATTTCAGAAGACTTCTCAAAATCGGCCGCTGCGTGTGTCCGCAGACAGCATCAAGTTCTTAGAGCCACCCCTTGGACTTGTCGATGGCCTTCTTCCACCCCTTGTACATCTCTTCGCGCTTGTCTGCGGGCATTGCGGCGTCGAACTGCTTATCGACCTTCCAGTGCTTGCGCAGCTCCTCGGTGCTCTTCCAGAGACCGGTGGCAAGTCCTGCGGCGTATGCTGCGCCGAGCGCCGTGGTCTCGTTGACGACCGGGCGGACGACGGGCACGCCGAGGATGTCGGCCTGCATCTGCATGAGGAGGTTGTTCTTGACTGCGCCGCCGTCGACCTTCAGGGCCTTCAGAGGTACGCCGGAGTCGGCGTCCATAGCCGCCTGGACGTCGCGGGTCTGGTAGCAGATGCTCTCCAGCGTCGCGCGGATAATGTGCTCCTTGGTGATGTAGCGGGTAAGGCCGAGGATGGCGCCGCGGGCGCTCATATCCCAGTAAGGGGCGTAGAGCCCGGAGAACGCGGGGACGAAGTAGATGCCGCCGCTGTCCTTCACCTTGGCTGCGAAATACTCGGAATCGGGGGCGTCGTCGAAGAGGCGCAGATTGTCGCGCAGCCACTGGACTGCGGCGCCGGTGATGGCGATGGATCCCTCAAGAGCGTAGGTCGCCTTGCCCTCTTCAAGGCCGTAGGCAACCGTCGTCAGCAGGCCGTTCTTGGAGCGGACCGGCTTGTCGCCGATGTTCAGCAGCATGAAGCAGCCGGTGCCGTAGGTGTTCTTCGCTTCGCCGGGGCTGTAGCATGTCTGGCCGAAGAGCGCCGCCTGCTGGTCGCCGAGGATGCCGGATACGGGGATCTTCGCGCCGAAGGGGCCGCTCTCGGGGGTATAGCCATAGACGTAGCTGCTGGGTTTGATTGCGGGGAGCATCGCCTCGGGAACGCCGAGGAAGTCCATCATTTCCTTGTCCCACTTCAGCGTCTCGATGTTCATGAGGAGGGTACGGGAGGCGTTGGTGACGTCAGTGACGTGGACGCCGCCGTTGGGGCCGCCGGTGAGGTTCCAGGTAACCCATGTGTCGATGTTGCCGAAGAGAACCTCGCCCTTTTCCGCCTTCGCGCGGACGCCGGGGACGTTGTCGAGAATCCACTTGATCTTCGTTCCGGAGAAATAGGGGCTGATGACGAGGCCGGTCAGATCGTTGACCTTCTTGTCCCAGCCGGGCTTCTTTTGCCATTCGGCGCAGAAGTCCTGCGTCCTCATGCACTGCCAGACGATTGCGTTGTAGACCGGCTTGCCGGTGGCCTTCTCCCAGACGACAGTGGTTTCGCGCTGGTTCGTGATGCCGATGGCGCCGATCTCGTCCGCCTTGACACCGTTCGTGTTCAGTACCTCGCGGATGACGTCCTGCACGCGGGACCAGATCTCCATCGGATTGTGCTCCACCCAGCCCGGCTTCGGATAGATCTGCTCGTGCTCCATCTGGTGCGAATTCTTCGGAGTTCCCTCAAGGTCGAAAACAATGGCTCGGCTGCTGGTCGTTCCCTGGTCTATGGCCACAACGTATTTCTTCTCGGACATGACAGTACCTCCTGTTTTGGGTTTATCGAGGCGTGAGAACAAGTTGCTGAACCAGTTGGGCATGATCGTACCGCCTCCTTTATTTGCGATGCCGCCGAGACGTGAACGCCACTATAGCGCCTCCCGGCTGTTTCGCGTCATACACGAGCTATGAACAGAGCCTTATTCCTGTAGCTTTCTCAATCCCCTGGTTTCGTCCACGACGGCGGCGAGCCGGTCAAGCCCCGCCCCGACGCTGGCCTCCACCGAGGCCATGAGGGTTCCCTCCAGAACAGGGCCGTCGGCGATGAGTACGCGGCCTGCACGTTCTCCAAGGAGATCCTTGGCCGTGCGCGCCGCAAGAACAGCGCTCCCCAGGTCGGGGATGACGAGAACGCCATCGGATGTTTCGAGCAGCCCTTCAAGCGCAGAGAGAATCGACGGAACCGAGGTTCCGAGTTCGCCGTCGTCGGTTCCGCCGCATGCGGCGATACCGACCCGCTCCCCCGCCATCTGCAAGGCGATTGCCACAATGCCCCGCGCGGCTTCGGCGCTGTGGGAAACGACGAGAATGGCGTTCACTCAGGAACTCTCCTTTACGGAGCGCAGAATCGTCGAGAGAATCAGGTAGATGGACGTCGCTCCGGGATCCTGGTGTCCCGCCGAACGCTCGCCGAGGTAGCTTGCCCGCCCTTTGCGGGCGACAAGGGGAATTGTCGACTCCATACCCGACTGCGCCGCAGCGACGCCCGCTTCGAGAGCGCCGCAAAGATCAACGCCGTTGTCGGAGGCTTTTTTCAAAGCCTCGACTGCCGGCGTCAGCGCGTCGACCATGGTCTTATCCTGAAGCTGGGCTTTGCCAAGGGCAACGATGCCCTTGAGCCCCTCTTCCATTGCATCGGCCAGGGAGACGGTATCCACATCCTGCCTTCCGGCGAGTTTCGTCGACATGCGCATGAAAAACGTTCCGTAGAGAGGTCCCGAAGCGCCGCCGACATTTCCCATCAGGGTCATGCCGACATCCTTGAAAAGAGCGCCGAGATCTGTGTAGGATCCTGCGGAGAGCTTGTCGTGAACCTTGTGAAAACCGCGGTTCATGTTGATTCCATGGTCGGCGTCGCCTATAGCCGAATCGAGTTCGGTCAGGTATTCCTTGTGCGCCGCCATCGTCTCGCCGATAGCGTCGAACACCTTGAGCATTCCCTGGACATCGAGGTTCATCTCTGCGCGCCTACCTCCCCCAGCGAAGCCCCGCCGTCTCGACGGGAGCGTCCCAAAGGGCCTTCATTTCTCCGTCGAGTTTCAGCAAGGTAATGGAGAAACCCTGCATTTCGAGGCTTGTGATATAGTTGCCGACGAGAGAACGTGCAATGACGATCCCCTTCCCCTTGAGGAAATTGACAAGATCGTTGTATGCAAGGTAGAGTTCCATCTGCGGCGTGCCGCCCATGCCGTTGACAAAGGCGACAACTTCGTCGCCCGCTTTGAATGGAAGATCGTCGACGATCGCCTTGGCCATCATCTCCACGATCTCCTTCGCCGTTTTCAGCTTCATGCGCTCACGGCCGGGCTCGCCATGGATTCCGATGCCTATTTCCATCTCGTCCTCGCCGAGCTCGAAGGTCGGTTTGCCCGCAGCCGGAACGGCGCACGATGTGAGCGCCATGCCCATGGAGCGAACCTGACTGTTGACCTTTTCGCAGAGCGCCTTAACCTCTTCGAGCGAAGCGCCCGCTTCCGCCTTGGCGCCGACGATCTTTTCGATCAGAACAGTGCCGCCGACTCCGCGGCGTCCCGCCGTATACAGCGAATCCTGAACGGCGACGTCGTCGTCGACGACGACCTGCGCGACGGGAATGCCGTCCGCAGCAAGAAGATCGGCGGCCATCTGGAAGTTCATGACGTCGCCCGTGTAGTTCTTCACGATAAAGAGGACGCCCTTACCGCCGTCCACGGCCTTGGCCGCCTCGTACATCTGATCGGGAGTGGGAGAGGTGAACACTTCGCCGGGGCAGGCCGCGTCGAGCATACCGTACCCCACGTACCCTCCGTGAAGAGGTTCGTGCCCGCTGCCGCCGCCGGAGAGGATGGCAACCTTTTTTTGGGGCGCGTCGGCCCTCAGGACAGCCTTGACCGACGGGTGGAGCTTCACCAGACCGGGATGCGCCGCGGCGAGACCGGCGAGCGATTCGACGACGACGTCATCCACTTTGTTGAGGAGCTTTTTCACTAAACAACGCCTCCTTTCAAGGAGCAGGTTCTATTCCGGAGAACCGGCGGAGGAGGCGTTTGTGTTTCTCCCCCGCCGGCCTAATTTCGAAAAGAAAACCGTGCGTTACATCACGCCGAGAGCGTGTGCGATGAAGTAGGAGACTGCGCCGCCGGTAAGAGGCGCAAGCACGGGGATCCAGGCATATCCCCAGTCCGAATCGCCTTTTCCGGCGATCGGGAGTACAAAGTGCGCAATCCTGGGGCCGAGGTCGCGGGCCGGGTTGATGGCGTATCCGGTGGGGCCGCCGAGTGCCATACCGATAACCATGACGAGCCAGCCGACGAGGAAGGGACCGAAACCGGGGGTAAGGCCGCCGAGGGCTTCCTTGACGCCGGAGGAGAAGATGAACATGATTGGAACAACGAGGAAAATGGTACCGATCATCTCAGTGATGAAGTTGTTGATGGGGTTGCGGATCGCGGGTCCGGTGGAGAAGACGGCCAGCTTGAGCCCCTTGTCCTCGGTGGCTTCCCAGTGGCCGAGGTAGGCAAGCCATACGACGACGCCTGCGAGGATACCGCCGCCGACCTGCGCCAGCATGGTCATCATCGCATGCGGCAGGGTGTAGGTTCCGGCGAGCATCTTGGCCAGTGTCACTGCGGGGTTGATGTCGGCCTGAGGCGCTCCGAGGGATGTCGCGGCGAAGACGCCCATTACCACTGCCGCGCCCCATCCGATGGTGATGTGCACCCATCCAGCATTCTGTCCCTTGGACTTGTTGAGCAGCGCGCAGGCGACGAGGCCGTCGCCAAAAACAACCAGAGTCATGGTTCCGAAGAATTCACCCAGAAGATTCGTCATCGCATTTCATACCTCCTTCGTAAAATAAAAACAAAGAACGGTAGCTCAGAAACACACTATTACATCCTTACTCAATGCTTGGCATCCCTCCTCACATACGGTTCCGCAGGAACCTCAGGGCAGATAGAGCAAAGAATCAACGGACGTACGCTCACAAATCTCCCGATGGTTAAGGGGATTCGTAAAAACCTTAAAGGGAGACTTTACCGGAGCATGTCGGCGGCGAAGGGGAAAATCATAAATCATGTCGCGCTGGTGAAGATAATAATACCTTTCTAACGAAAGATATCCACGGCGTCCACTACGCTTCGCCATTCCTTATTTGTCCCGGCAGGGCTCCGGGGAAATCGCTCCTTGCCGCACACCACCGCTTGAAGCGACGAAATGCCGCGAAAGGATTGGGTTGTGTTACCGGAGCCGACACGGTCTTCTGATTCTCGCGCAATCTTCGGAAGTATGTTGCTGCTTCACCCGTGCGATGATATACCATTTTTCGCCACATTGTCAACGAGTGAAATAAAAAAAAGGAAATTGTAAATGAGCTAACATAATTTACGGTATACATTTTAATGTAAGTATGTGCGGATACGCCTCTAACTTGTACAAAATGCATGATGTCTCTTCGATTTGACGAGCGCTTACGCCCAGGAAAAGAAACTACCCGACGAAGCCTCTTGACAAAGAGGGCGCCCCCGCTTATCATTTCGTCATATGTAAAATTAACGAAATAAAGGAGTCAGCTATGGAATCCATACTTTCCATTTCAAAAGCGCTCGGAGAAAAGAACAGGCTCCGCGTCTTTCTGGCGCTTATGCACACGAAGGAACTTTGCGTCTGCGAGGTGGGGGAACTTCTCGGCCTTGCCCCCGCGACAGTGTCGCGCCACATGAGCATTCTCTCCCGGGCAAAGCTCGTCGACTCCCGTAAACGAGGCAAATGGGTCTATTACTGTATCAAGCCTGCGATAGCGCCGGAGTTACTCCAATGGATAAAAAATTCCGTCGTCGATTCTTTTTCCGTTGCGGAAGACGTGAAGAGAATCGAGATCCTCGTCAGGGAACGCCAGGACAAAGACTGTACAAAAGCCTGTGTATCCGAAGAGAGGTGAAATAACGTGAGCAAAAAGCCAAAGGTGCTCTTTCTCTGCACCGGGAACTCGTGCCGCAGCCAAATGGCCGAGGGGTGGACCCGTCATTTCCATAGCGCCGCCATAGAAGCGTATTCTGCCGGAATCGAGACGCACGGCCTGAATCCGTTCGCCGTGGAGGCTATGAAGGAGGCGGGAGCGGACATCTCCGGACAGCGCTCCAAGAACGTGATGGAGCTGCTCGACGTTTCATTCGACTACGTCGTCACCGTGTGCGGCGACGCGGACGAGCGGCGCCCGTTCTTTCCGGGGCAGACGAGAGTCCTCCACGTCGGCTTCGACGACCCGCCGAAGCTGGCGCTCCTCGAAGAGACGGAGGAGGGAAAAATGAACTGCTACCGGCGGGTGCGCGACGAGATACGCGCATTCATCAAAGACCTTCCCGGCTTTCTTGAAAATCTACCGGAGGAAAAAAGGAGCTAGATCAAGTATGGACGATATTCGCAACTACGTGAAAGAGCGGTACGCGCAGGCGATCAAGAACAAGTCCTCATGTTGCGGCTCGGGAGGTTGCTGCTGCGGAACGACGGGCGCATCCGGCATCCCGAGCATGACGCGCGGCAACTACGACGGCGCGACGCTCGAAAAAACTCCGGAGCAGATGGCCGACCAGTCCTTCGGCTGCGGCAATCCGTTCACCGAGGCGCGCATCCATCCGGGCGAGACCGTCCTCGACCTGGGAAGCGGCGCGGGGCTCGACCTCTTTCTGGCGTCGGAGATGACCGGCCCGTACGGCAAGGTCATCGGGCTCGACATGACGGACGAGATGCTTGCGACCGCCGCCGAAAATCTCAAGGGGATCGAAAACGTCTCCCTGGTGAAAGGGTACATCGAGGAGATGCCGGTCGAGAGCAACTCCGTCGATGTCATCATTTCAAACTGCGTGATCAACCTTTCCCCGGACAAGGGAAAGGTGCTGAAGGAGGCTTTCCGCGTTCTCCGTCCCGGCGGGAGGTTCTGCGTCTCCGACACCGTCTTCCTCCGTCCTGTGACGGAGCGCGCCGTCAAGAACCTGGCGGCGTGGTCCGGGTGCATTTCCGGAGCGCTCCGGGAGACGGAGTACGCGGAGAAGATGAGGGAGGCGGGCTTCGAGGAGGTCGAAGTACGGCGCACGAAGGTGTACTCCTTCCCCGACGCAATGGCGGCGATGGCCTTCCCCGAACTCTCCGGCGAAGAACGAAACGAGATCAACGGCTCGTTGGCCAGCGCGATCATCATGGGGAAAAAGCCGCTTTAGGGCGTTCGTCAGATTCGCGGAAATCAGAAAGCGCCGGTACCGGGGGACTCCCTCTTCTGGTTCCGGCACTTTTTTTCAGACGTTGTTTCGCCGCGTCTTCTGGTAAAATACTTGAAAACATACTCCTCAGGGATACGGGAAGGATGGGAAAGAGATGAAGAGACCGATCGCCTTCGCACTTGTCCTTACAATCGTCTGTTTTCTTTCCGGAAGCGCATGGAGCGCAAACGGAAAGTTCAACGCGGAGAGCTACTCTTCTCCGAAAATCCGGGATCTTTACCTGGTGATCATCAGGGATCCCGACGCCCAGCTTCTGGCGCTTCAGCGAGGGCAGGCGGATATCCTCGGAGATCTGCACCGCCCCGTCGACGTCGATACGCTCGCCGACGATCCGAGGGTGGACCTCTCGCTCGCATCCGGCTTTCACGGCTTCTTCCTCGGGTTCAACGTCCGCACCTTCCCGTGGAACCGGCTCGAACTGCGGCAGGCGGCGTGGCAGGCCCTTCCGAGGGAGCGCGTCGTGCGCGATCTTTTCGCGGGGTACGCGGAGCCGCTCTCGACGTTTCTTCCCCCGGTCTCCCCGTACTACGAGCCG
This sequence comes from uncultured Smithella sp., assembly GCA_964525155.1. Taxonomy (GTDB): domain Bacteria; phylum Desulfobacterota; class Syntrophia; order Syntrophales; family Smithellaceae; genus UBA8904. The sequence continues at coordinate 12,533 of CAZGDK010000032.1, read as the reverse complement.
AACGTCGCGGCGTATCCGTTCGACCCCGACGCGGCGAAGAAGCGCCTCGCAGACGCCGGGTGGACATGGGGGGAGGACGGGGTGCTGATCTCCCCGGAAGGTGAGAAAATCCCCGACCAGCGTCTTCTCTCGCCGACGGCCTCCGTTGCGCCAACCACTGCGGAGCTCGCGGCGCGGGCTGCGGACGCGCTTTCGGCGATCGGCATTCCTGTGCGTTCGGAGCCGATGGACTTCTCCACCATGCTCTCGCGGCTCGACGAGCGGGACTTCCAGATGTACGTCCTCGCGTGGCAGATGACGCGCGACCCCGACTCTCTTTACGCGTTCTACTCGACCAAGATGGACATACCCGGCGGATACAACCTCCCCGGCATCTCCGACCCCGAACTGGACGCCGTGCTGGACCGGCTCCGTTTCGCGCCCGACGCGATGACGGCGCTCGACGCGGCCTCCGACGCCCAGAAGAAGCTGGCGGAGCTCGCCCCCGTCGCGCCGATCTACAGCCGCTACACCATCTCTGCGGTGCGCCGGGACTGGAAGGGAACGCTGGTCACGGACCGGACCACGGCGGACAACCTGTGGAGCCTGCTCTCCATGGAGCCGGCCGCGGGGCCGATGCGCCCGCTCTACCTTATTCAGGCCGAGGAACCGAGAGCGCTCAACCCCTTCACATCCAGCTCCGCCTACGACTGGCAGGTGCTCGGGCTCCTCTACGACTCCTTCATCGCAATCGACCCCTACACGCTGGAGACGATTCCGTGGCTCGCCAAATCATGGACCGTAACGACAAAAACACGGGACGACGGACTGCATACCGTGCTCACCTTCCATCTGCGCGACAACGTGCGCTGGCAGGACGGGAAACCGATGACGGCAGAGGACGCCGCCTTTACCTATGAATACTTGCGGAAGAACATGATTCCACGGTATTTCGACAACGTGGACAACATCGAGAAGATCGAAACCCCCGACCCGCTGACGCTGGTCGTGACGATGAAAAACACGAGCTTCTGGCATCTGCACCGGGTCGGCGGTATTCCGGTGCTTCCGCGGCATATCGTGGAGAAGGTGGAGGACTGGCGAAGCTGGCTGCCCGCCTCGCTGAAGCATCCGGAGGACGACTCCCTGACGCAGCTCGTGGGGACGGGCCCGTTCGTCTTCCGCGAGTACCGGGCGGGCGAGTACGTCCATCTGACGGCGAACGACGCCTTCTGGCTCGGGCGGAAAAGGTAAGACGCCGGTGAACTACTGGGGAAGGAGAATCTCGGGAGCGCTGCTTGTCCTGGCGCTTGTACTCGTCCTGAATTTCCTGCTCTTCCGCCTCATGCCGGGCGACCCCGTGGCTTCCATTGTGGACCCCCGTTTCTCGCCCGAGGCGAAGGAGCAGCTGCGGCGGATGTACGGACTCGACCAGCCGCTCCCCGTGCAGTTTGCGCTCTACGTGAAGTCGACGCTGACCTTCGACTTCGGCATCTCCTTCCTGACGGGGCTGCCGGTGGCCGAGGAGCTGCGCTCCCGAGTACCGAACACGGTGATACTGCTCGGGACGAGCCTTTTGCTCTCCGCCGCCCTGGGAACCTGGCTCGGCATGAAAGCGGCGCTGCGGCGGGGCAGCCTCCTCGAACGCTGCGTCCTTTGGAGCGGGGCGCTCTCCTTCTCCTTTCCCTCCTTTTTCGTCCAGCTTCTGCTGCTGATGTTCTTCGCCTCGATGATCCCGCTCTTTCCGCTTCGCGGGACGCTCTCCGTTCCTCCGCCCGCGGGAGGTCCCGCGCTGCTGTTCGACTACCTGCGGCACATGGCGCTGCCGGTCTTCTCGCTCGTCCTGCTCGGGTTCGGCGGGTGGGCGATCTACGTGCGCAACCTGACGGTGAAGATCCTCGGCGAGGACTTCATTCTCCTCGCGAGGGCGCGCGGCCTGCCGAAGAAAAACATCCTTCGCGGACACGTCTTCAGAACGATGCTCCCGCCCCTGCTCACCATCTTCCTGCTCTCGCTTCCGGGCGTCGTCTCGGGCGCCGTGATCACGGAGACTGTCTTCTCGCTCCACGGCGTGGGACGCTTCCTGCTGGAGGCGGTAACCGGGCACGACTACCCCGCCGCCGGCGCGGCCTTCTTTCTGCTTTCCCTGCTCACCGTGACGTGCAACCTGCTCTCCGACCTGCTCTACGGCCTCACCGACCCCAGGGTGCGCCTGGAAAGGGGACGCCGCTGATGCGACACCTTTTCACTCGCTGGAGCTTCTGGTGTCTGCTGCTTCTGGTTTTGACGGCTCTTTTCGGAGGACGCCTCTTCGACGCGCCCCCCGGACGGGAGGTGGCGGCGGCCTTCTCGAAGCCTCTCTGGATCGACCGCGACCTGCCGCCGACGAAGCAGCTCCGGCTCACGGCGGATTCCCCCTCGCTTCGTTTCGACTGGCAGTACGCTCCTCCCTCGGGGCTCTCCGTGCGGATCGATCCCTCAGTAGGGCAGACCGGGCGTTTTGTCGAATGGCGGAAGCCGGGCGCTCCGGAGCCGTTGCGTCTCGCTCCTCTCAGGGGGGGCTTCGAGGCGGACGGCCGCGACATCGCCTTCAAGCGCTCCCTTGGACTTCCCCCATTCGGCGACGCCGCTGCGTCCCTTTTCGCCGGACAGGGGAGCTATGAACTCTCCCTCTCCGGCGAAGGCAACTTCGAAGGGGAGGTTGTCCTCAAACTCGAAGGAGGGCGCTGGGGCCTCCTTGGAACCGACCAGCGCGGAAGGGACGTCGCCGCGCTCTTCGTCGCGGGGGTACGGGTCTCGCTCATCGTCGGCATCTTCGCCACCCTGTTAGCCACCTTCCTCGGGACCTCCTTCGGACTCGCGGCAGGCTACCTCGGAGGGTGGACCGACAGCATCCTGATGCGCATCGTCGACCTGCTGCTCTCCATCCCGCTGCTCCCGGTGCTCATGGCGCTCGCCGCGCTCTGGGGAAAGGGGCTGTGGCAGCTCGTCCTCATCCTCTCCGTCTTCTCGTGGATGGGGACCGCGCGGACTGTCCGCGCCCTCGTCCTCACGCTCCGCGACGCCCCGTACATCGAGGGGCTGAGGGGCCTGGGCGCGCCCTCGGGGTACATTTTGCGAAAACACCTGCTTCCGGAGACGCTCCCGGTGCTGCTGGCGACGATGACGCTCGGCGTCCCCGGCGCCATTCTCTCCGAGGCGGGACTCTCCTTCCTCGGGCTCTCCGACCCGAGGGTCATCTCCTGGGGCAGGATGCTCCACGAAGCCCACTCCTTCGGCGCGTTCACCGCCGGCGCGTGGTGGATGCTGCTCCCTCCCGGGCTCGGCATCGCCCTGCTCTGCCTGGTCTTTCTCGACCTCGGAAAATTCCTTGAAGAGAACGTCGACCCCCGGCTCCGGAAAGGAGTCCGCCCATGATTTCCATACGCAACCTCTCGATCACATACGGACGGATGACGTCCCGCGGACGAAGCGGAGAGACCGAGGCGGTGAAGAACATCTCGCTCTCCGTCGAAAAAGGAAAGCTCTTCGCGCTGGCCGGGGAGTCCGGAAGCGGAAAGAGCTCCGTGCTCATGGCGATTCCGGGGCTGCTGCCGGAGGGAACGCGCGTTTCAGGGGAAATTCTGCTGGACGGGAGGAACCTGACGGCGCTCTCCGAGGAGGAGCTGAACGCCCTCCGCTGGAGGCGCATCGCGCTGATTCCCCAGGGGGCGATGAACTCCTTCACGCCGGTGCTCACCGTCGGGCGGCACATCGAGGAGGTGCTCGACGTCCACCTCGGGCTCTCAAAAAGAGCGGCGCGTGAACGGACGCAGGAGCTGTTCGTCAGAGCGGGACTCGACGGCGCCCTGGCATCCCGCTACCCCCACGAGCTTTCGGGAGGGCAGAAGCAACGGGCAGCCATCGCCCTCGCGCTCGCGTGCGACCCCGACTGGCTGCTCTGCGACGAGCCGACCACGGCGCTCGACGTCATCACACAAAAAGGAATCGTCGACACGTTGAAAGACCTCGTCGAAACGAAGGGGGTCGGAATGCTCCTCGTCTCGCACGACCTCCCCCTTGCCGCGTCGGTCTGCTCGCGCATCTTCATTATGAAGGGGGGAACGATCGTCGAGGAAGGAGCGCCCCGCGAGATCGTCGCCCATCCGAAAAACCCCCACTCGGCGGCGCTTGTGAACGCGCTGCTTGAACTGGAGAGAGAGGAGTGAACAGGGTGCTGCTCGACATCCGGAAGCTGACGATAGACTTTCCGCCCTCGCGGAAACGAAAGGCGGTGCGGGCGCTCAAGGAGTTCTCTCTTCGCCTTGAGGCCGGGGAGAGCGTCTCGATCGTCGGCGAGTCCGGCAGCGGGAAGACGACGCTCATCCGCTGCATCTCGGGACACGTGACGCCGGTCTCGGGGAGCGTGTCGCTCTTCGGCGCCGACCTCTCCGAAGCCTCGAACCAGGAGCTTGTCGCGCTCAGACGCCGATGCGGCGTCGTCTCGCAGGATCCGTACGGCTCGCTCCCTCCTACCCTCACCGTGCTGGAGGCGGTTATGGAGCCGTGGCTTCTCGTCAGAGGACGCGAAGCGCGGCAAGCCGGGGAGCATAAGGCGCGGGAACTGCTCGACGAACTGGGAATCGGCCGGGAGGAAATTTTGTCGTCCAAGGTCAGGCTCTCCCTCTCCGGCGGCCAGCGCCAACGGGTCGCCATCGCCAGGGCGCTCGTGCTCGGACCGGAACTCCTGCTCTGCGACGAACCGACGAGCATGCAGGACGCCTCGACGAGAGGGGATATTCTGCGGATTCTCCAGCGGCGGCAGGAGACGGGGATGTCGATGATCTTCGTCACCCACGATCTCTTCCTCGCGCGGAAGGCGGCGTCGAGAGGGCTCGTACTCTACCGCGGAGAGGCGGTCGAAGAGGGGCTCTGCCGCGACTTCCTCGCTTCGCCCCAGCACCCGTACACAAAGGCGCTGGTAGCGGCGCTTCCGAAACTCTCCTCTTCAGCGACGTACGCCGGGGAGTCCGGCGGAAGATGACGGCGCGGCCGGTTCACGGCGCGCGCTACGCCAATCTCTCCGCAGCGTCCAGGTGCTTGCACCGCTTCCTGTGCTGAAATGAAGGGCATGTGCACGCCTTGTGAAGAAGGTCGACGGCGTAGTCTTCGCTTCCGTGGGCAATGTAGATGGATCCGGCAATCCGCTCCAGGCGTTCGGCCGGAAATGCGGCGGGATCATCCGCGCCCTTCCCCGTCAAACCGCTCTGAGCAGGCTTTGCAGGACCGTCGAGCGCTTCGTTGGAGAGCGCGTCGGCGTCTTTGTTCTCTTCCCGCGGCGCCCACGAGAGCGAGCTCTTCGTAGCCTTGAGCAGCTCCTTGGCACGCTCGGCAAGCTCCTGCAGACGAGGCTCCTTCACCTTCCAGCGTCCGGTGACCTGATTCACCACAAGCTGGCTGTCCCCGCGGACGGAGACGCCCGCGAGCCCGCGCGCCAGTATCTCCTCCAGCAGCAGGATGAGCGCGGCGTACTCCGCCTCGTTGTTGGTCTTCCGCCCGAGCGGACGGGCGCACGTCCATACAGGCGTTCCGGACGCGTCGAGCAGCAGCGCTCCCGCCCCGGCCTCGCCGGGATTGCCCCGGGAAGCGCCGTCGAAATGCCCCCGGAAGGGGCCGGAAACTTTTTTCGAGGAGGACTCCGGAATGCGGGCAAGGGCTTCGCCCCAGTCCGCGTCGAGGCTCAGATAGTGATTTTCAGTGGTACTCGAAGGTGTTTTCATAGGATGCTCCTTATCAGCAAAGGTAACTTTCGTTAATTTTCGAGAACAAATAAGCCTTAAGATTCATTTGCACGATGTATTTTCGATAAACAGTATATTTCCCTAGTCCATGAATAAAAAAATCTATATAATGCTTTGGGCTTTTCATTTTTATCTCAAGGAGGCTGCATGACTGTGACACTATCGCCAGTCCTTTCTTTCCGGAGAGGCGGCGCTTCCGCAGGAAGCTCGCCGCACTGCCTTAAAGGTCTTTTTCTCCTTCTTCTTCTGTTTTTCTGCTTCGCGCCGATTCTCTCGCCTCTTCCCGCCGACGCCAAGGGTCCTGAAGAAATCGTCTTCCTTAAAGGGCTTTTCGTCAAGGAGGTCCGCGGATACGGCCTCTACGTCGAAGAGGAGAGCAACCGCTTTCATAAAGACGACAAACCGACGATCTACCTCGAGGTCGATAACTTCAAGCTGGGAGTGAAGGACGAACAGTATCATATCAGCCTTTCGCTCGATCTGCTCGTCAAAGACGAAAAAGGCGCCGTCGTCGCCGAGGACAAGCAAATCATCACGCACGAGTATTTCCTGAAGAGCAGGGTCCGCGACGTCTGGTTCACGGTGATCCTGGACCTCTCGGGGTGGCCGGAGGGGAAGCATATTCTCTCCTGGGTGGTCACCGACAACACTTCCGGGAAGCAGTGCACGAAGGATATGGAGATCGAAATCCACTGACCTTTTCTCGTGAACGAGAACACAGCGCCGCCGGATGTATCCGTTCGCCCGGCGGCTTTTTGCGTGGGGACGGCGCGCCGTTTTTCTCACCTCCCGATGTATTCCGTCCGGCAGATGATACAATAACCGCGTTGTGAACTTTGCACACGGAGGTCTTTTGATGAAAACACTCTATCTTGACTGTTTCGCCGGAATCGCCGGCGATATGTTCCTCGGCGCGATGCTCGACCTCGGGCTCGACAGAGAGGCGTTTCTCCGCACGATGGAAAGCGTCGTGCTCTTTCCCGGCCACGAGCACGGTCATGCGCACCCCGACCCGCACGATCACGAACACGAGCATAGCCACGAACACAACGATACACACCATCATGCACACCATCATTCGCACGGCACGGACAGGCTGCGCATCGCCATTACGCAGACGGTCCGCGGCGGCATCGCGGGAACAAAGGTGAACATCGCCTCGTCCGAGGATCATCCGCACCGAGGGCTCGCCGACGTCCTCGAAATCATCGGGGCAAGTCCGCTCTCTCCGCGTGTGAAGGAGCGGAGCGCCGCCGCCTTTCGTCTTTTGGCCGAGGCCGAGGCGAAGGTCCACGGAACGACTCCGGACAAGGTACACTTCCATGAAGTCGGGGCATTGGACTCGATCGCCGACATCATCGGCGCGTTCGTCCTCGTGGAGATGGCGGGCGTGGACGCAGTCGTCTCCTCGCCGCTGAACGTCGGGCACGGAACCATCACATGCGCGCACGGCATCCTTCCCGTCCCGGCTCCGGCGACCGCAGAGCTGCTTACCGGTCTTCCGGTCCGCGTCGAAGGAGGGCCGATGGAGCGCGTCACCCCAACCGGAGCGCTGCTCGTGCGATGCCTCGCTTCCTCGTTCGGGCCGCTCCCCGCGGGGAAGGTGCTCGGAAGCGGCAAGGGGGCGGGCGACCGCGACGGCGACATCCCCAACGTACTGCGCGTGCTGCTGCTTGAGACCGAAGCGACCAACACTGACGGCGCGGGGAATATCGCGCGGGATTCGGGAATCGTCATCGAGACGAACATCGACGACATGAACCCGCAGTATTACGCGCCGGTTATGAATAGGCTCCTCGCGGAGGGGGCGCTCGACGTATGGGTTGCGCCCATCGTCATGAAAAAAGGACGCCCCGCAATAACGCTCGGCTGCCTCTGCCGGCCCGGCGCGGAGCGGAGCTTGGCGGAAACGCTGCTGCGGGAGACGACGACGCTCGGCGTCCGGATGTACGCGGTCGACAGGCTGAAGGCCGACGCGGAAATCGTGGAGCGGGAGACCTCGTGGGGTATCGTCCGCTTCAAGGTGGCGCGCCTCGGAGAGGAAGTTCTTCGGAGCAACCCTGAGTTCGAGGACGTCCGGAGACTTTCGGAGGAACACGGCATCCCGCTTCCGGAGATGCGGGAACGATTGATGAACGAGTTCCTCCTCTGAAAAGCGGCGCGCCGCATTCGGACCGGAGAGAGCCGTCTGTTCAGGAGTCCGGAACGCCGTCGCGTCCGCAGCAGTCGTCAGCGATTCGCGGGAGGCTGCGGTGTGCGCTCCTCGTTCTCCCCGTCGCCGCGGAAGGACTTCATGCACTTTCCGCAGCCGTGACACCCCTTGTAGCAGGGGCGGACCCGCTCCGATCCCAGCAGCATCGGGATACAGGCGGCTATCAGAACCAGCGCGAGCAGAAGAAAACGCACACGACGTCACCTCCGGAAAAGATTTTTTTCAGCCCATAGTATACGCTCTTTTTGAAAGGTTGTGTTTGCATGCGCTTTGAACGAACCAGGACGCACGAACCGGCCATTTGCCGGCACATTCCTCATCACGAAAGGAGGCGGTAGCGATGCACTGTCTGGCGACCTTCGACATCACGAGCATGGCCGTCCTCTTCGAGCGAGTCTGCCGCAAAGAGGGAATTACCGCCAAAATTGTCCCCGTCCCGCGCAGCCTTTCCACAAGCTGCGGACTTGCCTGCGAATTCCCCTGCGAAGAGGAAGAGCGCGTCCGCGAGCTCTGCGGGAAAAAACATGTGGACGTGACCGATTTCCATTCTTTGGGGGACGACTGGACATAACTTCCTTTTTGAAATACCATATAGGGGTAGCAGTATAAATCGCGGCGTCAGGGCGTCCGCTCGCTGAACATACGTCCGCCGGGCCGCGAATTTCCGAAAGGCAGGGGATTGTGGTCATGGAGAAAAAGAAGGTCCTCATCATCGGCGGCGTGGCATGCGGCGCGAAGACGGCGGCCCGGCTCGCGCGACTTGCGCCGGAGTTTGACATCACCATTCTGGAGCGGGGCGAACATCTGAGCGTCGCCGGATGCGGCTTCCCGTATTTCGTCGGCGACGTGGTGAAGGAGTACAAGGATCTCGTCTGCACGCCGCTCGGCATCGTCCGCGACGCGAACTTCTTCCGCAACGTGAAGAATATCGCCGTCCACACGGGACACATGGCGACGCGCATCGACAGGGAAAAGAAGGTCGTCGCCGCTACCGACACAGCCTCCGGAGAGGAGCGTCTCTTCCCCTACGACGAGCTCGTACTCGCCACCGGCGCCTCCCCCATCCGTCCTCCCATTCCCGGAAACGACCTCAGCCGCGTCTTCACCCTCTGGACGATGCCCGACGCGATGGCAATGAAGTCGGCCATCGACGCCGGAAGCGTCAAGTCCGCCGTCATCATCGGCGGGGGGCTCATCGGCATGGAAGTCGTCGAGGCGCTTGTGGACCGCGGCATCTCGGTCTCCGTAGCCGACATCCAACCCACCCCCCTTCCGGCCCTCATCGGAGAGGATTTCGGCCTCCGCGTGACGAAAGTGCTGCGTCAGAAGGGCGTCGGCTTCTACGGCGGCGAGAAGGTCGTCGAAATCATAGGCGAGAACGGCGTCGTCACCGGCGTCAGAACCGACAAGCGCACCCTTCCCGCCGACATGGTTCTGCTGGCCGTCGGCATTCGCCCGAACACGATACTCGCCAAAGAAGCCGGGCTCGAACTCCACCCCAACGGGACCATCGTCGTCGACGAATGCCTTCGCACGAGCGACCCGGCCATCTACGCCGGAGGCGACTGCGTTCAGTCCAAGAATATCCTTACCGAGAAGTCCGTCTGGCAGCCGATGGGCTCCACCGCGAACCGGCAAGGACGCGTCATTGCCGACAATATAGCGGAACTGCCCACCCGTTTCGCCGGAGTGGTCGGCACGGCGATCCTGAAGCTCTTCCACCTCACCATCGGAAAGACCGGCCTCAACGAGGAGCAGGCGCACGCGGCGGGATTCGACGCCGTGAGTATCGTCGTCGAGGAGCCCGACCGGCCGCACTTCATGCCGGGCATGGGCGCGATGACGATCCGCCTCGTTGCCGACAGAAAGTCACGCCGCATCGTCGGCGCGCAGATCATGGGCGGCGGCGTGGTGGACAAACGGCTTGACTCCATCGTCGCGGCGATCTCCGCCGGGATGACGGTCGACATGCTCGCCGACACAGACTTCGCCTACGCCCCCCCCTTCGCCACAGCGCTCGACCCCACGACGCACGCCGCCAACGCGCTGCGGAACAAGATGGACGGGCTGGTGAAGACCTATTCGGCGAAGGAGCTGAAGGCGCTCATGGAGGGGGCGAACCCTCCGTTCCTGCTCGACGTTCGCTCTCCTCAGGAGCTCGACCTTCAGGGGCGCATCCCCTACGACTTCGCGAACATCCCGCTGGGACAGCTTCGCGGCCGTATAACGGAAATCCCGAAGGACCGCGAGATCGTGACGTTCTGCAAGATCTCCGTGCGCGGATGGGACGCCATCGCCACGCTTCGCGGGAACGGCTACGAGAACGTCGCCCTCCTCGAAGGCGGCATCATGGCCTGGCCGTACGATTTACGGTAGAAAACCCGAGTATTTCATGCAAAGAGAAGATGCGGGCCCCCGAGAACTCCGGGAACCCGCATCTTCTTTTTGCGTAACAGCCTTTTGGCTCTACCTCCTGCGGAGCAGCAGAAGAGGCGCCAGCAGCGCGAAAAGCAGCGGCGACGCGGAGGCGGCGGAGCATCCGCCGCTCCCGCCGCTTCTGCTCATCCCGGGCGTCGAGAGGACCTTGATGCAGAAGTTCGCCTCTGCGAAGTCCTCCGTTAGATCCGTCCACGAAGCGCCGTCCGCGCTGTAGAAGCTCTCGCCGGGGGAGGCCGTCGCGTTGTCCGAATACTCCTCAAGCGGAAGTTCGACGGGCAGGGGGTACTCGTACCCCGGCGTGGTGAGCTTCACCCGCACGCGGAAGCGCGTTCCTTCTCCCACTCCGACCGGCCGGGACAGAGGGATCGTATGGTATCCCGGTTGCTCCAGGGTACCGGAAGCCTCCGCCGTACGAAGCGCTTCCCCCGAACCGGAGACGCCGACCGATACGTCGTCGATGAACACCTCGTACCTCGTTCCGAACGCCGCCGCGTAGAACGAAACCGCGCGGAGCGTCTGATCCTCCCCGGCGGTGAAAATGTTCGCCATCCACCCTGTCTCGGGATTCG
>CAZGDK010000032.1:0-1454 GCA_964525155.1 uncultured Smithella sp. | reverse complement strand
CCGTCGTCCCAGCCGACCACGTTCACCGCGTGATTCGCCCCACGGGGGCCGTTGTAGAAAAATGCGTGCGTTTCAGTATTCCACGTATCCTCGTTGAAGTCCGCCATCATACCGATGGAGAGCGCGCCGTACTTTATGATGGACGCCTTCACTTCGTCCGCGACGATATACGGGTACCCCTGCTCCCAGATTTCACTTGCAGAGTAGGGCATGTAAAGCGCTCCGGTCAGCAGCTTCTGTCTCGCAAGATGCGGTTTTGTCGAGGGAAGCGCTCCGTCGTAGGGAAGATCTTCCTCGTTCACCGGCCCCGTCCCTCTGGCGAGCACCGCCACCGCTTTCCAGTCGTCGCCGCCCTGATCATAGATTCTTGCCCGCTCGTTCGGGAAGGGGTTCTCCGGGTCGCTCCACTGGGTAAATGCGGGGAAGCCTTCCGGATTCGTGACATACGCCCAGTAGCCCAGATGCCATTCGGAGAAATCGCGAACCTCGCTGGGCAATAGAGGCGATTCCACGGCGGCCATGGCCCCAAAGGTCCAGCAGGAACCGTACGGGTCCTGATCGCGCACCGGAGGAAGCCTGTCCAGCGTCCGCAGATCGTACTGCGCCGGGAGAGCCGTCTTCGTCCGCGCGGACGCCCCTGCCTCAGGATGCTTCAGATGCTCCAGGTTCAGCGGCGACGGCCGTCTTCCAGCAGGCAGCGCATCACCCCAGGGCGTGCGAATCTGCGCAGTCCCGGCGGAGGCTCCCGCGGAGAGCGCGGACGCCCCGGCGAACTCCGGATTCAGCGGCGACAGACGAACTCCTCCCGCCTGCGCCTGCGCTGCAAAGAGCAGCATGACGAGAACAACAGAATACACGAAAACCACTTCACGCACTTTTTTCTCCATAAACTCCCCGTCCTTTCAAATTCAACTCCACACCCCGAAAGCATACACTCTTTTCGACCGGCAGGGAATGAAAAAAGCGGCCTCCGGAAAAGTTTATCCGGAGACCGCTCGGGGTGCAAAGCAAAAAACGTCTTTCTATAGCCCCTTCTTCTCCGAAACCATGAAGAAAAGAAGCGTGAGAACCGCCGCACCGCCGATGACGTACCAGTGATTCATCCCCAGCGCCTGCGGAATGGTGATTTTTCCGTAATTCCCCATGGTGAGGAGCGTCCGGCTCATCCACGGAAAGGCCTCGGCGTAAAGCGCCGCGCCGACGAGGCCGCCCGCGATCCCCCAGAGCGCGTCGAGACGCCCCTCCCCGACCGCCGCCACGGAAGTGCCGGGGCAGTAACCCAGCAGCCCCCAGCCGACGCCGAAGAGAAGGCCGCCGACCACGACGCCGCCCGCGATCATCGGCTTTACGGAAAGTTTCACCATTCCCATGTCAAGAAGGATGTAGACGCCGACCATCGCGACCACAATGGACGACAGCATGAATTTCAGTATGGTGAAGTCCTGCACGCGAAG
>CAZGDK010000031.1:0-27661 GCA_964525155.1 uncultured Smithella sp. | reverse complement strand
TAATCCACATCAAGATAATTGTCGTTGAAGGCAACATTCTGCTCGGGATCCAGAACTTCAAGCAATGCAGAGGACGGATCGCCGCGGAAGTCGGAACTGAGTTTATCCACTTCATCCAGACAGAAAACAGGGTTATTTGATCCGGCCTTTTTCAGAGATTGGATGATTTTGCCCGGCATGGCGCCGATATAGGTTCGCCTGTGGCCGCGAATTTCCGCTTCGTCTCTTACGCCGCCCAGAGAAATTCGCACAAACTTGCGATTGGTCGCACGGGCCACCGATTTGGCAATGGATGTTTTTCCCACACCGGGAGGGCCGACCAGACAAAGAATGGGGCCTTTGTTCTTCTTCACCAGCGATTGAACGGCCAGATACTCGATGATGCGTTCCTTGACTTTTTTCAATCCATAATGATCTTCATCCAGAATCGCTTCCGATTCCTTCAGGGTGTATTTGTTATCTGTAACATCCGACCAGGGCATATCCAAAAGCCAGTCGATGTAATTGCGAACCACCGTAGCTTCGGCGGACATCGGAGCCATCATTTGCAGCTTTTTGATTTCCTGACGAACTTTTTTTGTGGCTTCTTCGGAGAGTTTCTTCTGTTTGAGACGCTTTTCCAGTTCTGCAATTTCGTTTCGGAAATCGTCTTTTTCCCCCATTTCCTTCTGGATGGCGCGCATCTGCTCGTTTAAGTAATAATCCTTTTGCGTTTTTTCCATCTGTTTTTTGACGCGCCGTTTGATCTTTTCCTCAACCTGCAAAATTTCAATTTCGGAAAGCATCAGTGAATAAATAGTCTCCAATCGCTCACCGATGTTATAGATTTCCATGATTTTCTGCTTGTCTTCCAACTTGACATTGAGATGCGTGATGACAACATCCGCCAGTTTTGACGGGTCTTCGATGGCTGTAATGGTGCCCATCATTTCCACATGGACTTTCTTGCTGAGTTTCAGATACAGCTCAAACGATTCTTTGATGCTGCGCATCAGAGCCTGTTTGCGGACATCGTTTTGATCATCATCAATATCTTCCATCTCGTTGACTTTAACGAGGAAAAAATCGTCATTTTTCAGATATTCCTTAATGGCCCCGCGCGTCTTGCCTTCCACCAGAACCTTTACCGTTCCATCCGGCAGTCTGAGCAATTGAATGATGATTCCAATCGTGCCAACGCGATAAATGTCTTCTTCGCCGGGATCATCTTTTTTGGCGTTTTTCTGTGCGACCATGAAAATGCCTTTTTCATATTTCATGGCGGATTCCAGCGCCGCGATAGACTTTTCGCGGCCTACAAACAGCGGAACAATCATATGGGGGAAAACAACGACATCCCGCAATGGCAACAGCGGAATGATATTCGTTTTATCCGTAGCATTCAGGTTTTGTTCTTCAGACATTTACTCTTCCTAAGTTTAAGTTTTAAGCGGATTCGGACTTGGTATCGTAAATTAGAATCGGCTTTTCTTTATTGATGACGACTTCTTCGCTTATCACGCATTCCTTGATGTCTCTTTGGGACGGGATATCGTACATCACTTCCAGCATGGTGTTTTCCAGGATGGATCGCAGACCCCGGGCGCCTGATTTACGCTCCATAGACAGTTTGGCCACACAACGCAGCGCACCGTCCGTAAACTTCAAATTGACGTTTTCCAGTTCAAATAATTTTTTGTACTGCTTGATGATGGAATCTTTGGGTTCAATCAGAATACGAACCAGTGCGCTTTCATCCAGATCATCAAGCGTGGATATAACCGGAAGACGACCAATAAATTCCGGAATCAAACCGAATTTGAGGAGATCCTCCGATCGGACTTCGGACAACATCTCTCCCACTTTCTTTTCCTTCTTACTTTTAATTTCTGCGCCAAATCCCATCGTATTCGTGCCGATTCGTTTGGAAATGATATTTTCCAGATCATTGAATGCTCCGCCGCAGATAAACAGGATATTGGTTGTATCAACCTGAATAAACTCCTGCTGCGGATGTTTACGTCCTCCTTTGGGAGGAATATTGGCCATGGTTCCTTCCATAATTTTGAGCAGAGCCTGCTGAACGCCTTCGCCGGAAACGTCTCGGGTAATGGAGGGATTGCCTGATTTTTTGGCTATTTTGTCGATTTCATCAATATAAACAATACCTTTTGATGCGCGAGCCACATCGTAGTCTGCATTTTGCAGCAGACTCAAAATGATATTCTCCACATCTTCACCGACATAGCCTGCTTCCGTCAGTGTGGTAGCATCCGCTATCGTAAAAGGAACATTAAGAAATTTCGCCAGCGTTTTGGCCAGCAATGTTTTCCCCGACCCTGTGGGGCCGATCAGCAGAACATTGCTTTTCTGAATCTCAACGCCATCGGTTGAACTGACGTTGGAAAAAAGTCTTTTATAATGGTTGTAAACGGCAACAGAAAGAATTTTCTTTGTTTTTTCCTGCCCTATCACATAGGAATCCAGAAATTTTTTAATTTCCTTGGGTTCAGGCAGGACATTTTTCGAACCCTTTTCGACGGTTTTTTCTTCTTCCTCAACGATGCATCGGCATAATTCGATGCATTCATCGCAAATGTAAGCCGTCGGACCTGCGACTAACTTACGAACTTCACTTTGCATTTTCCCACAGAAAGAACAAAAAAGCATACCTTGCCCCATCCTATTGTCTTTACTTCTTTTGATCACTTATGTTCTCCTTTATTTGTTAACAGGTGACATCGACTTTCTTATTACTATTTCGTCAATTAAGCCATATTCTTTAGCCTGCTGACTGGTCATGAAATAATCTCTTTCCGTATCACTTTTAATCTTTTCCAGAGGCTGAGACGTCAAATCTGAAATGATTTGATTTAATTCGTCTTTTAATCTTAATATTTCCCTGGCCTGAATATCAATGTCGGTGGCCTGCCCCTGAAAGCCCCCCAAAGGCTGATGAATTAATATCCTGGAATGAGGCAACGCAAACCGTCGTCCTTTTTCACCCGCTGCCAGCAGAATAGCCGCCATGCTGGCCGCCTGTCCCATGCAAACCGTGGATATGGGAGGTTTAATGTACTGCATGGTATCATAAATGGCCATTCCCGAACTGACATGGCCTCCCGGAGAATTCAGGTAAAAAAACACTTCTTTATCGGGATCTTCCGCTTCCAGATAGAGCAACTGCGCCACCACTACATTGGCGACATTATCATCTATTGCCGTTCCCAGAAAAATAATTCGATCTTTCAAAAGCCGTGAATATATATCGAATGCCCGTTCCCCCCGGCCATCCTGTTCCACCACCATGGGTATCAGATTCACTGTTCGACCTCCACCATTCCCACTTTTTCAACGATTTTAATATTGGCCTCTCGTTCGATAAAGTCAAATACCTTCTTGTGAATCAGCTCCGATTTCAGATTATTGATGCGTTCCTCGTCATCATAAGCGCTTTTAACCACCTCGTAATCGGTGTGATGGATAGAGGCTAATTCATTGAAATGTTTATCCATATCTTCGTCTGTCGTCGTAATGGCCTCTTTTTCCGCAATCTTTTTCAAAAGAAGAAACGACTTGACCGTTTTTTCCGCTTCCTGCTTAAACTGGTCATGCATGCGGAAACTCAATTCCATGGCTTCGTTTTCCGCCATTCCCGCGGCGCGCATTCTTTTTTGCGTGTCACCCATCATATAGAAAATCTGGCGCTCAACCAGTGATGGAGGCGCTTCAAATTCATTGACTTTCAGTAGCGCTTCGACAATTTTATCCTGCAACTGATTGGCGCTCTGGCGCTGGCATTGATCTTCCATGGATTTACGGACATCATTTTTTAAATCTTCAAGCGTATTGTACTTATCAAAATTTTTAATAAATTCATCATTTATTTCTGGAAGTTGCTGCTCTTTCAGTCCTTTGAGCGCCACATTGAAGATGACATCTTTTCCAGCCATTTTCTTTTCATGATAATCAGTGGGAAATGTCACATGGACATCTTTTACTTCTCCGACTTTCATTCCCACAATCTGCTCTTCGTAACCGGGAATAAATCTTTTGGATCCCAGTTCCAGTAAATAGTTCTCCGATTTTAATTCCGGCAGAGACTCACCGTCGAGTGTTCCCGCAAAGTCAATGGTCACAAAATCGCCCATGGCCGCGGGCCGGTCATCCGTGACATCCTGCATGGTTGCAAACATCTTGCGAATGTCCTGAAGACGTTTTGCCATGTCATCTTCCGAGATAACCGTATTGACTTTTTCCAACTCGATGCCCTTATAACCCTGAGGTTCAATAGCGGGCTCCGTTTCAAAGGATGCACTGAAAGCAAAATTTGTATTTTCTTTTATGCCGTTTTGCTCAATGTCCGGACGCGACAGGGACACGAGGCTGCGATTATCCAGGGCCTGCCAATAGTGCTTATTGACAAGATTCGTCATCGTTTCGCTTTCCGCATCTGCTTTAAAGAAATTTTCCAGCACCGTTCTGGGCACTTTGCCGGGACGGAAGCCTTTAATTTTCGCTTTTTTGTTAATCTCACGATAAACGTTATCCATTTCTTCCTTGACGGACGCCCAGGGAATATCAAAGGATATTTTTTTCTTAACCTGACTGATATCTTCTACATTTACGACATAATCGCTCACTACTTTTTTCTCCTTATGTTGAAATAATATTTTCTCTTACACTGGTGCGAGAGAGGGGACTTGAACCCCTATCCGCGTGAGCGGGCTGGATCCTAAGTCCAGTGCGTCTGCCAATTCCGCCACTCTCGCGCTTTTACGGGAGTGATTATATAATGCTCTCCTATAATGTCAATTCGGATGATCATTTATTTTCATCCGCATTAGCAGTTAAATTAAGCTCTTTGTCTGCTTACGTCATCTATTTTATAATTGCCTTTAATGCAAGAGAAAGATGATTTCATTGAAAACTTTGTAAAGGACATGACACCTGTCATTTAATTTTTTTTCGAATAACAAGTATGGAAATGAAAGCGCTAAGATCAAGATAAAAATTGGTCGGGGCGAGTGGATTTGAACCACCGGCCCTCTGAACCCCATTCAGATACGCTACCAGACTGCGCCACGCCCCGACATACTTCATTGTGAAGTGGTGAGGTCAATATCACCATCAATACCTCATGTCAAGAACAAACCAATATGGACTTATCGTGACACATATCACTAAAGACTTATAAAGGTTTATTCGATAAGGAATATGGCGGGGACGTGTCACGTTAAAATAAAAACAAATTTTTCTTGAACAAAAGGATTCATTCAAGTAGGATAACGCCATGATCTTAAATACGAACAACAGTGTGTTGGGAAAAAGAATGGCCATCCGGTTTGTTTTTATCGTTGTAATAACGCTTTGCGCGCCCCTCTCGGCAGTTTATGCCGACATTTACAAGTACGAAGATTCTGAAGGCGTGCTACATCTCACCAACGTGCCCTCCAATCACAAAGCCAAGTATGTCATGATCATGAGGGAGAAAAGAGTGCACTTTCCCAAAGGCATCAAGGTCTCCGATTACGACAAAATCATCGCCAAAGCCGCCAACAAGTTCAATCTGGATGTCGCATTGATCAAAGCGGTTATCAAGGCCGAATCAAACTTTAACCATCAAGCCGTATCCCCTAAAGGGGCCAAAGGTCTGATGCAGCTGATGCCTCAAACGGCCAGCGCCCTGAACGTTGAAGATGCTTTTCATCCGGAAAATAATATTGAAGGGGGCGCCCGTTATCTGCGCTACCTGCTGAACCTCTACAGGGGCAATTTAACGCTTGCGCTGGCCGCGTACAACGCCGGCGAAGGGGCCGTCGCCAAATATAAATACAACGTTCCCCCTTACCGGGAAACACAAACCTATGTTAAGCGTGTACTGGCTTTCTATCAAAACTACAGCAGAACCTGATTTCAATGGTTTCTATCCGCATCGTTTCCCGCATGCAGATATTTTGACAATTTCGCAAGCTTCTTTTCCTTGATGCCGTCAATCTCCATCAATTGATTAATATGTCCGAACCCGCCGATCTCGCGGCGTCGAGAAACGATTTTTTCAGCCGTTTTCTCTCCCACGCCGGGAATCAGAATCAGGTCGTCTCTTGTTGCCTGATTGACGTCTATGGTCAAGCTCAGCGCCAGTTTTTTTGCGGCAGCCATCGTGGTAATCGAAATATCCTGATTCTGCCCGTCACCGGTCAGTTTAATGGCCATTCCATTTTGCAGTTTTAAAGTTTTTTTAATTGTTTTATCCGGATCATTCACTTGTAACAGCTCATTGAGTGTCATGGATCGATCAATAAAATAAATACCCGAACTGCCATGTGATTGAAGAATTTCAACGGCAATATTTTCCTGATTTGAACGAGAAAACGCCGGCTCCTGAAAATCCATGAAAGAGGTTTTGAAAAAACGAAAAAAGGGAATCATCGCCATAAGAATTGCTATCGCGATGATCCCCTTTATCTGTCGCTGAGACGCCATTTATGATTTTTTCTTTTCCAGGTTAAAGGCGTCATGAAGCGCCGTGACGGCCAATTCCGTGTATTTTCTCTGAATGATGCACGATATTTTGATTTCCGAGGTGCTGATCATCATGATGTTGATGTTTTCATCCGCCATGGTTTTGAACATTTTTGCCGCCACGCCGGAGTGGCTGACCATGCCCACGCCAATAATGGATATTTTGGCCACATCATCATCCACTTCAACTTTCTTGGCGCCAATATCTTTCGCCGTCGCTTCGACAATCTTCTGCGCTTCCTTCATTTCTTTTTTGGAAACCGTAAACGTGATGTCCGTGTGCCCCTGGGCGCTTACATTCTGGATGATCATGTCAACGCTGATGTTGCGCTCCGACAAAGGCGAAAACAAGCATGCCGCAATCCCCGGCTTGTCCGGGATATGCACTACGGTAATTTTCGCCTGATCGCGATCATAGGTAACTCCTGAGAGCACTTCTTTCTCCATCTCTTTATCCTCCTTCGTTACAAGTGTTCCGCCTTCATCGGTAAATGTTGATTTAACATATACGGGCACATCATATTTTTTGGCCATTTCCACGGATCGGGGTTGCAGCACTTTCGCGCCTGTCATGGCCATTTCCAGCATTTCATCGTAGGATATTCTGTCGAGCCGTCTTGCATTGGAACAGATATTCGGATCTGTTGTATAGACACCGTCCACGTCGGTGAAAATATCACACCGATCCGCTTTAAGAGCCGCCGCCAGGGCTACCGCGCTGGTGTCTGATCCTCCGCGGCCCAGCGTCGTAATGTTATTTTCTTCATCAATGCCCTGGAATCCGGCCACGACAATAATCGTGCCTTTTTGCAGTTCGCTTTGAATCGCGCCCGTATCAATGAGCGATATTCTGGCTTTCTTGAAGGCGCTGTCCGTCAGGATTTTAACCTGAAATCCCAGAAACGATCTGGCGCGATACCCCATGGCATTGAGCACGATGGACAGAAGCGTAATGGTCACCTGCTCGCCCGTCGATATCAGGGAATCATATTCCCGTTCATCGGGCGTGTCCGCGGCGCTGTGCGCCAGGTTAATGAGCCTGTCTGTTTCACCGGCCATTGCCGAGAGAACGACAAGAACTTCGTTTCCCGCCTTTTTCTCACGAATCGCCTTGTTGGCAACATTTTTTATTTTCTCAATGTTGGCAACTGATGTTCCTCCAAATTTCTGAACAACCAATCCCATAAGCTAGACCTCCCTCTGCATGTCCTGAACTAATTCGCGAACCCTTTGATTCGGGCCGCTGATTTTAATTTTTCTTTTATTTTCATCCAAATATTCAAAATGGATTGTTATCGTATCGTCAGGCAATGCATCCGCAACTTTTTCCGCCCACTCGATAACCACCACGCTGTTGCCGGAAATGTATTCATCATACCCGATGTCATCCAGGTCCGCTGCTTGGGCCAGTCGATAGACGTCAAAATGGCATAATCGGCATCGTCCCATGTATTCATTGATCAGCGTAAACGTGGGACTGGTAATGGAATAATCACCGCCCACGTCGAGCCCCCGCGCGAGTCCGCCTGTAAAACAGGTTTTTCCTGCGCCCAATTCTCCGGATAGTGCAAATGTGTCGCCGTTTCGGGTTTTGCGTCCGATGGCCAGACCGATTTCGAACGTTTGTTTAGAGCTTTCCGATATTACTTCAAAAAGAGCGTGTCCCAAATTGTTTTGCTCAATCATTCAACGTCAAGCCCCATATCATTAAAAAAACTATTTTTCCAATAAAACAACAGCGGTTGCATAATATTTTGTGTGCGTAATGGTGATAAAATTCTTCACAATTCCGGCTTTTTCATAAAACTGCCTTGCTCCTCCGGTTAAAACCAGGTTCGGCTTGCCGCTTTCCTCATTGATAACTTCGATTTCCATTAGCTTTATTCCACGCCCCAAACCCACTCCCATGGCCTTGAGAAAAGATTCTTTAATGGCAAATCTGGCGCTGTAGTGGATGTGGGCTTGCGCGTGACGTCCGCAATATTCAATCTCCCTTACGGAAAAGACACGGCTTAAAAACTTGTCTCCCCATTTTTTAATGATCTCCCCCATCCGGTCGTTTTCCACCAGATCAATGCCTATCCCGTAAACCATATGCCCTCACGCGGCGTGAACAATCGCATCTGTCATGGCCGCAACTCTTTTCATAAAAGCCACGTCATGAACTCTTACAATATGACAGCCGTTTATTATTGCAGCGGCTACGGTTGCCGCAGTTCCCTCAAGTCTTTCTTCGGGATTTCCTCCGGTGATTTTTCCGATGAACGCCTTGCGAGACGTTCCAATCAGCAACGGCAGCCCCAATCCCTTTAACTCATCTAATCGATTGATTATTTTGCAATTATCATCATAGGTTTTGCCAAATCCGACGCCCGGGTCCAAAATCAAACTATTCCGGGGAATCCCGGTAAGCTGAGCTCTGCGGCATTTTTCATCCAAGAAGGCGATAATGTCACTCATTAAATTCTCATATTCCAGATCGCCTTTTTGCATATTTTGGGGTGTGCCTCTCATATGCATTAAAATCAATCCCGCCTGGGCCTCTTTTACGACCGAAGCCATTTTTCTATCGCCCAGTGCGCTTACATCGTTGACAATTTCCGCTCCCGCATGGAGCGCAGCCTGCGCCACGGATGCTTTCGCGGTATCGACGGAGATGGGAATCTTAATTTTTCCGATAAGCCCTTCTATGACCGGCAGCACTCGCGCCGATTCCTGACGCGCCGTGACCGGCTTTGCTCCCGGCCTTGTCGATTCCCCCCCGACATCAATCATATCAGCGCCCTCGTCGGCCATTCTGATACCATGATCAATGGCTTTTTGACGGTTGAAATAAACGTTCCCGTCGGAGAATGAATCCGGCGTTACGTTCAGAATCCCCATAATTAATGTCTTTTGCCCCAATGCAATTTGGCGGCGCGATGTCTTTAGAAGAAATTGATTCTGATCATTATTTTTGAGAAGTTGACCGATCTGCTCCGCCAGGAGGGCAAGGCCAAAGGGCTGTTGCGATATTTTTTGAGTCAGCCGGGCAAACTGTTTGCGGGTGCCCATGAGCAGAACATCTGTTTTTTCGATGCTGCAAGCGACGCTTCCTCGCGCCACAGCCGCATCAGCGCTAAGCGAAAGCATTTCCTGCTTGAGAATATTGGCCACTTTACAAGGCAATGCCGGAATGAAAATGTTGACAAAAAACGTTTTGGGGGCCATTGCCCCAATGCCGTAGGGATCGACGCCGATTTTTTGAAACAGTTCAACCGCTTCGTTAAAATGATTGATTTTAACTATCCTCACAGCATGTCACCTGATGGTTGCGAAAAAAGGTGAGTTATTGCGTTTGCGTCACATGTCCGACCGGAAGCGCGCTGCCGATGATCTCATCGATTTCCGAACTGTTTAAAACTTCTTTTTCCAGAAGCTCTTTGGACATGCGATGCAAAATCTCAATATGCTCGGTCAAAAGCGACATGGCTTTGTCGTAATTGCGTTTGACGATGGAAACGACTTCTTCGTCTATCTTCTTTGCTGTTTCCTCGCTGTAATCCTTGTGTGTAGCAAACTCACGACCTAAAAAGATTTGTTCTTCCTTCTTGCCATAGCTGAGCGGCCCCATGATTCTGCTCATTCCCCACTCGCAAACCATCTTTCTTGCCAGATTGGTGGCGCGTTCGATATCATTTCCCGCGCCGGTTGTGAAATCTTTCAAAACCAGTTCTTCCGCCGCGCGCCCGCCCAGAAGAATGGCGATATTATTTTCCAGATACTGGCTGGGATACGTATGTTTCTCGTCAATCGGCAACTGTTGGGTTAGCCCCAAAGCCCTGCCGCGTGGAATAATCGTGACTTTGTGAATCGGATCGGTACCCGGAATCAGCCGCGCAATCAGCGTGTGACCGGATTCATGATAGGCCGTATTGCGTTTTTCCGTTTCGCTGATCACCATGCTTTTGCGTTCCGCACCCATCAGAATCTTGTCCTTGGCGAACTCAAAATCCGACATGTGGACTTTGTCCTTATTGAGCCTTGCGGCGTTCAAAACCGCTTCATTGACAAGATTTTCAATATCGGCGCCGGATGTTCCGGGCGTTCCACGGGCCAAAACAGTGTAATTAACATCTTCACCCACGGGCGTTTTCCGCGCGTGCACTTCAAATATTCTTTCCCGGCCTTTGACATCCGGCAGAGGAACAACAACCTGACGATCGAAACGCCCAGGGCGCAGCAACGCCGGATCTAGAACATCGGGACGGTTGGTGGCGGACACCAGAATCACGCCCTCATTGGATTCAAAACCGTCCATTTCCACGAGCAACTGGTTAAGCGTCTGCTCCCGTTCGTCATGACCGCCCCCGAGACCCGCGCCACGATGCCGCCCGACAGCGTCGATTTCGTCGATAAAAATAATGCAAGGGGCATTCTTCTTGGCCTGGCCGAAGAGATCACGCACACGGGAGGCCCCGACACCAACAAACATTTCGACAAAATCGGAGCCGCTGATGCTCAGAAACGGAACATCGGCCTCTCCGGCAATCGCCCGGGCCAGAAGGGTCTTGCCCGTTCCGGGAGGGCCAACAAGCAAAAGCCCCTTGGGAATGCGACCTCCCAGCTTGGTGTATTTTTTGGGATCCTTCAGGAAATCAATGACTTCCGCAAGCTCCGCTTTGGCCTCATCAACACCGGCCACATCGGCAAACGTCACTTTTTTGGTTTTATCGGTAATCAGTCTTGCCCTGCTTTTTCCAAAGGACATGGCTTTTCCACCGCCGGCCTGCATTTGGCGCATAAAGAAGATCCATACACCGATAAGCAGCAGCATGGGAAACCAGGAAACAAAAATCATGTACCAGGGGTTTTCATCCTGCGGTTTTGCCGTTATTTTGATGTTCTTTTCCCGAAAAGCGCTGATCAGTTCATCGTCCTTGGGGGCATAGGTTTTAAAGGTGCTGTTATTGGACAGCTTTCCCGTAATGGAGTCACCCTGAATCGTGACCTCAGTAATCTCGCCATTTTTCAAATGGGCAAGCATTTCCGTGTATATGATATCTTTCGTACTGGATTTCTGTTGATTAAATAATTGCCAGACCAGTAAAAAGACCAGAAGCACCGTCAGAACAAGTGCTATGTTTTTTTGAAACTGATTCAATCTCATTCTCCTTTAAGTTAAAGTGTTTGCTAATCTTTATAATAATATCCAATTTATCTCAAATATTTTCTTACAAATCGTCAGGAGGCCCTTTTTATCTCCAATATCAGAATTCGCCTTGTTTCCGGCGATATTTTTACCCTGTCGGATAGATGCAGATCTTCAATCCAGACAACGGACGACCGATCCGCAATAAAAGCAATGCGTTCTCTTTCCAAACGCGGAATCTTATGATCAATAAACAACTTCTTGATTTTCTGAGAACCTTTCGTTCCCAAGGGCTCAAACCAGTCGCCGGGTCTGCGATTTCGGACAATCAGAGGCCCCTGAAGCTTGTCATAATCAAGATAAACCTTATTCTTGCATTGATAATCGACTTCTTGGGCCGTTCCAATGCCGGCTGATAACATAATACGCCTTTCCTTCAAGTCAACGATTCCCGGAACAGGCAGAATATATTCATAGTGCGGCGATTCCGGGATCACGCAAAACTCCATAATAATACGGTCATATTGTTTTTTAACCAAAAGTCCCGCCGGCAGTGAAATTTGTTTTCCCGTCGCGCCATGATTCATAAGGTCAATGATCGACTGGATATGATTAAAACTAAAGCCGTTCACGTCTTTTGTCATGCCTTCCAACAGAGCCCTGACCGACCTGAATCTGAGCGCCTCCGGTAATGCGTTCAAATAAACGGCGGGAAAAGATACCATGCCTTTGTTTTTTTGAATATCGGGCGAATTGACGATGCTGTGAACCTGGTCACTTAAATAATCGTCATCCCTGCCGACAATTTCCGCCATGCGCGCCAGCCCCTCCTCTATCCGTGGGTTGAACTTTTCTTTCAAAAGCGGCATGAGCTCCAGCCTGACTCTGTTTCGTAAATAATCACAGTTTTGATTGGAACTGTCCTGACAATATTCAATGCCGTTTTTTTCCAGATAGTTTTCAATGTCCCGCCGAGATGTTTTAATCATCGGACGAATGTATCGCTGATCCCGAACCGGCAACATTCCTTTGAGGCCGTCCGCGCCGCTGCCTCGCAGAATGTTGAGCAATACTGTTTCGGCCTGATCGTTGAGATGATGCCCGAGGGCGATTTTTTTTGCTCCGCACTCCATTGCAACGCTATCCAGAAAGCGGTATCTCTGCCTGCGATAGTAGTCTTCCGGAGAGTCTCCTCTGGGAACGGCGGTTGACGTCATTCTTTCGGTAACCAGCATCACTCCTAACTTTTGCGCCAGATTGCGGCAGAACAGCTCCTCCGCATCCGATTCATCTCCTCTTAAACCGTGATTGAAATGAGCCGCTATGAGCTTGAAGCGATCATCTTTCGCCAGTTGAACCAGAATGGATAAAAGAGCGCAGGAATCCGCCCCTCCGGACAAGGCGACAACCACCGTGTCTCCTTCCCGGATCATGGAATATTGCGCAATCATCTTCTTTATTTTTTCAATCATGGTTATGAAAACAGCGTCTTGATCTCGATGAGACTTTCACAATAAACATCCGCCTTCATTTGAAGCAGCGTGTCTCTGTTGCCCAGACCGTTCAGACAGGCGCAGGAGATAATTCCTGCATTCTTAGCCACCACAATGTCGTTGACCCCATCGCCGATGATGGCGGTTTTCCCGGGAGCAGCGTCATATTTGGTCAACAGGTAGTCCACAACGCGCCGGTCCGGTTTCATGTAGGGTGTGGAATCCGCACCCACAATCTCCAGAAAATATTTTTCAATGCCCAGACCGCGTGCAATCGTAAGCGCCATGTAATAACGCTTATTGGTAAGGATGACTTTCTTTTTATGACGATAATGCGTCAGCACTTCTTCGATGCCCGGGTATAAAACAGTCGCATCCAGAAGATGATCTTCATAGTGAGCGCTGAATATTTTCAAGGCCTCGTCTATTCGCGATTGATAAACGTCGCCGAGAGATTTCTCGATAAGCTTGCGCACACCATCGCCGACAAACCCGATAATTTCCTCATAGGGCCTGGGATGGAGATGCATGGATGTCAGGGTATGATTGATGGAGGCCACCAGATCAACACCCGTATCGGCAAGCGTTCCGTCAAAATCAAAAATCATTAAATCCACGGATTTCATAGAAACTCCCCGGTCGTTATATAGCCGAGAGACTCCCTAAAAACAAGACTCTTTGTCTGTCCCCATCCAGCAAATACCGTTTGACGGGGACATTTCCGTGTGTTAAAAATTTTCAACCGCTTGGATCACTTGTTTACAGACTGAGACGGCAATGTTCTCTTCTACTTTCGGATACAGGTCTTCCATTCATTTTTGCGGAAAGCTTTCTTTGCTTATGAGAAAAAAACAACCCCATAAATTTGTTATTGTCGGCGCAGGCATGGTTGGCACGGCCATTTCGTGCTTGTTGCGTAAAGCCGGCCATGAAATTGCGGCAATAGCCGATCTATCCCCCGCTCACTTAAAAAGAGTGAAGGCTTACACGAACGCTCCGCTCTTCTCACGGGCCGTCGACGCCGCAACCTTCGGCGACTGTATTTTAATCACAACACCCGACGACCGAATTGAGTCCGCTTGTGAAGACATTGCCCGGGGGGCATCTCTGAAAGGAAAAACGGTTTTTCATATGAGCGGAGCAGGAGGTCTGGACCTTCTTCAGTCCGCCGCCAATGCCGGGGCAACCATTGCCAGCATTCATCCGCTTCAGAGCTTTTCTTCCATTGAAGGCGCGATTGCCAGTATTCCGGGCAGCTATTTCGGGGTTACGGCAGGCCCCGGCGCCAAAAGGATTTCCACCGTCATTGTCCGTGATCTGCAAGGCATCCCCCTTTTGATTTCTCCTGAACAAAAGCCTCTTTACCATGCAGCCGCCTGCATCGCTTCCAATTATCTGGTTTCTTTGATGAGCGTGGTTGAATCCATTTATCTATCCATCGGCATTTCTCCCAAAGATGCGCGCAAGGCCTATTTGCCTCTGGTTTACGGAAGTTTAAAGAATATTGAAAAGCAGGGCTGCGCTCAGGCGCTTACAGGACCGATAGCCCGCGGCGACGCGGGGACCATTCAAAAACACGTTCACGCCTTTGAAAGCCTTCTTCCCCATCTTTCTTCACTGTACGCACAGATGGGAAAGATTACGGTGGGACTCGCCGGGCAAAAAGGAACGTTGAGCGCCGGACAGGCCGGAAAAATCATTGCGATTCTGAAAGGAGCAAACCATGAGCACGCAAAGTAAAATCTCCCGCAAAACCATCCTCGACATTAAAAAAATGAAAAACCAGGGTGAGAAAATCTCCATGCTGACGGCCTACGATTTTGGTATGGCGTCGATTCTGGATGAAAGCGAAATCGACATCATTCTGGTCGGCGATTCCCTGGGCAACGTGGTGCTCGGTTACGACACGACGCTGCCTGTTACCATGGAGGATATGCTGCATCACACGCGGGCCGTGGCCCGGGGCGTTCAAAGCGCCATGATCGTGGCGGACATGCCGTTCTTATCCTACCAGGTTTCTCCGCAACAGGCGCTGGCCAATGCCGGCCGGTTTTTAAAAGAAGCGGATGCTCAGGCCGTCAAGCTCGAAGGCGGCGACGAGCAGGCGGAAACGGTTTTCAAGCTCACCAGCTCCGGAATTCCCGTCATGGCGCATCTGGGCCTGACCCCCCAGTCGATTCATCAACTGGGGGGCTATAAAGTTCAGGGCAAAAAGGAAGACGCGGCCGAACAAATGCTCCGGGACGCCAAGACACTGGAAAACGCCGGGGCCTTCTCCCTGGTCCTGGAATGTGTGCCGGAAAAATTGGCTGCCGAAATAACTGCGGCTCTTTCCATTCCCACAATCGGCATCGGCGCGGGTGTGCAATGTGACGGGCAGGTCCTGGTGGTCAACGACATGCTGGGAATGTATGATCGCATGACACCAAAATTTGTAAAAAAATACGCTAATTTGAATGCGGATATTCGCAGCGCGGTCAAGAAATATATCCAGGAAGTCAAATCAGGCGCTTTTCCGGACAGCGAGCACAGTTTCAAATAGGAGGATCTTGTCCGTCGCGTTCAAACTGTTTGAGCATTTGCGTATAGGTGGAAATCAATATGGCGGGCGCGATGAAATAATCGGGGCGTCTCTCAAAATGCCGGGCGACCAACTCGGCCGCGGCTGTTTCAACTGAGCCTGTTTGATGCAGCTGAGCGGTTAAGGCATTCATCATCTGCTTTGTCGCCTGCCTGCTATTTGACAGGTAATGCCGGGCCTCATCTCCCATGATGTATCCGTAGTGATCCGCTCCGATCAGGTCAACATCCAGTAAGGCAAGATGATCCAGACTCCGGCAATACTTTTCAAAGCTTGAACCGGCGGCAATGACATATTCATCCCGATAAGGAATCGCCACGGCATCCGACGGAAACAAGGCTTTCAGCTGAGGAACATAAGCCGAGATGGAGCATGATGAATGGCCGGGGGTTTCATGAATTTCAATGCACACCCCCCCCAGATCAATGCGGCTTCCCTGCCCCAGGATGTCTCCTTTTATATCGTCTCGCCATTGCCAGTCCAGGTCCTTCAACGCGTCATTATTCCCTCTGACTCTTTGACATACCTTGAGCGTGTAATCTTCAATGACCGGGGCGGCTTTGGGGTTTTGCAGAACCTCCCAACCCCGGGCTGAGGCATAAATGTTTAATTGAGGCCATTTGCGCTTCAAATAAGGCGCCAGACCCACATGATCGAAATGTGAATGCAGGATGATGAGATGTTCAATCTTCTCTTGGGCAATCTTCCATGCGGCCAACTGACTGAAAAAATCCGGCAAAATATAACTGATTCCGGCGCTGATCAGCGCGGAAGAATCTCTGCCCTCCACCAGATAAACGCAGGATTCTTCCCCACCCAACACCCAAAGGCCTCTATGAATTTGACCGGCTTTGCGAATTCTCATTAATTTTCATAATACATAATGACCGCCTTTTTTCTTAGCCGTTCGGTCAATTTATTGAAGGCATCCCCGACCTTCTGCTGTTCCAGATGCATGGCGATCTTGTCTTTTGCCTCTTCAATTTTGGTAACTTTCGCCGGATTTTTACCAAGGACCTGAATGATATGATGGCCATATTCCGTGGTGACAACCGGTCCGACGGCATTGATCTCCTGGGAGAAGGCCGCATCCTCAAACGGTTTGACCGTCTGCCCCTTTTTAATATCCCCAAGATCGCCGCCGTTTTCCTTGCTGGGGCAATCGGAATTGGTTTTGGCGATTTCCGCAAAATCCTTCCCGTCTAAAATCTGCTTGCGCAAACCTTCTATTTTAGTTTTCTTTTCCGTCTTTGTTTTTTCATCATCCTTAGCATCGATGGTCACAAGAATATGCCGGACATGCACGCTTTCGGATTTCGCAAATTTATCTTTATTTTCCTCATAGAATTTGCTGATTTCTTTTTCCGAAGGTTTGACTTTTTTTCCCAAATCCATGGTAACGAGTTTTTGCAGTTTGATGCCAAAGGCCAGATCGTCCCTGGATATTTTGTTTTCCTTCATAAACGCTTCGACGCTTTTATCGGCGGGAAGATTCGCTTTTATTTTCTTTATTTGATCCTGAATCTCTTTATCCGTGGCGACAATTTTCTTATTATTCAGCTCATTGGTCAGCACCGTGCGAATCACAAACTCGTCCACGATTCTTTTTCTCAAACCACCCTGAAATTCTTTCTTCTTATCTTCAGGAATTTTTCCTTTAAAAAAGGACAGCGTTTCCTTGACTTTTTTATCCAGTTCAGATTTTTTCAGCACAGCGCCGTCCACACTGACCACGATATCTTTTGTCGGAGCAATCGACGTATCTTTTACCTCCGGCGCGATCACGGGCGTCTGGGATTCGAGGGGCGTCGGCGTCTGAACCGTCTGCTGAACCTGATTATCGGCGGGAGCCGTCGTTTTCGGGACGTCTTCTTTTTTCCCACAACCACAATGAACAGTTAGAAAAAGAACACATAAAAAAACAAAGCATATATTCGTCAAGACTTTCCGCATAAGTGTCCTCCAAAATTAATTTTAATTCCTTATGGCGCTGCCTATATGCGCAATCCTTAGAGCAAGTCAAGAAGAGATTGCCTGTGTCTTCCATGGAATCACCGCGTCGCGCAGACGAAGATATTTCAGAAGACAACCGAGAGCATCCGGACCGGAATCAGGACTTCCGGAAGCGTCCATCGGCAGGTCGATATTGAGCCATTTCGCCATTTCGCTTACAGCCGGTATTAAAGCGATGCGCGGATAATATCCGAACGTCAGATAGTTGATCAACTTTAACGTTTCAAAGCCGTCGAACCAGCCATGCATCTGCCTTTCATACGTTTTGCGATCCTTGACATTCCCGCGAATTTTCGGCCACACCGCAACAAATTTTCTTTCAGTTAAAAATATCTCTAATGCGGGATGGATGTTTTTTGCTGACTCCAGAATCTGATCCACAGAGCGTTCATAGGATTCCTTCAGGCACTCGAGCCATAATTTTACAATTCTAAAAACCCGGGGATCGTAAACACCGTATTTATGATCGGGACGGTCGACTATTTTCCCGACGCTTGCCCCTGTTCCAAACGGCACCCGGCCTGATATTCTGGCGGACGGATAAACCACGGTTTCCAGAATGGACTGAACCGGACCGATTTTTGCCAGTTTATTTAAAAAATAAAAATCCTCCCCCGCGTCGCGGCGACTCATCCCTCGAACAGTCAAATAAGCATCAGACGTCGTCGCTATCGTCGATCCGATGGAATGAAATGCATACGGGGAGCCCGCATAAGTCAGCCCCATCACCCAGTAGCGCAAAAACAGTTCATAGGCGCTGATCGCAGCCTGTCCTGCCCTGTCGGGCGGCATTTGATGTTCATAGCGGATAACGCCCGCGCTGAATTTATGGTGCTGGAAGGCGCTTTGCACCGCCGGCAGATAGTCGGATTGCACAAGGGTATCGGCATCCAGACTCAGCATCAGCCCGCCTTCTTCATCCGCATTGCGCCATACGCGAAGAGCCGCGTCCATGCCGATTTTCCTGGCCATGCCGACTCCGCCGGTCTTTTGCGGAATTGCAAGCCCCGGAGAAGATGCGTCGATGTATCCCAGCCTGATGGCGCTTGCGGCAATGATATGCAGTAAATCGCGGATGCCTTGATTTACGTCCAATGAATTCAAAGAGCGTTGATCGATCAACGCATGCAGCGCCTGGATGGTTTTTGAATTGTTGTCGCGCACATCTTCTGGCGCATCGTCCTTATTGTTGATGACACAGATGACCAGTGTCTGCTCCAGACTTGATGCCGGATTGTCCGCAAGGGATGCCAGTGTGGCAAAGAGCATATCCAGTTCCGCATACGCCGGAATGACAACCGCCTGCTTTATGTGATCGAGCCTGCGCGCATAAAGAGACCAGGTAAGAGGTACGGCGTACCGGGCAAGATAATCGTTCATCAAGGATGCTTTTTTCATGACAATGCCCGGAGAACCTTCTGCCGCAGCAGAGCATAGTCATTGCCAGTGATCCAATCAATCGCCACGCCTCTTTTTTCCATTCTCCGAAACCAGGTCATCTGTCTTTTGGCAAATTGACCTATGGCGATTCCAAGCTTTTGGGTCATATCCTCCAGATTTATTTTGTTTTGCAGATACCAGGCGATATAGCGATACTCCAGTCCAAAACGTTCCAGACGTTCCCACGATACTCCCCCGTCATGCAGTTTCCGGACTTCATCAATCATTCCTTCCGCCAGGCGCTGTTTCAACCGGGCGGCGATCCTGGCCCTCAATTCCGTGCGTTCATGCAAAATGCCAAAAACGCAGGGATGAACAGCCGGCCGGCGGTCGACACTTTTCTGAGTGGCGTTCCGAACACGTTCGATTTCTATTCTTCTGATCAGCCGGTCTTTGTCTTCCATATCCGTCTTATTGTGCAACTGAGGTTTGAGAGCCAGAAGAACGCTTTGAAGCTCTTGCATTGTCATGGCGGAAAGCTCCCGGCGCAGGATTTCATCGCATTGCGCCTGAGGCATCTGATAATCCGTCAATACCGACTCCAAGTAAAGCCCCGTACCGCCGACAAGCACAGGCAATACATTCCGGGTTAAAAGGTCGGCAAATATTTTATAAAAGCGTCTTTGAAATTCAAAAACATTGAATTCCTCAACCGGATCGATAATATCAATCAAATGATGCGGGATTTTCTTGTTTTCCACTATATATTCAGACAAATCCTTGCCGCTGCCAATGTCCATTCCACGATAGACTTGGCGTGAATCCGCCGAGATGACTTCACCTACCAGGTCAAACGCCAGACGCGCCGCGAGAAATGTTTTGCCTGAAGCCGTGGGCCCAAGGATAACGATTAAATTTTTATTCATGACATACTTCTTGAAAATATTGATCTTTAATGTTCAGATAAATTACGTGAGTTTTGTAAAATATTATTTTTAACGTTGCCGCTTGCGGCCGATTATTTGTTATGTCCCAAAGACTGGATCTTGCAAAAGAAGCGATTCTTCCCCTGATTCTGAAAATGAGTTGGCCGTCGATTATTGCCATGATCGCCATTTCCATCTACAATGTCATCGACACATTCTGGCTGGCCCGGTTAAGTCCTCAGGCGCTGGCCGCTCTCACCGTGTGCTTTCCGATTCAGATGATTTTCGCCGCCATTGGCGTCGGAACGGGTGTCGGCGCAGGTTCTTATGCCTCACGTATGTTCGGCGCGGAAAAGGTTATACAGGCAAAACAGACTGCGGGCCAGATTTATTTTCTTTCGCTTTTCTTCGGGGTGACTTTGATTCTGGCCGTTGTTTTTTTCCGTGATCCCATCCTTTTCTTCTTCGGGGCGTTTGATGAGATCATGCCGCTTTGCCGCGCCTATCTGGATGTGATTATTTTCAGCGCTCCATTTCTTTTCTTTTCCATGATGACCAACAATCTTCTTCGCGCGGAAGGGCGTCCGGTTTTATCCATGTATGTGGTTCTCATTTCATCGCTGATCAGCGCCGTATTGGATCCTCTTCTTATTTTCGGCGTCGGCCCCTTTCCCCGCATGGGAATTCAGGGCGCAGCCCTTGCCGCGGTTGTCGCCCAGTTTGTCGCCTGTTTTTTTTCTGTTTACTTTCTGCAGCTGAAATCATCAAAATACGAACTGAAATGGCAATACCTGGTCCCGAATCCGTTCATTATTAAAAACATTTTCTCCACCGGCTTGCCTTCAGTGATTACCAATCTGGTCATCACCATGGTCCTGATTGTGTATAATCATGTGCTGGCGCCTTTTGGTTCTTCAGCCATTGCCGCTCTGGGCATATGTTTCCGCGTCAACGGACTGGTCACCATGGTCCTCTTCGGCATTGGTTTCGGCATGATGCCTGTCGTTGGATTCAGTCAGGGTGCCAAGCTTTACGATCGTCTGTGCAAATCGGTCAATGTTTCCGTGAAAGTGTCCACCTATTTTGCCGCGATATCCTCCATTATCCTGATCATCCTGGCAAAAGACATCGTCGCAATTTTCACAAATGATCCTGACTTGATTGCCATTGCCGCCACCGCTTTGAGAATTTACATCTCCGTGCTTGTTTTCTCTGCGCCCATTACCATCTATATCAATATGTTCATCGGTCTGGGAAAAGGAACACTGGCCATGTATCTTCTTTTTATTCGCGATACGGTTTTACTGATCCCTTTACTGATTATCTTATCGAAATGGATCGGCCTTATTGGCGCCTGGGCGGCCCTTCCGATTTCCACCATCATCGCTTTTTTCGTGATCAATGCCCGGGCTCAAAAGGAATTAAGAAAATTCGCAAAACTTTCGGCCAAAAAAAATGCCCCGACCGGCGGGGCATTTTGTTAAAACATTTCTACGTGGAATAATTATAGTGGCTGAACATTCGCTGCGCTGGGTCCTTTGTTACCCTGTTCAATATCGAAACGAATTCTCTGCCCCTCATAAAGAGTTTTGAATCCTGTTCCGCTGATCGCACTATAATGAACGAAGACATCTCCCCCCTCATCGTTCTCAATGAAACCAAACCCCTTCTTCTCGTTGAACCACTTTACTTTTCCTTCTGCCAAAGCTTAAAGTCCCCCTTTCAAAATTTTGTTTCTTCCGATCAGGGATCGTCAGAAACTAAAAAACCGCACGAACTCTTCTTGTGTTTCAAGAATTCTATGCGGTTTATTTATACCTTTTTTTGAAACGATCTCAGCACTACAAATTTCCTAGCAATTACAATCGCAATCTAACATGGTGAGATTACTAACATCTCAAATTTTTTAAAACCATAACATCATTTTTTTTAAAATCAAGCTTTTTTTTAATTTATTTTTTATTTTTTTTCATTGAGGTGCTGATTTAAATAATCCGTTAACTGAGTCTCATATCCGTCATAGAAATGATCTACCGACGGCATCACCCTGAACATCGCATGAATCTTTTCCGCATGGAGTTTCAAATTATTGACATCACAAAAGGGATCCAGCTTTCCACAAACGATCAGATCAACAGCATCTTCCAATCCATTCCAATCAAAGACGACAAATTTGTCAGGCGGTGAAACCAGGATTGCCTTCTCGAACATTGACGGATTCTCTTTCAATAAGTTACACGCCACCCAGGCCCCAAAAGAGTATCCGGCTAAAGCAATTTTTTTTATCCCCCGTCCTTTCAAATATTCACAGGCAGATAATATATCCTGCTTTTCACCCCGGCCTTCGTCATAGCGGCCTGTACTCCCCCCGACGCCGCGGAAATTAAACCTCAATGTCGAATATCCTTGCGATATAAAAGCATCCCGAATCGCCTCCACTACATTGTTGTACATTGATCCGCCCATCTGTGGATGAGGATGACAAATAACAACGCCGCGATCATTTCGGGATGAGGCCCACATGCCTTCTCCAATCTCGTTTCCATTTTTCCATGTTACTTTTTCTTCCTGAAGCATAACATCAAATCTCGCCCGCGCGGTGGCAGGCGCAGAATCCCCTTTCCTGGTATCGTATTAATTGTGGCTGTGTTTCTTCGCAAATCGCTATTTTAAAAATACATCTGTTTTTAAAGCTGCATCCCCTGTCTCCTGCGCGCCCCGCCTCTCCGAGAATAACGGTATCCTCTTTTCGCTTTGCCGATTTAAACGCAGGCATAGCGGCCAGAAGCATTCTTGTATAAGGATGCTGGGGCGATGCGTACAGATTTTTTTTGTCCGCCAGTTCTACAATTCGCCCCATGTACATCACGGCAATTCTGTCTGATACATGCCGGATCACATTCAAATCATGAGAAATGAATAAATACGTCAAGCCGAAATCTTTTTTCAGATCTTTGAGAAGATTCAAAATCTGGGCCTGAATCGACGCATCCAGAGCGGAAACCGGTTCATCGGCGATAATCAGTTCCGGCTTCAACGCCAGCGCCCGGGCAATGCCGATGCGCTGCCTCTGCCCTCCGCTGAATTCATGAGGGTAGCGGCCGGCCTGCTCCTTGCTCAAGCCAACTCTTTCCATCAGTAATTCAACCTCTTCCCGGTTCTTTTGTTTTGACCCGGCCTGATGAATATGGAGCGGCTCCGATATAATGCTGATTGCGGACTTTCGGGGATTGAGCGATGAATAGGGATCCTGAAAAATCATCTGTACATGCCGCCGGTAAGTTTTCAACTCGTCTAGTGACAACCCGAAAACATTTGTATCCTTGAATTGAACCTGGCCGCCGTCGGGTTTTTCGAGCCTGATGATGATGCGAGCCAGCGTTGATTTCCCGCACCCCGACTCTCCGACGAGCCCCAGCGTCTCTCCTTGTTGAACTTGCAAATCAACGCCATCCACCGCAGGAACGGTTCTGGCTTTGCCTTTCAGAAAACCGCCGCTGAGCGTATATTTTTTTTCCAGTTTTTGAATATCGAGCAAGACATTGGCCATAGGCCTTAAGACTCCTTCAGCGCTTGTTTTCCTTTACAAGATAACAGGCAACCCCGTGTCCATCTTCAATCTCAATTAACGGCGGTTCCTGTATACGGCATTGATTCATAACATGACTGCAGCGGTCGGCAAACCGGCACCCCGACGGAAGATCAAAAAGAGCCGGGACCGTGCCCGGAATCGTTTTTAAATAGGCGTTATCCTGATCATCTTCTTCAGGAGATGCCGAAGGCCGCGATTCAATAAGCCCCTGCGTATAGGGATGACCGGGCCGGGCAAACAGTTTTTCCACGCCGGCGATCTCGACAATTTTTCCGGCGTACATGACGGCAACGTTCTGGGCGGCTTGAGCGACAACGCCCAGATCATGGGTAATCAGAATAACCGCCATGTTGTTTTTTTCCTTCAGCTTGGAAATCAGTTTGAGAATTTGCGACTGAATGGTCACGTCAAGCGCCGTTGTCGGTTCATCCGCCAGAAGAAGTTTGGGATGGCACGACATGGCCATTGCGATCATCACGCGCTGACGCATGCCGCCGCTTAACTGATGAGGATAATCACGAATCCGTCTTTGCGGGTCGGGAATGCCAACTTCGCTTAACAGCCGGATGCTCATCTCCAGGGCTTCGCCTGTGGGAATGTTCTGGTGCAGACGGATGGCTTCCGATATCTGATCGCCGATGCGCAAAACGGGATTGAGAGACGTCATCGGCTCTTGAAAAATCATGGCGATATCGCGACCCCGCATCTGTCTCATGGCCTCTTCGGACAAAGACAATAAATCCTGCCCGTCGAAGATGATCCGACCTTCAACGATCCTGCCGTTGGAAGGCAACAGTCTCATCAGCGACAGCGACAGCATGGTTTTACCGCATCCGGATTCCCCCACAACACCCAGTGTTTCACCTTCGCGCAAGCTCAGTGAAACGCCATCCACGGCTTTGATGCTGCCTTTGGCCGTAGCAAAAACGGTTTTGAGGTTATCGATTTCCAGAAGCGGTCGCATATATTTTTAATGAAGACGATTTTGCAGAAATTCCGTCAGCAGCCGAACCGTCACGCCGGCTGCGCCCTTGGGAATGTAGGGCTTGTCTTTTGTAGACCATGCCGGGCCCGCGATATCCAGATGAACCCAGGGACAGTCTCCGACAAACTTGCTTAAAAACGCCGCCGCCGTGATCGTCCCCGCGTTTCGTCCGCCGGTGTTTTTAAAATCCGCAATGTCGCTTTTAATCAATTCGGAATACAGATCCCACAGAGGCAACTCCCAGACCAGTTCGCCTGTCGCCTCCGAAGCCTTTTTAATGTCCGCTTTAAGTTTTTCATCCGTCCCAAGCATGCCGATGACATCTTCGCCCAGCGCCACCACACAGGCTCCGGTCAAGGTAGCGATGTCAATAATCGCCGCCGGTTTGTATTTCAGCGCATACGCAAGCGCATCCGCCAGAATGAGCCTGCCTTCCGCATCCGTGTTGAGCACTTCAATGGTTTTTCCTGAATAGGATTTTAAAATATCACCCGGCTTGTAGGCGCTTCCGCCGGGCATGTTTTCCGTTGCTGGAATCAAACCGACCAGATTAATCGGTAACTGCAAATCCGCCGCCGCCATGACCGCCGCCATGACCGCCGCTCCGCCGGACATGTCCGTTTTCATTTCGTCCATTTTTTCGGCGGGCTTGATGCTGATGCCTCCGCTGTCAAACGTCAGTCCCTTGCCGACCAGCGCAATCGGCGCTGCGCCTTTCTTACCGCCTGTGTATTCCAGAATAATAAACTTCGGAGGCTCATGGCTGCCGGAAGCGACACCCAGCAGAGCGTTCATTCCCAGGGCTTTCATCTTGCCCTTGTCCAAAACGGTGCACGAGACATCTTTTCTTTTTGCAACCAAACGGGCGCGCTCAGCCATCATCGATGGGGTCATTTCATTGGATGGCGCGGAAATGAGATCGCGCGCGAAACAAACGGCGTCCGTAATCACTTTTGCTTTTTTGATCTCATTGCGAACCTGTAAGAAAATAGCTTCTCCAACCACAATGTCCAGTTGTCGCATTTCCTTGATATCGTCGCGTCCGACGGTTTTATACGGCGTGAACTGATAAAGACCGAGAAGAGCTCCTTCCGTTATCGCCGCGGCAATTTTTTCTTCCGCCATCTGCGGAATTTCAAAATCAATGGCTGTCGCCGCATCCTTGACACCCAGGCCGCGCAAAGTTTGCATGGCCCTGGCATATGCGCCCCGGATTTTATCAAGGGTCAGCTCCCCCTTTTTTCCCAGCCCCAGAAGCAGCACTCTTGGAGACGGCAGCCGGTTTCGTGTATACAGAAGCGTCGTCTGAGAAAGCTTGCCCTTAAAATCATCATTCTTCACGACCTCCGTTATTATTCCCTGCGTTTTATCATCCACAATCCGGGCAAGGCTTTTTAATTCTTTTTCGTCTTCGCACATGGCCAAAATGATGACCTGCGTTTTTATTTCTGCGAGATGTCCTTTTTTGACGGTAATATTCACATAAACCTCCTCAATGCGGCAAAGCATATATCCATCATATGCACGATGACGCACCATAACACATCAATTACAAATGTCAATTATTGGAACGATTGCCTACTGGAAGGAAATCGCGTTGCGGCGCAGCGAATGGTAAATGTCTTTCTGGCTGGCCTTGAGAATATATTTCAGATAGTTGATATTTTTTTCTATCGATTCTTCATAGATATTGCTTTCAATATTCCAGCGGCTTTTGAAATGGCTCGTCATGTACCGGTTGACATCTCCGAAGTCTACTCTAAACCTTTCCTTCGTCCGGTTGTAGAAACTGACCGTCTTGCGGAAGATATCGACCTCACTGTCAAACCCCGGCACTCCGCCTTCCTCAAACTCATTATACAGGAAAATCAGTTTTTCCAGATAAAGCCGGTCGGCCATCTGTCCCAGAAGGTCGGCCGTACCCAGCATTTTTCCCAGGAGGGCAACATTTTCGTCTTCAAACTCCAGATCGCCAACCATCGTCTGAGCGCCGGTGCAACTCATAATATCATGAAAATTTTTCATATCGGATGCGAAATACGCGTTGCCGGCATAATAATTCTGCGTAAAGTGAATACTCCGGCTGATATGAACCATCGTGTATTTCGCCCCCGTCCCGGTAACATCATCCACGGATTGGATATAGCCGGTGTCATGCATCAGAGAGCTTATAAGCCCGAGATTGATATCCTTGTCCGAGAAATCAACACCGTGCAGGGAAGCCCCGTGCATCAGTCGGGACATGGCCAGAAGGACCATCATGGTATGACGGAAATCATGATAAGACGTATTGCATTCGCGATATCCGTGATAATGTCCGAGATACAACTCCTCGACATCTTTAAATGCGGCATCAAATATCGAAAAATCAAATTTTGGCGATATCAATGCCGTCGTAACCTTTACTTCACGGAGAATGGCCCTGTTGTCGCGAATATCCAGCAGGTTGCTTTTAAGCGGCGTGTTTTCAGTTGCCATAACATCACCTCTTTCTTCACAGGGTTTGACGTTATTATATTCAAATCAAGGTAAAAAATACATCTTAAAATTCCTGATTGTAATCGTTTGAGTTTGCCATCCGGACCCTACGGTGAATCCAAAAATCATAGAGTTAAAACCAGTGTTTAAACTTTCGTTGAGGGTCACTGCTCTGCTGATCTTGGGCGAATTATCCGTATACGATTCCAGAAAAACATTCTCAAAATTGGCCGGATTACACGTTCCGGCAACATTTGTGGAACTTCCGCAACAGGGATTTTGACAGTCTACCCAGGCTTTGATCTCATAGCTTCTGCTGGCCTTTGTCCTTTTGACTTCAATACGAACTTTGTGCACGTTTCCGTCTTCCATCCACTGATAGGTTCCCACCTTGGGGCGCTCACAATATCCGCTCGAACCTCCGGCGGAATTGACAGGATTTGATTCGGTTCCGGCGCCCTGACCGTGAATATTGTCATCATAAGTAATTTTGGCACTACTGCTTCCCGGCAGCGAACTGGCGCTGCAATTTCCGGAATTGTCATTTCCCCAGAACATTACTGCGACATGATTATTTT
>CAZGDK010000030.1:1248-27932 GCA_964525155.1 uncultured Smithella sp. | reverse complement strand
GGCGCAAACGACATCAACACATCAATTATTCCACCCATGATCGTGGAAAGCTGGAAGCGCAGCAGGAATTATTCCATCAATCCGCTGGGCGAATCGCAAAATAAAATTTTGACCGGCCCGGCTCTTCAACAACTTCTGGACGAAAATAAACTGCTCATCGAAACCAGCCAGCCGTTTCTTACCAGGCTATACCAATCCATGAAAACCACCAGCTTCACCGTGTCGCTGTTTGACCGCAACGGCTATCTCCTGCAGGTCATGCAGGATGAGTGCTATGTCGAAATCAACAGCATGTTCAAGTGGCGCCCCGGTGTTCTCTGGAAGGAGGAATATGGCGGAACCAATGCCATCGGAACGCTCCTGGAAGAGAAAAAACCCCTTCAGATCATCGGCCCCCAGCACTATATGCAATTGTTCCATTTCATCACCACGTCAAGCGCTCCAATTGTCGATCCGGACGGTGAAATCATCGGGGGCATCACCATCATCTGCCTTCTGTTCGGAACACACCCCCACACGCTGGGCATGGCTATTGCCGCCTCTCATGCAATTGAAAATGAGCTGAAAATTCAAAAAGCGCTCACCCGGCTCAAGGCCGCGTTTCAGGAAACGGATATCGCCTACAGCCTGCAAAAAGCGATTATCACGTCCATCCCGGAGGCGCTGATTGCCGTGAATACGGACGGATACATTACCTCCATCAACAAGCGCGCGCAAAATCTGTTCGGGCTGGAAGACCGCAGCGTCCTGGGCGAGCGAATCAGCGACATCTTTGCCGACGAGGAAAACCGGTCTTTTCTGAATCTGATTGAACGCCAGAAATCCATGAGCGATAGGGAAGTGAGAATATCTTCCTCGCGGGGTCCCTGTGATTTTACACTCACCTGCAACGGCATCTATTCGTCCAGCGGCGCGGCCATCGGGAAAATTCTCATCTTTTCGGAAATTCAACGCATCAAATCCCTGGTCAATAAATTCGCCGGCGCAAAGGCCAACCTGAAATTCAGCGACATTCATGGTCAGAACGAAAAATTTAAAAGCCTCGTTTCGGAGGCCGCCGTTATTTCCAAAAGCGCGTCCAACGTTCTGCTTCTGGGCGAAAGCGGGACGGGCAAGGACATTCTGGCGCAGGCGATTCACAACGCCAGCCCGCGCAAGGACGGCCCCTACGTCGCCATCAACTGCGCGGCGATTCCCCGCGACCTGATCGCCAGCGAACTGTTCGGTTATTCCGAAGGCGCGTTCACCGGGTCGCGACGCGGCGGCAGCCAGGGAAAATTTGAAATGGCCGACGGCGGGACCATCTTTCTGGATGAAATCGCCGAAACGCCGCTGGAAATTCAGGCCGTGCTCCTGCGCGTCATTGAAGACAAGTGCGTAATCCGCATCGGATCAAACCAGATCCGCGCAGTCGACGTCCGGATTCTTTCCGCCACCAACAAAGACCTGATCGAAGAAGTCAACAGGGGCAATTTCCGCAAAGACCTCTACTACCGCCTTAACGTTTTCAATATTCATCTGCCGCCGCTGCGCGAAAGAATGGACGATATTCCCCTGCTGGCCAAGACGTTTATCAAGAAATATGAAACGGCGCTGGGAAAGTCCTTCACCGCCGTCGATGATAAGGTCTGGGATATCTTTTTGCAATATTCCTGGCCCGGCAATGTCCGGGAGCTGCAAAATGTGGTTGAGCGCATGGTCAATTATGCGTCGCAGGGCCGGCTGACCGCCAATCTCATTCCGCCGGAGATCGTGGGCATCCATCGCACCAGCCGCCAGCATGTGGATCTGGAATCGCCGGAAGAAACGGAAAAAAGGCTCATCCGGCATTTGATGACTCTGAAATTCAACAAAAACAACATCGCCGAGCAGCTCAACGTCTCGCGGGCGACATTATTTCGAAAAATGAAAAAATACGGATTGACGAGCCGCGGCAAATCAATATAACACGCGGCCATCCATGCCGCAGGCGCATCCATTGAAGGAAACGTGAAATCATGATCAAGGGAAAAAAGCTTTTAAAAAAGACCCCATCAGGAATACAAGCCGCCCGCCCGCTGTCTTCCCCCGAAGAAGGACGGACGCATCTGGACTGGAACAAGATCTTCCACGGTGAATTCGGCCTGTCACGGACCATTACCCCCATGGACATTCTGGATTCCTGGCGGCAATTCAGCGAGAAAACAAAGCATGAATGGAAACGATTTATCGGCGGAGCAAACGATATTGATACGAACATCGTCCCGGAAGACGTTTTAGCCGGCTGGACGCTCTCCCGGAAATGCAATCTCGACGCGTTCGGCAAGCCGCACAATCCCGTTGTAACCGGAAGCGCCCTGCAAAAACTGCTTTCCGACAATCAGCTTTTCATCACCACCAGTCAGCCTTTTTTAAACAGGCTTTACCGCTACATGAAAACCACCAGTTTCATCGTGTCTCTTTTTGACCGCAACGGCTATCTGCTGCAAGTGATGCAGGATGATAAATATGTGGAGATCAACCGCCAGTACAAATGGTACCCGGGCGCCCTCTGGACGGAAGAATACGGAGGCAACAATTCCGTGGGCTCCGTGATCCGGATCAAAAAGCCCCTCCAGATTCTAGGCCCGCAGCATTACATGCAATTCTGCCATGGAATCACGACATCAAGCGCGCCGATTTTTGATCCGGAAGGCGAACTGATCGGGGGCATCACACTCACCGCCCTTCTGTATGGCACGCATCCCCACACGCTGGGCATGGCGATTGCCGCCGCGCACGCCATTGAAAACGAAATGAAGACACAAATAGCGCTGACCCAGCGCAACGCCGCTTTTGATGAAACGGACATCATGGCCGGCCTCCAGCAGGCCATCGCCACCCGCATCCCCGACGCCCTCATCGCCGTCAACAACGAAGGTCGCATTTACGCCATCAACGAAGCGGCAAAAAAAATCTTCGGTCTGGACCGGGAAGAATACATCGGCCGGCGCTTGCACGACACCACCGCGGGCCGGAACAATCAGGCCATGTGCGACATCATCGACAGGCGCGAATCGATCAGCGACCTGGACATTCCCCTGCAAACCGCCCAGGGCAATGTCGATTATTCGCTCACCTGCGACAAGGTCCTGTCCGCAAGCGGCGGCGTCATCGGCAAAATTCTGATTATGTCCGAAATTCGGCGTCTCAAATCGATGGTCACGAAATTCATCGGCGCCAAGGCGAACGTCCGATTCAAGGACATTCACTCCCGCAATCAGGAATTTCAAAAAGTGCTTGATCGCGCCCGTCTGGTTTCCGAAAGCGCCTCCAACGTTTTACTTTTGGGGGAAAGCGGCACGGGCAAGGACATTCTGGCCCAGGCGATTCACAACGCCAGTCCGCGCAGAAACGGCCCATACATCGCCATCAACTGCGGGGCCATCCCGCGCGATCTGATCGCCAGCGAACTGTTCGGCCATGAAGAAGGCGCGTTTACCGGATCGCGGCGCGGCGGCAGCCAGGGGAAATTCGAGCTGGCCGACGGCGGCACCATATTCCTCGACGAAATCGCCGAAACGCCGCTGGAAATTCAGGCGGTGCTTTTGCGCGTCATTGAAGACAAGCGCATCGTGCGCGTGGGCGGCGGCCATGTGCGCGAAGTCGATGTCCGCATCCTTTCCGCCACCAACAAAGACCTGATCGAAGAGGTGAACAAGGGCAATTTCCGCAAAGACCTCTACTACCGGCTCAACGTCTTCAACATTCATCTGCCGCCGCTGCGCGAGCGCACGGATGACATTGCGCATCTGGTCAATCTGTTCATCCGCAGACACAAAACCGCCACGGGAAAAATCGTCACCGAGGTGGATAAAAAGGTCTGGGACATGTTTTTGCAATACACTTGGCCGGGCAACGTGCGGGAACTGCAAAATGTCGTGGAGCGGATGGTCAATTACGCAACGTCGGAGAAATTGACCGTCGATCTCATTCCGGCGGAAATTGTCGGGACGCGCCGGGCGCGCAATGTGGCCATCGATCCGGAATCGCCGGAAGAAACGGAAAAAAGGCTGATTCGCCACTTAATGACGCTGAAGTTTAAAAGAACCCACATAGCCCGGCAGCTCAACATGTCCAGAGCCACGTTATACCGTAAAATGACCAAATACGGCCTGGCATCAGAATAATCCCGGCCCGCTGCGGTTGGAATAAAAATGTCGGGGCTTGCGACATATCTCATCGCCGGCCCCGAGGATTTCACCTATGTGACGGGCTTATTGGTCTTTATCGGTCTTAGCGGGGGGCGCGGCCTTCGCTTCCAGAAGCTCCACTTCATAAATCAGCATCGAGCCCGCGGGAATGATGGGCGCTTGCCCCAGATCGCCATAAGCGGTTTCCGGCGGACAATAAAATTTGGCTTTCCCGCCGACTTTCATAAGCGCCACGCCTTCCGAAAAACAGGGAAGAATTTCGCCCAGAATATATTCCGAGGGCTTGCCGCGCTTGAAGGTCGAGTCAAATTCCTTCCCGCTGATGAACGTACCGGTAAACTGAACCTTGATTTGGTCCCTGGCTTTGGGGCTTGCGCCATTGCCTGCGACCAGTTCCTGATAGACCAGGCCGGATGCGGTTTTCTTAGCGCCTTTTTCTGCGGCAACCTTGGCCAGATACTCTTTGGCCTGAGCTTTTCGTTTTTCAAGGCGTTCGTGAAAAATCTGCCGGAGCTTCGCTGAGCTGGCATTCGGATCCGT
This sequence comes from uncultured Smithella sp., assembly GCA_964525155.1. Lineage (GTDB taxonomy): Bacteria > Desulfobacterota > Syntrophia > Syntrophales > Smithellaceae > UBA8904. The sequence continues at coordinate 23,220 of CAZGDK010000030.1, read as the reverse complement.
TGCGAATTTTTTCCCCGCGACCGCATCGGCCATCCCCATCTGGACGTACTTATAATCCTCCGGCGTCAATTCCATCTGATACGTATCCCGATGAAGATACACGCCCAGGGAATAAAAAGCTTTTTGCTCATCGGTTGAAGGCGCCGGGGGGGTTTGAGCCTGCTGCGAACAGGCGCACACCATCAGAAAAACGGTAAAAAACATCATTGTTACGAATTGACGCATCATTGCTTTCATACTCCTTTTTCATCCCCTAAAAAAAGTCCGGGTGGACATCCGTCCACCCGGACACATATATGCCCTGAAATATCCAGTAACCGGGCCTTTCGATTTTTTAAACCGGAACTAGATTCCGGAGGTCCGCCACGTTAAGGCATCACCCGGATTCTTGATGTAAGCCTTCCAGCGGGTGTCGCCGTCCAGGAAGCTCTTCTGGAACGCCAGGGCAACTTTACCGGCATTGGGCGCCATGAGGCTGTCGGGTGAACCCCAATCAAAGTGGCCGGCCAGCGAGACAACATAAAGCGCCTTGGGAATGCTCGACGGGATGCTGTTGTATACGCTTTCCGACTGGTACATGCCGCCCAGAACCGTCACATCCGTGGCGCCGTTGATGAGCAGCATGGGGCATTTGGTATACCTGCCGGTTTTATAGATGCTCGTCGCGCTCATGTTGTGTCCGGCTAAAGACAAAGCGGTCTTCGGGCCCGTTTTGGCCGAGTTGATCCAGGTGGCGCCGCCGCCCATCGACCAGCCCATCAAACCGATTCTGGAGGTGTTGAGTTTGCCTTTGAGCACATGGCCGCTGCGGGTATTGAGTTTCTTCAACGCATTGTAACCGCTCCACTGTTCGGTCGCGCGGATATCAACCGTATCGGTATAGGTGCTAAGCGCATCCATGTTGACGTAAACAATGCCGTGAGAGGCGAAGAAAGGACCCCAGGCGTAATTCATGGTCTGGTTTCCCATGTAGGGCTGCATGAAGACGATGGATGAAAAAGGCGCCGAGGTTCCCGTGGGATAATAAATCGTCGCGAGGTTGGTCACACCGGGAAACGATATTGTTGAAGAATAGCTGTAAGGTCCGTTTTTGCTGGTCGCCGTCGGTGCTTCGTCGCGGCAGATGGCGCCAGACGGACAGCCGTTGGAGGATCCCTATGATGACGAAGTGGACGAGGTGGATGAAGAGGATGAGGAGGACGAAGACGTCCACCACTGGGCGTTAACCGTTGACACCACACCCGTCAAAAACAGACACATGACGGCAAAGACGATAAGCTTCCGAACTGATTTTCTTTCCATAACTTTTTCCTTCCATAAATTTAATCGGTAATCGTGTTTTCGGTTTCCGCATCCTTGCCGCCCGAGTTTGAAGCTTCAAGGATACGCCTGCCTGTAAGTTTCGTTTCTAATAGGGAACAGCCCTTCCCGAGCCGCCTCCCAATTTCCCCCGTTCTTACAATTAAAACATTCTCTCTTCTCTATTCATGATTCAGCCCCGCCACAAAAAAAGCCGGCGGAACCAGAAAACGTCTCTCTCCTTGCAAAAAATGCCGCCGGGAGCCAGTCCGTAAAAAAACTCCCGGCAGCTTTATTAATCCACCGGACAGAAGCTTAAAGCACCGGAGGACTAAGGGGAAACCCCGGAACACCAAGAAATTATTTTTATGCTTCAGATGCTTAGCAGATGTCATGCCACCAACAAAATTGAAACCATAACTATATGATGTATCAAGAAATATAATTATTTTCCGAAACCGTTTCACATTTATCCCCCCTCAACTGCCTCAAATGTGTATCATCAATTCGGCCTGTCGGACACGGTGATGCTACACAATTGATACACTTTCAGTTGATAAAAAGCTGCCGGGAGACAGTTCGCGAAACTCCCGGCAGCCGGATTAATCCGCCGGACGGAAGCTTGAAGCATCCGGGGGACTAAGGGGAAGCATTTTGTAAACATTTGTTAATCTAGTCTACTAGCATGATGCATGCCATCTCAACGCAATAGAACATAAGCTATTAATAATATAGCACAAATAACAATATTGCTTTTTTCTTTTCATTTTTTTCTGGACAAATAGTTTCAATTATGTCTCATACTGTCTTCACATCGGACAGACTCATGAAACACTGTTGAAACACTATTCTTCACGGTAGAAGAAGCAAGGGACTAAGGATGGACATTCTGCTTTCAGACAAAAACCTTTCAGACGATTTGACCAACCAGCCACGCCCGGCTCCGAACGGTCAAAACGAAAAGCCTCCCCTGGACTGGTTTAAAATTTTTCATGGCGACATCAGCCTTGAAACGCCGATTACCCCTCAGGATATCCTGGATTCCTGGAAGCGGTTCAACGAACTCACCCTGCGGGAATGGGAAAAATTCATTTCCGGATCAAACAGCATCGACACCAATATCGTCCCTCCCGAAATTCTGGAGGAGTGGACGCACTGCCGGAAACTCAATGTCGATCCCTTAAGCGAACCGAAAAATATAATTCTGTCTCCGCACGATCTGCAAAAACGGCTTGCCGACAACAAACTTTTTATCCAAACAAGCCAACCGTTTCTCGACAGGCTTTATCAAACCATGAAAACCACCAGCGTCAGCATGGCGCTTTTCGACCGCGAAGGCTATTTGCTTCAGGTCCTGGAAGATCAGCGCTACGCTGAAATCAGCGCGCTCAACAAGTGGGTTCGCGGCTCTTTGTGGACGCTGGAATGCGCCGGCAACAATACCGTGGGATCCATGCTGAAAAACGCAAAACCCCTGCACATTTTCGGCCCCCAGCATTACATGAAATGCTTCCATTACAGCACCGCGGCAAGTGCGCCGATTTTTGACCCGGAAGGCGAGCTGATCGGCGGCGTCACCCTGATTGCCGCTTTGTACGGATCGCATCCGCACACGCTGGGCATGGCCATTGCGGCCGCCCACGCCATTGAAAACGAATTGAAAATCCGCAAAGCCCTGGACCAGCGCAACGCCGCATGCAATGAAACGGACACGATGGCCAGACTGCAGAAAGCCATCGTGTCGTTCATTCCCGACGCCATGGTCGCGGTGAACAACGAAGGACGCATTTACGCCATCAACGAACCGGCGCAAAAAATGTTCGGCCTTGCCGACGCCTGCGGCATCGGACAGCTTTTGCACAGCATCTACGAGGGGGAAGAAAATCGGACGCTTTGCGACATCATCAACAACCGCGAATCGGTAAGCGATCTGGAAATTCGCCTGCAAACCGCCCAGGGGCCGGGCGACTTCACCCTGACGTGCAAACACGTTCTCGCCGAAAGCGGCGTGACCATCGGGAAAATTCTGATTTTCTCGGAAATAAAAAGAATCAAATCGCTGGTCACCAAGATCATCGGCGCCAAGGCCAATTTTCATTTCAGGGACATCTGCCGCCAGAACAAGGATTTTTCAAAAATCATTGATCACGCCGCGATGATTTCCGAAAGCGCCTCCAGCGTCTTGCTTCTGGGAGAAAGCGGCACGGGCAAGGACATTCTGGCCCAGGCGATTCACAACGGCAGCCCGCGCAGGAACGGCCCCTATGTTGCCATCAACTGCGCGGCCATTCCGCGCGATCTGATCGCCAGCGAACTGTTCGGCCATGAAGAAGGCGCGTTTACCGGATCGCGGCGCGGCGGCAGCCAGGGGAAATTCGAGCTGGCCGACGGCGGCACCATATTCCTCGACGAAATCGCCGAAACGCCGCTGGAAATTCAGGCGGTGCTTTTGCGCGTCATTGAAGACAAGCGCATCGTGCGCGTGGGCGGCGGCCATGTGCGCGAAGTCGACGTCCGCATCCTTTCCGCCACCAATAAAGATCTGATTGACGAGGTGCACCGGGGAAACTTCCGCAAAGACCTTTACTATCGCCTCAATGTTTTCAGCATCCATCTGCCGCCGCTTCGCGAACGGACAGACGACATTCCCCTTTTGGTCAATCTCTTTATTAAAAAATATGAAACCGCCCTTGGAAAAACCATCAGCGCGGTTGACGAAAAAGTCTGGGATGTTTTGATGCAATACGCCTGGCCGGGCAATGTGCGGGAACTGCAAAATGTCGTGGAACGGATGGTCAATTTCGCCGTGTCGGAGCGGTTGACCGCCGATCTGATTCCGCCGGAAGTCGTCGGCATCCACCACAGGCGCCATCATAAAATCGTTTTGGAATCTCCGGAAGACACGGAAAAAAGGCTCATCCGCCACCTGGTAACGCTGAAAGTCAACAAAAGCAGCATTGCCCGACAGCTCGACATATCGCGGGCCACTTTGTACCGGAAAATGAAAAAGTACGGGCTGGAAGAATAAAAAATTCGTTGGAAAAATGATGCTGCCGCCGGAACGCATCATGCCCTCCGACGGCAGACAAAAACCTTTCAGGAAGAAGCTAAAAGAACCTGAAAGGACAGGGCTTGTAATTACAACTTAGTTGTATGAAATTTTTTAGCAGATTCCGTGCCACATATCAGAAAATCACACATGTATCTGATATCGTTAATCATCCAAAAATATTTACCGGAATCATTTGACAATGATCCGGACACTGTGTCTCACAAAGTGTTTCATGTGTCCCAGAACGTAGGTTACATTGGGACGCATGCTGATACACAGATGTGACGCCCGCGCCAATAAACAGATGCAACGGATGTGCTGCCTACATAAGATTGCTTGAATTTTTGAGGCGAGCCCGCCACTCGTCGGCCATCAGGCAGCCGGAAAGACACATGGCCGTGCAGTTGCCGTCGCAGGGTTCGATGTGGATCGTCACCGTCGCGGCGGGAAACCTGATCGTGATGGCATGCTTCAGATCGCACGCGATGCCGTGTGAGTCATGCACCGTCATTTGCGGATCAACTTTAATATGAAATTCGATAAAGCGGAAATTTCCCGCCTTGCGCGTCCTGAGCTGGTGATAGCCGTGAATATCGGGATTACGGGAAACGATGACAGCGCGAATCCATTCTTCTTCGTCTTGCGGAAGCTTAACGTCCATCAGGTCGCCCAGCGCCTTTACGGTCAAATCGTAGGCCGCCTTCAGAATAAACACCGCCACAAAGATCGCGGCCACCGGATCGAGCCAGTGGATGCGCGGATCGGCAAAGAAATAGTGGCTGCCCCAGATGATCGCCAGGCTCACCATGACGCCCGCGGAGGTGTAAACATCGGTTCGCAGATGCCAGGCGTCGGCCTGCAGCGCAATGGAGTCGGCCTCTTTGCCGACGACAAAAAGCCTGTGGGAAACAAACAGGTTGACGGCGGCGGACACAAACATCACGGCCACGCCCCAGGCCGGTTGTTCCAGTTCCTGCGTGGAGGCCAGTTTCTTGATCGCTTCCAGAATAATCCAGACAGCGGCAATAAAGATCAAAACGGCTTCCACCAGGGCGGAGATGCTCTCCACCTTGCCGTGGCCGAACGGATGGCCGTCATCCGCCGGAAGATGCGATTTTTTAACGGAAAACATGGCGATGAGCGCCGCCAGCAGATCCATGCCCGAATGAATGGCTTCCGAAATAATGGAAACCGCCCCGATCATCATCCCGGCAATCAGTTTGAAGATAACCAGTAATGCATTGGACGCCACCGACAGCATCGCCACATGCTCTTTTCTCTTCTGAAGAGGCGTCAAGGAAGACCTCCGCTGTTATTTTGATGGCTTTACATAACATTTTTAAAGGTTAATTTCTTACCTTTTTTGCCGCTTGAAATCCCCATGGATTTTCTTTGCACGACCCGGAAAGTGTGATACGCAAGCTGCCGCAAAAGGTTATCGCTTTATGAATAAAAAATCTTCACGGAACCCGTTTTCACATGTTTGCGCCCGCGACTGGCAAAACTGGCGCTGGCAGATGCAAAACCGCGTCACGAAGCCTGACGCGCTTTCAAAAGCGTTAAACCGTCCCGCGGATTTCGCGGCCGGGGCGTGTGCTGTCACCGAAATTTACCCTCTGGCCATCACGCCTTATTATCTGTCGCTTGCCGGACGGGAGAAAAATGATCCCATTTTAGCCCAGTGCGCGCCCGACCTCCGGGAAATTACAGAGACAAAGCAGGCCTTGGTCGATCCCTTGAACGAAGACGGCTTCATGCCTGTGCCGAAACTGATCCACCGTTACCCGGACCGGGCGCTGGCCGTCGTCACGAAAACCTGCGCCGCCTACTGCCGGCACTGCAACCGCAAACGCTTCTGGAAAGAAAAAGAAACCGCCTCTGTCAAAAAAAGAATTGAACACATGGTCCGTTATGTGGCCGCCTCGCCGAACATCCGCGAAGTCATTCTTTCCGGCGGCGACCCGCTGACCTTCGACGACGAACAAATCGACTATATCCTGTCCGCGTTTGCGGCCATTCCCCATGTGGAGGTTTTGCGCATCGGCAGCCGGACGCCGGTGGTTCTGCCCATGCGCATCACGCCCGGTCTGTGCCGGATTTTGAAGCGCCACCGGCCGCTGTGGTTCAACACGCAGTTCAATCACCCCTCCGAAATCACGAAGGAATCCGCCCGCGCCTGTGAAAGACTGCTGGAAGCCGGCATTCCGGTGGGAAACCAGTCGGTCCTGCTTTCCGGCGTCAATGACTCCGTGGAAACCATGCGCGGGCTGCTCACCGGCCTGCAAAAGATATCCGTCCGGCCTTATTATCTTTTTCACTGTGAACCGGTGCGCGGTTGTCTGCATTTCCGCACGGAGGTGGCCTCGGGCCTGGCTCTGATGGAAGAGCTGCGCGGGACGGTTTCGGGGCTTGCGCTTCCTCAGTACGTGGCCGATCTTCCCGGCGACGCGGGCAAAGCCCCCCTTTTGGCCCTGTCTTCATCCATCAAAAAGAATTTAAACAAACATCAAGATTTTTTTGACTTTTTTGAATAATTGGATTAGGAAGGGCGTCAAATAAATCCTAATAATAAAGGATGAGGAGAAAGATTTTTTATGTACACCGCAAGTGATTTAAGAAAAGGCCTGCGCCTGAAAATCGACGGCGATCCCTATGTCATCACCGAATTCAATTTCGTGAAACCCGGCAAGGGCCAGGCGTTGTATCGCACCAAACTCAAAAACATGATCAACGGCAACCAGTTTGAACGCACCTTCCGCTCCGTGGACATGTTTGAACCGGCGGATCTGCGCGAAAAAAAAATGCAGTATCTCTACAAGGAAGGCGATAAATTCTGTTTCATGGACAATGAAAACTATGAGCAGGTCTATCTCACGGAAGCCCAGGTGGACGATTCCGTTAATTATATGACCGACAACATTGAAGTCGAAATCCTTCTTTTTGAAGACCGGCCCATCGGCATTAGCCTGCCCAACTTCGTGGAACTGGTCGTGACCGAAGCCGAACCCTGGGCCAAGGGCGATACGGTTTCCGGCGCAACCAAACCGGTCAAGGTACAAACCGGCGCGACGGTTCTGGTGCCCACCTTCGTCACCGAAGGTGAAAAAATCCGCATCGACACACGCACCGGCGAATATCTGACCCGCGTTAAGGGATAGCATTGAGCAAAGATGAATCTTTCCAACTGGCGCGCAAGGCGAACACGCTTCGCCTGCGCGCCGGTTTAATTTCCGGCATCCGCCGTTTTTTTCTCGCGCACAATTTTCTGGAAATCGAAACGCCGATCCGCGTCCCCTCCCCCGCGCCGGAAGAACATATTGAAGCCATTGAGTCGCAAGACTGGTTTTTGCAAACGTCGCCGGAACTGTGCATGAAGCGGATGCTCGCCTCGGGCTACCCCCGGATTTTTCAAATCTGCAAATGCTTCCGGGCCGGCGAGCGCGGCGCGCGCCATTTGCCGGAATTCACGATGCTGGAATGGTACGTCACGCATTTCGATTATCAGCAGCTGATGAATCAGTGCGAAGAGCTCGTTTGCTCTGCTTTTCATGACGCAGGCTTTAGCCGGTCTTTGACGTGGCAAGGAAAAACCATTTCCCTTGTGCCCCCCTGGGAGCGCATAACCGTGGCGGAGGCGTTTGCGCGCCATGCGCCGGTGAGCGCGCACGAGGCCCTGGGTCAGGGCCGGTTTGATGAAATTCTGGTGGACTGTGTTGAGCCGCACCTGGGCATTGACCGCCCCACGTTTCTTTACGACTATCCCGCGAAACTTGCCGCTTTGGCCCGGATCAAAAAAAGCGATCCCTCCGTGGCGGAACGTTTTGAACTTTACGCAGGCGGTCTGGAGCTGGCCAACGGCTTTTCGGAACTGACGGACGCGGGCGAACAGCGTCTGCGCTTTGAGGAAGCTCTCGACAAGCGCAAAGCCAAAAACTGGTCGCGCTACATCATGCCGGAGACATTTCTTTCAGCCCTTGAGTCCATGCCGCCCGCCGCCGGCATCGCGCTCGGCGTCGACCGCCTGGTGATGCTTGCGGCCGATGCGTCATCCATCGATGATGTCGTCGCCTTCCCGCCCGAATGGCTTTAGCCTGTAACCGGCAACCGCCCTGCCTCTCTTTCCAAAATGAATCTTGACATTCAACTTCGTTTTGTGTTGAATCTCGCCCGCATGACCTGATCCCCCCGCAGAGAGATGGCCCGATGACTGAAAAAAAACATAAATATTTAATGATCGTGGCTCTTGTCGTTTTCTGCGGCCTGGCGTTCGGCCGCGTCGCCTTCAATGGGTTTGTCAATCTGGACGACAACATGTACGTCACGGAAAATCCGTACATTCAAGCCGGCATTCACACGGAAACGTTGTCCTGGGCGCTTACGACCACGTACTTCAGTTACTGGCACCCGCTCACCTGGCTTTCGTATATGCTGGACTACAGCGTGTTCGGCGCCAACGCGTCAGGCTATCATGTCATCAATTTGCTTTTGCATATCGGGGCGGCCTTATTTTTATTTTTCTTTTTGCATAAAACAACGAAAAGCCTCTGGCCGTCATTTTTCGCCGTCGCCCTGTTCGCGCTGCATCCCCTGCGCGTCGAATCCGTGGCCTGGGTGTCGGAACGCAAGGATGTCTTAAGTCTGTTTTTCGGCATGGCATCGCTTTATGCGTATGCCTTTTATGCGGAAAGGCCTCAAATATCAAAATACGCGATTTGCTTTCTCCTGTTTGTTTTGAGCCTGATGTCCAAACCCATGCTCATTACGCTGCCTCTGGTAATGCTGCTTGTGGATTACTGGCCGCTTGGCCGGTGGCAAAAGGCGCTTTCTCCGCCCCAAAATGATGCGCGCGTGATCGCGGCCGGCTCTTTCGAAAAGAAAGGCGGGAAAAAAGAAAAAAGCGTTGTCCCCAAGAAAAAGATCCATCCTCCCCCAAGCCCCAGACAGGCGGTGATCCGGCTTCTGGCGGAAAAAGCGCCTTTTTTCGCATTGTCCGCGATATTGAGCGTTGCGCTGATTTTCCAGCAGAAGGCGGCGCACGGGATGGTCTCACTGGACACGGTTTCCGTGCCCATGCGTCTGGCCAATGCGCTGATCTCTTATGCCGCCTATCTGGGTAAAACGTTTTGCCCAATGAATCTGGCGGTCTTTTATCCCTACCCGCCATCCTTTCCCGTGTGGCAGATTCTGGTTTCCGTCCTTGTTTTAGCGACCATAAGCATGGCTGCAATTTATTGGGGCAAAAGGATGCCCTTTCTGCCGGTCGGATGGCTGTGGTATCTGGGAACGCTGTTTCCGGTGATCGGCCTGATGCAGGCGGGCGCTCAGGCCATGGCCGACCGCTATACGTATTTGCCGTCCATCGGTCTTTCTCTTCTGCTGGTCTGGGGGGCATGGCATCTTTGGCCGCGGGAAAAAATCCGCAAGACGGTTTTATTGCCCGGGGCGCTGGGAGTTTGCGTCCTTCTGGCGGCGTTGACCTGGAAGCAGTGCGGTTACTGGAAAGACAGCCGGTCTCTGTTTGACCATGCCTTGCAGTCAACCACGAATAATTATCTGGCGCATACAAGCTTAGGCGTCGCCCTGGATGCCCAAGGAGAAAAAGCGCAGGCCGTCCGTCATTATCAGGAAGCCCTGCGCATCAATCCCCATTTCGCCCAGGCAAGGTACAATCTGGCCAATGTGTTTCGGGAACAAGGCAAAATGGACGAAGCTTTGAAAAATTTTCAGGAGGTTTTGCAAATCAACCCGAGGTTTCCCGACGCGCATAATAACATCGGCATTCTTCTGGAGATGCACTTTAAGAAACCCGATGAAGCGATTGCCCACTACAGGCAGGAACTGCTGATCAACAATAATGCCGGAACGCATTTTAATCTGGGAGCGGCGCTGGCCGGCCAGGGGAAAGTGCAGGAGGCCCAAAGCCATTTTGCTTCAGCCCTTGCGCTCGATCCGGGCTATGAGCAGGCCCGCCGGGCGTTGACACTTATGGAGAACACTCAACGGCGGAAGCAATAATCCTTAATCATCCACCCTGAAGGCTCACGCTCCGGACACTTTTCATCCTTGTGGTCTGTTTGCCGCAGCCACGGCGGCGATGACCGCCGCGCCGATTCCCGAACCGTCCGAAACGCGCGCAAGCCGGATGTTGACGGCGCGGGACGCGAAAAGTTCCTCCAGCATGCCGCGCATGTTTTCTTCAAAACCGGGATATTTTTCATAGAGCGAACCGTCGATGGCCACGGTATGCCGTCTGCCGAGGTCCTTATCCATGCGAAGAATGACGGCGGCAATCGCCGCGGCCGCAATGCGGGCGGCCCGCGCCGAAACCATGCGGCAGACGCGGGCAATCGTTACGCCGTCGCGGCCGGCCGCATCGTCAATTCCGAAGGACGCAAAAAAATCGTCCGGATGAAACGTTTTCGCCATGTGTTCCGATGTCACGCTGTACGGACAGGCAAATGCGCTTGCGTCTTTTTGCTTCAGCAGTTCTCCCTGTTCGATCATATCAACCACCATGAGCCGCACGAGCTCGCCCAGATACATTCCGGAAACCATTTTTTCCATACGCTGCCGCCCCGGATTAAAAGATGCCCGGTCGAGCGTCTGATCGTAGACGTTGGTCTCCAGGTGATCAAAATTCCCCCATTCGAGGTTGATAATCATTTCTTTGCCGGGCAAGGAAGGATTTAATTTTTCGATCCGCTGGGTCTCCTCCACATAACAGGCGTTCGTGCCCGTGCCGAGAATGACGCCCATATCGCAGGACGGATCGGCATAGCTTTTCGCCGAAAGCGTCCCCACCGTGTCATTGCACAAGGCGGCAACCGATATGGCGCTTAAGTTTTTGCGCGCCAGCGCGTTTGCAAGAAGGGCGGCCACATTTTGCCCTTCGACGCCCGACGCGGTAAACCCCTTGGTCCAGGTCAAAAGCGCGCCGGCATTGACGGCAGTCTGGGCGACGGGAAAGGAAAAGGTAAAGCCCAGCTCCCAGGGGCTAAGGCGATCCAGGCGATGGTTTTTGAAAAAAAGAGACAAGCAATCGGCAAGAAAGTCGAAAAGCACCGTTCCTTCGCCGCGCATTCGATCTTGCGGGACGACAAACCGGCTTGCGGCGTCCGTCGCCGCGCCGCCTTGCCCGTCAAGACGCACGGCCAGCACGCGCAGGTTCGTGCCTCCCAGATCCAGCGCCAGATACGTTCCCTGCTCCTTTCCCGTGGGACGGCCGACATACGACGGGATCATTTTAAGTGATCCGGACGCCTGCGTCAGTCCCCGCCGCATCGCCTCGGCAAAACCCATCATCAGGTTTTGCGCATCGGCTGGTGAAAAATCAAACAGGGCATCCAAAGAAGGAAGGTCGTCAGTTGGTTTCCGAGGGTGATGCATAAAGCCTCTCTGCGCGCGCTTTCCAGAATCTCGCCACGTCCCTGGGCAGCGCGTGCCAGTACTGGTCCGCATAGGCTGTTTGAATATGCGCCAGAAACCGTTCGTTAATAATCCGTCGATTCACAACGCGCGTGAAGCTTTTAAATAAAATGGAAAAATGGCGTTTTCAATGTAGCAACAACCCTCTTATCCCGTCAATTAGAACTTTTTTCCAGCACGATTTTTTTCAAAGAAGCCTTACCTGATTTATCGGCTGGACCCCCGAAGGTCTGAAGCCCCGCCGCGCGGCCCCGAAGCCAAAAAGAGGTATTGACAAGCCTTCTTTTTTCCTTTAGGTTACACCAAATTTCAAAACCCGCTCTGGAGATTAAAAGGTGAATAATATCGGTGCATTAGATATGGGAAGCAACTTTCACGGCTCGGTGCTGGGCATGATTCTTGATGCCGGTTTGATGGTTAAATTTGTTTTGCTGATTCTGCTGATTCTTTCCGTCGTTTCCTGGACGATCATTTTTTTGAAGTTTCGCTATTACCGAAAAATTCAAAAGGAAAATGAAGCGTTCGATTCCGATTATCAGCGCAGCAACAAACTCTCCGAAGTGCTTCCGGCAGCCAAGAAATATCCGTGTTCGACGACGGCGGAAGTGTTCCGCGTCGGCTATACGGAATTGACGAAAATGAACAAGACCGTAAAAGAAGCGGCGCACGGCGAGGACATCGGCATGTCGTCTCTGGACAATGTTCAGCGCGCGCTCAACAAAGCCTCCAACACGGAAATGACCAAGCTCGAAGGCGCGCTCGGATTCCTGGCCACCACCGGATCAGCCAGCCCCTTCATCGGCTTGTTCGGCACGGTCTGGGGAATCATGGAAACCTTTCAGTCCATCGGAGCGCGCGGATCAGCGACGCTGGCGGTTGTCGCCCCCGGCATCTCCGAGGCGTTGATCGCCACGGCGGCGGGACTGGCCGCGGCCATTCCGGCGGTCGTTTTCTACAACTACTTCTTAAACAAATCCAAAGTCATGGTGCAGGACATGGATAATTTCGCCGGCGAGTTTCTCAATATCGTCGAGCGCTATCTGATCCGCAAATAATAAGATTCGGGATTGAAACCTATGCGCCAAATTCGCAGACGAAATACGGACAGACGATCGATGGCGGAAATCAACGTCACGCCGCTGGTGGACGTCATGCTGGTGCTCCTCATTATTTTCATGGTGACCGCGCCGATGCTGTCCATGGGCATTGACGTCAATCTGCCGCGCGTGAAATCCAAAAGCATCGATATCGCGGAAGAGAAACTGGTGCTGACCATCAACGAAAACAAGGAAATCTTCTTAAACAAGACGCGTTTGCCGCTTGCCGACCTTCAGGCGAAACTCTCCGCGATTTACGCCGACCGCGTGGACCGTGAAATTTTTCTGCGCGCCGACAAAAGCGTTGCCTACGGTTTTGTGGTGGAGGTGATGTCGGAAATCCGCAAGGCGGGCATCGACAAGCTCGGTATGATCACGGAACCGCCCGAGGGCATGAAATGACCTCCCGGATGTTCGACAGAAGCTCATTCGGCGCCACCGGCAACCCCACCCACATGTTTTTCGTCTCCCTGATCCTGCATCTGATTGTCATTGCGGCCGTCATGATGTCCATCCCCGGCTCGACCAAACAGCTGACCTTCGGGCCGGCTTATACCGTAGCGCTTGTCGGCCCGGACGTCATGCGCGAAACACAAGACGCCCCCGCCATCAAAGACATGCTGGCGCCAACGCATCAGGATCAGCCGGTGATTCTCAAGCGCGACAGCATCGTGACGTCCAAAACGCATATTTTCAAAAAAGACGAATCCCACCGGAGGGACATCGAAAAAGCGATCAATTCGATCCGTCAAAAAAACCTGTCCCAGACAGACGCGCCCGCCGGAAAGACGCCTGCGGCCGTCTCTTTGTCCGCAACAGGAACGCCCACGGCCGATGCGGCCAAAACCAGCGACTACAGCCGCTTCATCTGGCCCAAAATCAAGAAGAACTGGGCGCTGCCCGCGTCGCTTTTGCCCAGAGAAAACGTCACGGCCGTAATCGAGGTGCGCATCGCGCAAAGCGGCGCGCTGGAATATGTCGGGTTTGAAAAGCGATCGGGCAACAGTTATTTTGACGAATCCGCTCTGCGCGCGGTTAAAAAATCGGCTCCGTTTCCGCCGCTTGCGGGATGGGTCACAGGCCGTTCCATCGAAATCGGCATCCGGTTTCATTCCGCGGAGCTTCGATAAATTATTCCATAAAGGATATTTTCTCTCATGACCCTTCGATATCGTTTCCTGGCCTTCGCCATTTTTCCTTTATTACTGGTTTGCGGCTCCACGGGCGTCTGCGCGGCCAAGGTATACATTGACATCGACGCGCCCGGTTTTCAGCAGTTCCCGATCGCCGTTTGCGATTTTCAAATCAAAAACGCGGGTCCAGGCCATCCCTCCGACATACCCGCCAGACTTTCCGATCACGTCAGAAGCTTTCTTGGCCTCACGGGCATTTTTAATATCCTGGATAAAAAAAGCTTTCTTGACGGCGTGGAACCGGATACGGGCGCCATCCGGTTTTCCGACTGGACGGTGATCGGCGCGGATTTCCTGCTCAGCGGTGACATCACCCCGGGCCCCAAAGACATCTCCGTGGAAAGCCGGCTTTATGATGTCAGCCGCGGCCAGATGCTGTTCACCAGAAAATATTCCGGCAAAGCGGATAATCCGCAGGCCACGGCCCGCGCCATGGTCGCCGATATTCTTCTTGCGCTCACCGGCGACGAAGGCGATTTCAACACGCGCGTTGCTTTTGTTCTGAAAAAAAATTCCCGGGCCGACATTTACACCGTGAATTACGACGCCTCCGACGTCAAGCCCCTGACCTCTCATCAAAGCATTGTCGTCTCGCCGCGCTGGTCGCCGGACGGCCAGCACCTGGCTTTCACCTCCTACCGGGGCGGACGGCCGGAAGTATATCTGTACTCCCTGAAAACCGGCAGGGAACGAAAGGTGGCCGCGTTCAAAGGCCTCAATTTATGCGGCGCCTTCTCGCCCGACGGCAAAAAACTGCTTTTGACGCTGAGCAAGGATGAAAACGAAGAAATTTACATACTCGACATTGCATCCCTGACGCTTGGACGGCTGACTAAGAACTACGCCATCGACGTTTCTCCCACCTGGTCGCCCGACGGCAAAAAGATCGCCTTTGTGTCGAATCGCTCCGGCTCTCCGCAGGTCTTTGTCATGGACGCGGATGGCGCCAACGCCAGACGGATCACCTTTGAAGGAAATTACAACACCTCCCCGTCCTGGTCGCCGCGCGGCGGACGGATTGCCTATGAAGGGCTCATCAATCATCGCTATCAGATTTTCAGCGTCGATGAGGAAGGCAATAATCTGCTGCAATTAACCTTTGACGATGCGGACAACGAATATCCGTCCTGGTCTCCTTCCGGCCGGCAAATTGTTTTCAGTTCCAAACAAGGTTCCAGGCACCGCATCAGTATTATGAACGCCAACGGTCAATATCCCCGCGTTCTGAAGGAAAGCAAAGACGCGCTTTCCATGCCGGCGTGGTCTCCCCGATTGAAACAAAAATAATTTAGGCAGGGGTTGTTATTTTCCCTTCTTTGCCGTATAGAGAATCCTATGATTCGTCCCAACTTTGACAGAGACATCGACAAGCAGCGCGGATGCCGGGCTTCCCCATGACGGCGAAATCATTTTTCTTCCTGATATTACTATTCTATTGACGTTGACCCTAAAGTTTTAGTATAAAAGCGAAACAGTTTTTTTGATTCATTCAACTTAAAAATGAAAGGAGTATGATATGAAAAAGAATGTAACCATATTGGCTATACTGATGATGTCGGTGTTTGTGTTCGTGATGTTTACAGGCTGCGCGGAAAAACAGGCGGTCGTCAAGGATGAAGCGGTGCAGCAGCAGAAAGTTCCGGCCGCTTCAGGCGACCAGGCCGCAGCGGACGCGGAAGCCGCCCGCCGGGCAAAAGAACAGGCGGATCGTGAAGCCGCCCTGAAAGCGCAGGCCGCCAAAGACGCGGCGGCGAAAAAGAATGCCGCTGCGCTTGCCGATCTCAATATCCAGAACATCTATTTTGATTATGACAAATCCGGCATCCGTCCCGACGCCCGGGAAATTCTCAAAGCCAACTCTGAAATTTTCGGCAAAAACAAGAACGCCAAGATCGTTGTGGAAGGCTACTGCGATGAACGGGGCACCGCCGAATACAATATGGCGCTGGGAGAACGCCGCGCTCAGGAAACCAAGAACTACCTGGTCAACCTCGGCATCGATGCTTCCCGCATTGAAACCATCAGCTACGGCGAGGAACGTCCGGCGGATGCGGGCCACGACGAAGCCGCGTGGGCGATGAACCGTCGCGCGCAGTTCCTTCTGAAATAGAAAGATTCAAACGTAATAAGGAGAAAGCAGTGAAACGCTTGCTTTATGGGTTGCTTCCCCTTCTGGTGTTTTCCCTTGCCGCCTGTGCGACATCGTCGGATCTGCGGGTCGTGCGCACGGAATTAAATCAGCAGATGGAAGCGAAACTTGCCGCCACGGACGCCCGTGTGACCGACCTGCAAAAAGAGCAGGAAAAAAATGCCGCAACGCTTTCGGCCATGCGCAAAGGCCAGGCCAATACCACCGCGGATTTTGCGGAGCTGCGCGATCAGATCCAGCAGTTACGCGGCCAGGTTGAATCGCTGAAAAAGGAAACGTCACGCGACGCCAAAAAAGAGGATGACACCAAGGAGAGAATCGACGCGCTGCTTCTGAAAATCAACTTCATCGAGAATTTTCTGGAAATCAGCAAAAAGGATTCCGTAAGCGACGCCGCTCATGACGGCGCTGGGTCGGCGAAGGATTCCTCCGGAAAGCATGACAAGGCGTCCAGATATGCGGCGGCGTATCAAACGTTCAAAGTCGGCAACTACGCAAAGGCAAGGGAGGCCTTTCAGTCCTTCCTCGCTACGTATCCGTCCGGCGAGTATTCGGATAACGCCCAGTTCTGGATCGGCGAATGTTATTTCTTTGAAAAGAAATACGAAAAGGCGATTCTGGAATATGAAAAAGTGACCAAGCACTTCCCCAGCAGCAGCAAAGTGCCGTATGCGCTTCTCAAACAGGGGATCTCTTTTCAGAATCTGGGCGACAAAGCAAGCGCACGCTTGCTTTTGCAGCAGGTGATTAAAGATTATCCCAATACCAGCCAGGCGCGCATCGCCCGATCCAAATTGCAGGAAATCAAATAACCGTTCGGTTGCGAAACCAATAAAAAAGGGGCTTTTTTCAGCCCCTTTTTTATTGGGCGACCTCTCACATCAAAATCCGATTCTTAATCAAGGGGCGCTTTCGTTCACGGAGAATTCGTCTCTTGACAGACGGATTCTTTTATATTTAGAGTTCACAGCATTTCACGGCAAGACAGGAAAGGTACAAGAGTTTTTATCAACAATTTCGGAAAGGAAAGGGGTAGAATTTTGGAAATTAAAATGTTTGAAGGAAAGATTGCGCTGGTCACCGGAGCGACAGCCGGCATGGGACGGGCCACCGCGATCGCTTTTGCCCGGGAAGGCGCAAAAGTGATCATGGCGGCGCGCCGAACCGAGCGCGGACAGGAAGTTGTGGATCAAATCGCGAAGGAAGGCGGCGAATCCATGTTTGTGAAAACGGATGTTCGCAATCCCGCGGATGTCGACAACCTTTTTAAGACCATTCTGGCCAAATACGGCCGTCTGGACTTTGCATTCAATAACGCCGGCGTGTCCTCGCCGCACAATCCCACCGTCATCAAATACGATGACGACGAATGGGACCGGATCATGGAAACCAACCTGCGCGGGGTCTGGCTGTGCATGAAGCATGAAATCGACATCATGAAAAAGCAAGGCGGCGGCGTCATCATCAATACAGCCTCCATCTTGGGCGTCGTCGGCGACTGGGGCCTTTCCAGTTACTGCGCCTCCAAGCACGGAAGCCTGGGCCTGGCCAAAACCGCCGCGCTGGAATACTGCAAATACAACATTCGCATCAACACCATTTGCCCGGGGCCCATTCTGACGGAAATGCTGGAAAAGGCGCTGCCGTTCATGCCCAAAATGCTCGACGTCATGGCCGGCAAGACGGCGCTTCGAAGGGTCGGCCAGCCGGAAGAAATCGCGGGCGCCGCCCTGTGGCTTTGCACGGATGAAGCGGCATTCATGGTCGGCAAGGAAATCGCCATCGACGGCGGCTACATCACCTATTAATGAACAAAGGAGACGCACATTGAATACAAAAAGATTTCAAGATAAAGTCGCGCTGGTCACCGGCGGCAATTCCGGCATCGGAAAGGCAACCGCCCTTGCGTTTGCGCGTGAAGGGGCCAAAGTGGTCATCGCCGCGCGCCGCGAAAAAGAAGGCGCCGAAGTGGTAAGCGATATTAAAAGCAAGGGCGGCGAAGCCCTGTTTGTAAAAACCGACCTCATGGTCGCCGGAGAGATTGAAAATTTGTTTAAAACCATTCAGGAGAAATACGGCCGGTTGAATGTCGCCTTCAACAACGCAGGCGTCTGGCCGACCATGAAACGCGCCGCCAGCTACTCTCTGGAAGAATTCGACGCATTGATGAACATCAACGTGAAGGCCGTCTGGCGCTGCATGAAGCATGAAATCAACATGATGATGATGATGAATGCCGGCGGCGGCTCGATTGTCAACACCTCATCGGTCGCGGGCTGGGGAGGCCAGGAGGGCACCTCCATCTACACGGCAAGCAAACATGCCGTGATCGGGCTCACGCGGGCGGCGGCGGTTGAATTCGGCCGCAAGAACATCCGCATCAATGCCGTCTGCCCCGGCGTCACCCAAACGCCGATGCTCGAGCGTCAGCTGGCGGAAGGCGGAGAGGCCAGAAAAAAAGCCATGCTCGATATCACCCCGCTGGGGCGCTTCGCTAAACCGGAAGAAATCGCCGGCAATGTCCTGTTTTTGTGTTCGGATGCCGCATCCTACATCACGGCCAAAAGCATCGTGATCGGCGGCGGTCAGTGCATCCGTTCCTGATAACCAGTGAAAGAATCGCAGGCAAGGGCGCGTCGCGTCCTTGCCTTTTTTTAATCCAGACGGATGATTTTCACACCCTGGGGGACAGGTAATTCAAACACCCCCTGGTCGTTTGCTTTCTCAATTTGCACATCGGAATATCGGATGGTGACGGTCATTGCGGCATCGGCCATGATGATGGTAATTTTCCCGGCCAGACGGTCATCCGGGCGGTAGTCTTCATACAACACCGAATACATTTCCCGGCCGTCGATTCCGTTTCGAACCAGCTTTGCCGGTCGTCCGTCGGGGTTCAGCCAGACGGTTTGCGAATCGCCCAGGGCCGTTTTCATCCTCACGCGTGACGCCCGATCATCCGCAAAGCGCTCATACCGCACGTTTGCTCCCGACAGCGGCGGACAGGCGCCGGTCAGGATCATGACGGCCTCCCCGATTTCGAGCGTCCAGGGCAGAAAATGCGCCATATTGCCGGCCGTCGGTTTTCCCGTGTAGTACTCCCGCCTCGACGGAATAAAGATATTCATCGCCTCCGGCGTGGCGGCCAGAAATAAATCCGGCGTCCCGATCACCGGCAGCAGCTCCAGCCGCAGATAGGCGGGTTTTTGCAAAATGAGCGCGGCCCGCAGAGGATAGTGCCCCTGCGGCGAGACAATGTCGATTTGCGCCGTCGACGTCACCTGCTCATCCCCGGCGATGATCTTTGCCATGCCCTCAACTTCAGGGCAAACGCGCGGCGAAACAACCGGCGCGCCCGCGCAGGCAAAAACCGCTGCGGCCGCGATCAGCGCCAATCCTATTCGCACTCCCACAAAACGACCGGACATATCCCCCCTCCCTGAAAAGACCGACCTCTTTCGCCTTCTTTATTTTTTGGGAATCAGGTCATCGATTTTCTTTTTGAGCGTTTTGCTGCCCGCATCAAGAGCGGCGGCTTTTTGATAATAGTCCAGGGCCTCCCGCGTTTTGCCCATTTTCAAATACACGTCGCCCAGATGTTCCAGAATGTTGGCGTCGTCGGGCAAAAGCTCCTGCGCCTTTTTGAGGTGCAAAAGCGCGCTGTCGATCTTGTTTTTTCGGAAATGCACCCAGCCCAGCGAATCCAGAATGTAGCCGTTGTCAGGCTTGATCTTCAGGGCTTCGATAATCATTTTTTCCGCTTCATCCAGGCGAATGCCGCGGTCGGCGTACGAGTAGCCGATAAAATTCAGCGCATCGGCGTTTTTGGGATCGATCTCCAGCACCTTCTCCATAGTCCGGATGCTCTCATCAAACCGGTTGGTCTTTTCCTGAAGCGTCCCCAGAACATAATATAACTCGGCGCTGCGGGGAAAGCGCCCCAGACCGTTTTGCACGGTTTTTTCCGCAGCCACCCAATCCTTGAGGTCTTCATACAGCGACGACAAATAAAGATACATGACCGCATCGTCACTTTTTCGCTCGATGGCGCGCGCCATGACGGCTGCGGCCCCGGACAGGTTGCCCTCTTTTTTCAAAATCATCGCCGTGTGGATCTGGGCGTTGGCAAACAATTCAAATGTCGGGGACACTTTTTGATATTCGTTTTTTGCGGCATCCAGAGCGCCTTTTTGTTCCAGCGTGTTGGCCAGCAGGTACCTCAGCCGGTCGTCGCCGGGCGTTTTGTCAAGCAGCCGGGAAAATTCAGCGGCGGCGTCATCATATTTTTCCAGATCATAATAAAGAAGCGCCAGGGCGGCCCGGACCTCGCGGTTGTCCGGAGCAACCGCCAGCACCTCATGAAATTCCTTCAGGCCTTCCTCCCGTTTGCCCGCCCGAATCAAAAGCTTAGCGATTGTCACCCGGTAATTAATGCGGGCGGGATTGTCTTCGAGAAAACGCCGATAAAGGCCGATGGCCTCATCGTAGCGTTTTTGCGATTCCCAAAGCGCCGCCAGTTCCTGCCAGGCGGCCTCAAAAGACGCCCGTTTGGCAATAATCTTCAGGTAAAGACCTTCCGCCTCCGCCGGACGGTTCATCAAAACCAGCGTTTTGGCATAATAATAAAGGCCGATGATATTGTCGGGATCAATCGCGAGCATCTTTTTGTAGGCGAGCTCGGCTGCGGCATAATCTTTTTGCTGTCCATAAATCGTTGCCAGATAGAGATAGGCCACCGCATTTTTCGGGTCGATGTCGGTAATGATCTGGTAGGCCCCAATGGCCTTTTCGTACTCCTGCCGATTGAAATAAATACCCCCCAGAACAGACCGCAGATCAAGATTGCCGGGGTCTTTGGCCAGCGTATACTCTCCAAGCGTGAGGGCCTGTTCGATCTCGTTTGCTTCCACATACAGCGACACCAGCTCGGTGGCGAGGTATGATGACGCGGGCTCGGCTGCGAATGCGCGTTTCATATCCATAACGGCGCCGGCCATGTTGCCGTTCAGACGTTTTAAAACGGCCAGCGAATAATAATATCCGGCCTCCTTCGAATAGGATTCGGAAACCGTCGCCGGGGCGGACAGCCCCGCGCCGGGCCAAGACGCGCAGCCGGTCATCAGCGCCAGCGCGAACAAGACGCCAATTCCAGAGGACATGTTTCTTTTCTGCATCATGTTGAAGCCCCGCTTATGGCCTGTCGCGAAAACATCCACGATCAGGACGCCCCTTTCTCCGCATTCTTTTTAATGAGTTGCGACGCGGGCACAACCACCACGCCCTTTTCACGAAAAACCCTGGCCGCCTCCCGAAGCGCCCGAATCGTTTCCGGATAGGGATGACCGATCATAATGAGCGGCCCGCCGCCCGCAGGCGCTTCGGCTGCGTCCTTCAATATCCGGTAAATTTTGGCGTAGTCGCGTTCATGGTCCAGAAAAATCCGTCGTGAAGCCACCGTCAGATGAACTTTTTCAGACGCGGCGGCGGTTTTGGAATCCGGCGTCGTCCGTGAATCGATGAAAAACAAATTCCGTTTTTTCAACTGCCGAAACACCGTCGTCAGTTTATGTTCATCGGACATGAATTTTGAGCCCATATGATTGTTGACGCCTTTGACATGGGGAATGGAGTCCAGATTTTTTTCAAGCTGCATGACCACTTCCTCATGACTCATATCCGTAAAAAGCGCGCCCGCGCCCGGTTTATCCTTCGGGTAAGATTGAGGCTCCATCGGCAGATGCATCAGAACTTCGCGGT
>CAZGDK010000030.1:0-1148 GCA_964525155.1 uncultured Smithella sp. | reverse complement strand
GAGGCCTTGCCGAAGGTCTGCGTCCCGACGATGAGAGCGCGGCCGTTGTCCTGCAGGGCGCCCGCCACGATCTCCGCGGCGCTGGCGGTGCCTTCATTCACCAGCACGACCATGGGCGCGGAAATTTCCTTGCCGTTGTCTTTGGCCGTGCTTTTGGTTTCCATGTTTTTCGCGCGCCCCCGGGTGGACACAATGACCCCAGATTTTAAAAACATGTCGGACACTTCTATGGCCTGATTGAGCAGCCCGCCCGGATCATTTCTCAAATCCAGCACCAGCCCTTTCATCGGCTTCGTTTTCCCGGTCACATCATTGAGCGCCTTGCGCAAGTCCGCGGCCGTGCGTTCATGAAAAGACGCGATACGAATGTAGCCGATATGGTCGTCTACGGTTTTGGATTTGACGCTTTTAATCTCGATTATGGCCCGCGTCAGCGTGATATCCTTGGGCTGAATCATGTTTTCGCGCAGAATCGTGATCGTTACCTTGGTGTCTTTCGGACCGCGCAGTTTTTTGACGGCTTCCATGATGGTCATATCCTTGGTGGATTTGCCGTCAATTTTGATGATCGAATCGCCGGATTTCACACCCGCCTTGAAGGCCGGCGTATCTTCAATGGGCGACACAACCGTCAAAACATCCTTCAAAATGGTAATTTCAATGCCGATGCCGCCGAAGCGCCCCTGGGTTTCCACTTCCAGTTCCTTATACAGCTCCGGCGTCATAAACGCGCTGTGGGGATCGAGCGATTTAATCATTCCGTTGATGGCGCCCTGCATCAGCGTCGTCGAATCCACTTCGTCGACATAGTTTTTCTGCACCATATCCAGAACTTCATTAAATGTTTTGATTTCCTTATAGATGTTCTTGTCTCTTGCGGAAACCCGGTTGTCGTAATACATGCCGATCACGGCAAAGACCACCAGTAAAATAACAATAAATACCGGCCACTTGCTAAAATATTTTTTCATGTTTTGCCTCTCTGCGAAGAAGGTTTCTGTATTTGCGGTAAAGATGGAGTTTCATAGGGTGAAAGTATAATCAATACCGTTTACGTTTTCCATATATTTCGGCATATTGGAAAGAAATATTGAGGATAAAAACGAATACCTGAAAAGGGTTTATTCAACAGACCAGGTGGTGTGGTC
>CAZGDK010000029.1:0-28118 GCA_964525155.1 uncultured Smithella sp. | reverse complement strand
GCGTCCAGCGCGTGCGCAAAGCTATCGAACCGCCGGGTGAAGCAAAAACCGACTGGGAAATCATCTGCGGCATCTCTAATACGTTCGGCTATCCCATGAACTATTCGTCCGCGAAGGATATCTTCGAGGAAGTAACAACCGTTACGCCGAGTTACGCGGGCATCACCTACAAACGGATTGAAAAGGAAGGCATTCAGTGGCCCTGCCCCACGCATGAACACAAGGGAACCAAGTTCCTGCACAAAGACAAGTTTTCCCGCGGATTGGGGCTTTTTTCGGCCATCGAATACATCGCCCCCAACGAGCTGCCGGATAAAGACTATCCCTTTATGATGACCACCGGCCGTGTGATTTACCATTATCACACAGGCACCATGACAAGACGGTCGAAAGGACCATCCGAAAGATATCCGGCAAGTCTGGTGGAAATCAATCCCAAAGACGCCGACACCCTGGGCATTGCCGACGGACAAACCGTTCGTGTCACCTCGCGGCGCGGCGAAGTTAACGCCAAAGCGCAGTTGACGGAAAAAAGCGCACCTGGAACAATCTTCATGAATTTCCATTTCACGGACACGCCGGTTAATGTACTGACCAATCCGGCGCTTGATCCGGTCGGCAAGATTCCGGAATACAAGGTCTGCGCGGTCAAACTGGCGGCGGCATGATCGGCCCCGGTTTATGGTAAAAATAACATAGTTCTCGAAGAATATGCCCCTTGCACGGGGCATATTCTTTATGTATAAGACCGGTGGTCATTTTAAGGTGATCGGCGCTCAAATAAAGCAAACCGCCCGGTATGTTTATTGAGTGTCAATAATACATTTTAAGCCTTTTTAGGAAAGGCAAGGGAGGAATTAAAACATGGCTAATGAGAATTTGGAAAGTAAGAGATGGGGGCTAGCCGCAGCCGGCGTTGTCATGATGCTGGTTCTGGGCACGGTTTACGCCTGGTCGGTCTTTGTTAAACCGATTGCGGCCCTGCATGGTTGGGAAGTAAAGATGGTATCGCGCGTTTTCATGCTGATCATCGGCACCATCGGTATTTCCGCTGCATTCGGCGGCATGCTGGTGGATAAGAAAGGTCCCAAATTTGTCGCCACGCTGGGCGCCTGTCTTTATGGCATCGGCGTTTTGCTGGGTGGCGTCGCTCTGCACATGGGAAGCTTCTGGTTTCTGCTGATCGGTTACGGCGTCGTCGCAGGTGTAGGCAACGGTTTAACCTACGTTGTTCCGATTGCAACCCTGATCCGCTGGTTCCCCGATAAACGCGGTTTGATCACGGGTCTGGCCGTTATGGGATTTGGTTTCGGCGCTTTCTTCATCGGCATGATCATTCCCGGCCTCATCAACAATGTTGGCGTCGCCAACGCATTCTTTATTCTGGGTGTCGTTTACCTGGTTTTCTGCGGCGGGGCGGCTCTGACCCTGAAAAATCCCCCGGCCGGTTGGCTCCCCCAGGGCTTCAAACCTTCCGCCACAACCGTCAGCGCTGCCGATTCCTTCGGCTGGGACGAAGCCAAGAAAACCCGCCAGTGGTATATGCTCTGGTGCATGCTCTTCCTGAACGTCACCGCCGGCATGGGTCTTTTGTCCAAACTCTCCCCGATGGCGCAGGAAGTTATTAAACTCGCTCAGGGCGTCGATGATCCCGCCAAACTCGCTGTTCTGGGTGGCGGCGTTCTGGCCACGGCTTCCATCTTCAACGGTCTGGGCCGTCTTTTCTGGGCTGCCGTCTCCGACAAAATCGGGCGTAAAGGAACCTACATGACCATGTTCCTGACCCAGGCGATTCTTTACATTCTGCTTCCCCAGGTTACCAGCGTACTGATCTTCACGATCATCGCCTGTTATCTGCTTGCCTGCCTGGGCGGCGGTTTCGCCGTCATGCCTTCTTTCGCGGCAGACTCATTCGGACCGACTTACATCGGCAAGGTTTACGGCTTCTTGCTGACAGCCTGGGGCGCCGCCGGTGTTGTGGGTGGTTTCGTGTTCGCGGAATTCAACAAAGAACAGTCGCTTTATACGGCAGCGGGCTGCCTCATCGTCGGTTTCGTGATTGCCCTGCTCTTCTCGCGGCCCAAGCACGTTTCGGAATACAAATAGCGACAATCCAAACCAGTTGACACTCAAGCCTCCCTTCTCCGAAGGGAGGCTTTTTTTCGACCTCCTTCAATCCTTTCATCATCAACAACATCGCTTATTTTCATAGTTCTTGACCGTATCCATGCCAGAAAGGCCATGCGGGTTTTTCGCGGTCACTCGAAGCGTCTCTGAAATTCCTTGATGACAATATCGAAAATGTTCTGGGCGTAAAAATGCCGGAAGTCGACTGGAAAATCGACGTGACGGAGCCGAATCACCCGGACATCGCGGCTACGAAATCTTTTGACATCCATCTTGATTTGATCTGGTTTCTGATCCCCATGTTCCTTTTCCGGAAAATTTTCGAGCGGCACTTTCTCGCGGGGCTTCCCAAAGAAGTGGAAATTAACTTATCACGTCTTGCATATCAGTGGGAAAAAAGCGTGAATAATGCTATAGAGCCGATGCGTTGCCAGGCATTGACTTATGTGCTAAATGAACTCGAAACCATTGAATCGCTGCTTGCAGGCTCCCAAGGCCATACCGATGAAATCAAAGACCTGATTAAAAAAATCGAAACGGCGGCTGAAAGATTGAAATCATACTGGACGTCATCAGCGATTTCGTTTCCCGGAATCGTTAAGAATTTATTGCAGAAGGAGACATACATATGCAACACACCCATGAAGTAGAACAGATGTGCGTCGTGGCGAAGGGAGCGAAAAACGGTCCCGCCCCGATCCCCCAGGAGGGGGGCTGGACTCAGGTCAAAGAAATTAAAGACATCAGCGGGCTCACTCACGGCGTCGGCTGGTGCGCCCCTCAGCAGGGCGCCTGCAAACTGACGCTCAATGTGAAAAACGGCATCATCGAAGAAGCGTTGGTGGAAACCATTGGCTGCACTGGTATGACGCATTCCGCCGCGATGGCCGCTGAGATTCTGCCGCACAAGACCATTCTGGAGGCTCTGAATTCAGACATGGTTTGTGACGCCATCAATGTGGCGATGCGGGAAATATTTCTCCAGATCGCCTATGGCCGGACGCAAACCGCCTTTTCGGAAGGCGGGCTTCCCATCGGCGCGGGACTCGAAGATCTGGGCAAGGGCTTAAGAAGCGTGATTGCCACCATGTACGGGACCAAAGTGAAAGGGCCCCGCTATCTGGAAATGGCGGAAGGGTATGTCACGGAGCTTGGCCTCGACGCCGACAACGAAATCATCGGCTACAAATTCGTTCAGTTGGGCGTCATGATGGATCATATCGCCAAAGGCATGGAACCCGCGGCTGCTCTGGCAAAAGCATCCGGAACCTATGGCCGTTTCGCGGAAGCGGTCAAAGTCATCAACCCACGTAAAGAATAAAGGAGTTTAACCATGGCTTTATTTGAAGGATACGAAAGACGGATTAATCAGATCACACCGTTTCTCGCGAAATATGGAATCGCTTCTTTAGAGGAAGCGGAAAAAGTATGCCTGGGAAAAGGCGTGGATGTGCGTAAAATTGTCAAAGACATTCAACCGATTTCTTTTGAAAACGCAGGCTGGGCCTATCTGGTCGGGGCGGCTGTCGCCATGAAAAAGGGCCAGAAAATCGCGGCGGACATTGCCGAGACCTTGGGCGAAGGGCTTCAGTCCTTCTGCATTCCAGGCTCGGTGGCTGATGACCGTCAGGTCGGCATCGGCCACGGCAATCTCGCGTCCATGCTGCTTCGGGAAGAAACCGCCTGCTTTGCATTCTGCGCGGGACATGAATCCTTTGCTGCGGCGGAAGGCGCCATCGGTCTGGCCAAATCCGCCAACAAGGCCAGAAAAAAACCCCTGCGCGTCATTCTCAATGGCCTGGGAAAAGATGCGGCCCACATCATCGCCCGCATCAACGGCTTTACCCATGTGGCCACCGCGTTCGATTACAAAACCGGCAAGGTCTCCGTTGCCAAAGAGAAGGCCTATTCCAAAGGGGATCGCGCGGCGGTACGCTGCTACGGCGCGGACGACGTGCGCGAAGGCGTGGCCATCATGCATCTTGAAGGCGTGGATGTGGCCATAACGGGAAACTCCACCAACCCGACGCGTTTCCAGCATCCGGTCATGGGTGTTTACAAAAAAGAACGTCTGCTGGCGGGCAAGAAATTCTTCTCGGTTGCTTCCGGCGGTGGAACAGGCAGAACGCTGCATCCGGATAACATGGCCGCAGGACCCGCCTCTTATGGCATGACCGACACGATGGGACGCATGCATTCCGACGCGCAGTTTGCCGGCTCGTCGTCAGTTCCCGCTCATGTGGAAATGATGGGGCTCATCGGCATGGGCAATAACCCCATGGTGGGGGCTTCGGTAGCTGTCGCAGTGGCCGTGGAACAGGCAATGAAATAACTCAATTTAATCATTAAACCGCGCGGCCCTTGCAAAAGAACCGCGCGGTTTTTTTCTCAACCGGAAATCCGCCTTTTGACTGGGCGAAAAGTTCTTCTCGATGATCTTGACGGCATAGAGCCCGACACAAACCCCTTCGGGATTGGCTATCGCCACGCGAAGACCGGGCTTCGTGAGATCGCCAAGCGTTTTGATCCCTTTGGGATTGCCCTTCTGAACGTTAATGGCCGCAACAAGATAGACGACATATTTTTCCGTTTCAAGATAGACGATCCCTTTTTTCTTTGCGATTTCCATAAAATCCAAAGAACCGGGCAAGTACAGATCGCCCTGTTTGGCGAGCGTCATCTGCGACAAAACAAATCCCGAACCGCCGAAGGTTAGGTAAACCTTGACGCCCGTCTTTTTTTCAAAAGCTTTGGCCGCTTCCTCCGTCGGCGGTTTGCTGGCCGCACCAGCGAAGATTAAGAGTTCCCGACTATAGGAAAGGCCTTCGAATGCAAACATTGAAAAACAGAAAAAGAACATAAAGACCCATGCCATGCGAATCATAGAACAACCTTCTTTTATGATTATTTTAATTATGTTTAATATAGCATGTGTTTTTTATGTCAATTTGAATTGACATAAATGATGCTTTTTGATTAATGAATTTGGCCGTTTAGAGATATTTCTCTTTTCGCGCGGGTGATGGGGTTCACCTTTAATTGCCGTTGATGCGCTGATGACTCCTGCAAACTATCACGATAAGGGAGTCGTCCTATGGAAAGTATCTATCTCGTCGCAGCTTTCTGGTTTTTAGCCGCCGTTTTATCCACCGCCCTGGCCAGCCGTTTGAAAATTTCGATTGCGCTCATGGAAATTGTCGTCGGGTGTGTTATAGGCTTTGCCGCTTTTAAACTGGGCTACTTCGACAAACTCTCTCTTCAGGCCGACTGGTTGAAATTCTGCACCGGCCTTGGCGCAATGCTTCTCACCTTTCTTGCCGGTGCGGAACTCGACCCGGATGTCATGAAAACCAAGATCAAGGAAGTTTCCGTTATCGGGCTAATTGGCTTTGCCGCACCTTTTGTCGGATGCTCTTTAATCGCCTATTTCCTCATTGGATGGAGTCTGCAATCCAGCCTGTTGTGCGGTATCGCGCTTTCTACAACATCGATGGCGGTTGTTTACGCGGTCATGCTCGAATACGGATTTAACAAGACTGAATTCGGCAAAGGCATTCTGGGGGCCTGTTTCGTCAACGACCTGGGAACCGTCATTGCACTGGGTTTGATCTTTGCGCCTTTCACTTATAAATCAGTCATATTTATCGTCGTAACCGTTTTGTTGATTTTCACCATCCAACCGATCACGGAATATTTAATCCGGCGTTACGCGCATAAAACAGCGGCCATCCGCGCCAAATGGATTATCTTTATTTTACTGGCCTGCGGCGTGCTTTCTTTGTGGTCGGGCAGCGAACCGGTGCTACCGGCGTATATTCTGGGAATGGTTCTGGCTAAGACTATGGAAAAGGACGGCCACTTTGTTCGCCGATTGAGAACACTCACCATCGGCTTTCTAACCCCGCTATACTTCCTCAGAGCCGGCGCGCTGGTATCCATTCCGGCGCTGATTGCCGCTCCCGTTATATTTCTCGTTCTTCTCGGAGGCAAGGTGGCATCCAAAATATTCGGCCTTTACCCGGCTGTCCATCGCTTCCGGGAAGATAAAAAAGAGAAATGGTATTACACCCTCCTTATGTCTACAGGACTTACCTTCGGGACCATTTCCGCGCTCTATGGTCTCACCAACAACATCATCAATCAGGCCCAGTATTCGTATATCGTCGGCGCAGTCATCGCCAGCGCCGTCATCCCCACGCTGATTGCCAATAAATTCTTCCTGCCGTCGCATTTGCTGGAGGCGCCGCTACTGGACGATCAGGCGCCCGATGAAAAGGATATTCAGAATAAACTATAAATAGAGGACAAACAATAAGCTGACGCTAAAAAAACGCCAGAACCGGAGAAAGACGAAGTGCATCCCAGCGGTAAAACACGAAGCCTAAAACCAGAATCCCCAGAGCAACACGATAAATCACAAACGGCAGAAATGTGTTTGAGCGAATAAAGCGAAGCAGAAAAAAGATAGCGGCAAGGCCAAAGACGGCGGCCGCCGCCATGCCCACAAAAAAGCCCGCATCCATGATGACCGGATTGGCGATGAGCTTCGGCGCTTTGATCAGAGCCTGTCCCAGAAGGATGGGAGCGGAAAGTAGAAATGAAATACGCACCGCTCCTTCGCGTGTCATGCCCAGCCATAGCGCAAGGGAGATGGTAATGCCGGCACGCGAGACTCCCGGAATAATCGCCAGCGCCTGTGACAGACCGATCAGAAAACTCGTCTTGAGTGTCACATGCTGCAGGTCGATTTGCTTTTTTCCCACTCCGTCGGCCGCATAGAGCACTACGCCCAGAAGAATAAGCATGCAGGCAATCAAAAGAGGATTTCTAAATACCGTCTCGGCAAAATCATCCATCATAAACCCGATGAATGCGCCGGGAATGGTCGCCAGGACAAGATACCAGAAGAGCTTGCCTTCGCGTTCCCCGGGAGCCAGAAATCCTTTATGCAGTAAATGAAGCCAGTCCTTCCAGAAGTAAATTCCAACGGCGGCGAGCGTGCCGAAGCTCAGGGCAATTTCAAAGGATAACCCCGAATACCCCCATTTCATCAACCAGGGCATTACAATCAGATGCGCCGAACTGGAAATCGGCAGAAATTCTCCGACCCCTTGCAACAGCCCCAAAACGACAGCCTGCAAAACATCCATAACTCATCTCTCTGCTTAGCGAATTAGTCCCGTTTCAATACATGATAAATCTGAATTTGTCCATAGATTCGGATGATTAAATGACATGAAAGAAAATGTCATACATCGTGGCTTCATGATTATCTTGACTTATTTTATTACCGGGGTTATATCTTTCCCCAATTTGGAATGGTTCCGGAATGAATAAGATCAGTAAAGAAGACCTGATGGGTCAGCTAAAGGAAAAAGGCCTGAAAATCACGCCGCAGCGGATGGCGATTATTGATGCGCTGGTGGATCATTGCAATGCGCATCCCGGCGCCACACTTATTTACAGGGAGGCGCGAAAAAAAGCCAGACACGTGAGCCTTTCCACGGTTTATGCAACGCTGAAGGAATTTTCCGAAAACGGCCTGATCAAACAGTTGGAATTCGACCGGATGGAAAACCGTTACGACGTAGACCTGTCCGATCATATCAATCTCATTTGCAAACGATGCGGAACGATTATAGACTTCGACATCCCTGCACCTCTTGAACCCAGAGACATTGCCCGTAAATCGGGTTTTATCGTTACAGACACCCGGATGGAATTGCACGGGTATTGCCGCGAGTGCCTGAAGCGAGCCGACTAATTTTCTTATTTGTCGCCCACGCGGCACAAAAATAATCGTCGGTAAAAAGGATGTTGAATTTTTACTAATCCAGAACCATTCCAGAATGAAGAAAGGAGATAAAGATTATGACCGAAGAAAGTAACTGCCCGGTGACCGGCCATATGCGCAAATCCAGTGCAGGCTCCGGCACTTCGAACCGGGAGTGGTGGCCCAATGCGGTAAATCTCAAAATTCTTCATCAGCACTCACAGCTTGGCAATCCGATGGACAAGGGATTCAACTACGCCAAAGAATTCAAAAAGCTAAACCTGAAAACCATAAAAAGTGATATCTACGCCCTCATGACCGACTCGCAGGACTGGTGGCCCGCCGACTGGGGTCACTACGGAGGACTCTTCATCCGGATGGCCTGGCACAGCGCCGGAACCTACCGCATGGGCGACGGCCGCGGCGGCGCGGGATCGGGCTCGCAGCGTCTGGCGCCGCTAAACTCCTGGCCAGATAACGTCAACCTCGACAAGGCGCGCCGTCTTTTGTGGCCGATCAAGCAGAAATACGGCAAAAAAATCTCCTGGGCCGATCTGATGATTCTCGCGGGCAACTGCGCGCTTGAATCGATGGGCTTCAAAACCTTCGGCTTTGCCGGCGGGCGCGTTGATGTCTGGGAACCGGAAGAAGACATCTATTGGGGCTCTGAAGACAAGTGGCTGGGCGACAACCGTTACTCCGGCGACCGCGACCTCGAAAATCCGCTGGCCGCCGTGCAGATGGGCCTCATTTACGTCAACCCCGAAGGTCCCAACGGCAACCCCGATCCGGTCGCCTCCGGCCGCGACGTGCGGGAAACGTTTGCCCGCATGGCGATGAACGACGAAGAAACAGTCGCGCTGGTGGCGGGCGGGCACACCTTCGGCAAAGCCCACGGCGCGGGGCCTGCGACTTTTGTCGGGCCTGAACCCGAAGCCGCTCCTATCGAACAACAGGGCCTCGGCTGGAAGAGCAGCTTTGGCAGCGGCAAAGGCGGGGACACCATCGGGAGCGGCATTGAAGGCGCATGGAAACCCAACCCGACAAAATGGGACATGGGCTATCTGAGAGTGCTTTTCAAATACGAATGGGAACTTGTCAAAAGCGCGGCCGGGGCGAATCAGTGGCTTGCCAAGGACGTCGAAGACGAAGACATGGTGGTCGACGCGCACGATTCGTCGAAAAAGCGCCGCCCGATGATGACCACGGCGGATCTTGCCTTGCGCTTCGACCCGATTTATGAACCCATTGCCAGGCGCTATCTGGCCAATCCAAAAGAATTTGCCGATGCCTTCGCAAGGGCCTGGTTCAAGCTGACGCACCGCGATATGGGACCCCGTTCGCGCTATCTGGGGTCCGAAGTGCCCAAGGAAGTGCTGATCTGGCAGGACCCGATTCCGTCCGTCAATCATAAGCTCATCAACAAATCCGACGCCAATGCCTTGAAAAGTAAAATCCTGGCCTCGGGTTTGTCCGTATCGGAACTGGTTTCCACCGCCTGGGCCTCGGCTTCCACTTTCCGTGGCTCCGACAAGCGCGGCGGCGCCAACGGCGCGCGTATAAGGCTTGCGCCGCAAAAGGATTGGGAGGTAAATGATCCTGCCCGTCTGGAAAAAGTGCTCAAAGTTCTGGAGCGCATCCAGAAAGCGTTTAACAGGGAACAAGACGGCGGCAAGAAAGTATCGCTCGCCGATCTGATTGTTCTGGGCGGATGCGCGGGCGTCGAACAAGCCGCAAAAAACGCCGGTTACAAAATTGCGGTCCCCTTCTCGCCGGGCCGCATGGACGCCTCGCAAAAGCAGACCGATGTGGCTTCATTCGGCGTACTGGAACCAAAGGCGGACGGATTCCGCAATTACCAGAAAGCCAGATACGCCGTTTCTGTCGAGGAGATGTTGGTGGACAGGGCGCAACTTCTGACGCTCACAGCGCCGGAAATGACAGTGCTTGTCGGCGGCCTGCGTATCCTGGGCGCAAACTTCGGCGGCTCGCGGCACGGCGTTTTTAGCGCGAACCCCGGAGCGCTTACCTGCGACTTCTTTGTGAACCTGCTCGATATGGGCACCGAGTGGAAGGCAGCCTCGCAAGACGCGGATGTGTTTGAAGGGCAGGACCGCAAAACCGGCAAACTCAACTGGACCGCCACGCGCGTCGATCTGATCTTCGGGGCCAACTCCCAGCTTCGCGCCATCGCGGAGGTTTACGCATGCAAGGATTCTCAGGAAAAGTTCCTGGACGACTTTGTGGCGGCCTGGACCAAGGTTATGAATCTGGATCGGTTCGATCTGGCGTAATGGTCGTCATACCGGCAAAGGCCGGTATCCAGATATTATTTGAGCAGGATTTCCACCTTCGTAACCTAAAGGTAACAAGACCGGGAAGATAGATTAAATTAGATCAGATGCAATGTTTATTGTTAAGGCGATTAATAACGGTAGCTAGACATTTGAACAGCAAATAATGATAAAAAATAATTTAAAATGGAGGAGATCATTATGTCGAAAACAGAAGAAGCATTAAAAGAAGCATTTGCCGGAGAATCACAGGCGAACCGCAAATATCTCGCTTTTGCGGCCAAAGCGGATCAGGAAGGATTTCCGCAAGCCGCAAAATTGTTCCGGGCGGCCGCGGAAGCGGAAACCGTTCATGCCCATGCGCATTTGCGGGCGATGAAAGGCATCCGGTCCACGAAGGAAAACCTTGCCGAAGCCATCGCAGGAGAGACGCACGAATTCAAAAGTATGTATCCAGGCATGATCGAGGCAGCCAAAGCCGAAGGTCATAAAGAAGCGGAACGCTCTTTCAACTTCGCCAACGAAGTGGAAAAAATTCACGCCGGTCTGTATCAGCAGATGCTGGACAATCTGGAAAGCGCAAAAGAAGCTTACAGCTATTATGTCTGTCCGGTGTGCGGATATACCGTGGAAAAGGAAGCGCCCGAAACCTGTCCGGTTTGCGGCGCCAAGGGCAAGATGTTTAAAAAAGTGGATTAATCATACTAAAAAAGGAGGTTCATCATGGCACAAAGAAACGAAATTTTTAAATGCGACGTATGCGGTCACATCATCGCGGTGCTTCACGACGGCAAAGGCGAATTGGTGTGTTGCAATCAGCCCATGAAAAAGCTGACGGAAAACACAACGGATGCCGCCAAGGAAAAGCATGTTCCGGTCATCGAAAAAGTACCGGGCGGCGTCAAGGTCAAAGTCGGCAGCGTGGCCCATCCGATGGAAGAAAAGCACTACATTGAATGGATCGAAGTCATCGCCGACGGAAAATCCTGCCGCCAGTTTTTAGCGCCGGGCCAGGCCCCCGAAGCCTTCTTCCCCGTTGAAGCCGCCACAATCATCGCGCGGGAATACTGTAATCTGCATGGTCTGTGGAAAGCGTAAGAACCGTCTGATCCTTTCGTAAGAAAGGCATCATTCAATAAGACCTGTGAAACCGGGGGAGTTCTTCCCCCGGTTTGCACAACCCAAAACTTTCCATTGTTCGCTGCAATAAAACAGGAGGCTTTCAATATGCCCAAAGTCGAACTCAACGCCCCGGCGCCGGACTTTGCGCTGGAAGATTTCAACGGACGGCGCATATCGTTATCCGACTATGCAGGACGTAAACACGTTCTGGTCGTTTTCAACAGAGGGTTCTTCTGACCCTTCTGCCGCGCGCACATGGCGCAGTTGCGCCGCGATTATCAGGAATTCGTCAAGCGTGATATGGAAATTTTTGTGGCCGGACCCGAAAAACCGGAAGCTTTCTGGACGTACTGGGAAAAAGAGAACCTGCCTTTTGTCGGCCTGCCCGATCCGGAGCACCGGGTATTGAAGTTATACGGCCAGGAAGTCAAACTCTTCAAACTGGGAAGGCTCCCCGCACAGGTTCTGATCGACAAGTCTCAAACCGTCCGGTTTGCGCATTACGGCCATTCCATGGCGGACATACCGGCCAATGAAGAGATTTTCAATTTTGTGGACAAAGACGTTTTGAAGCAATGATGCAGGCGCGCATCCACACAGGCGAAGCCCTGCATCATAAGGAGCCAGTTTATGTCTAAAGACCTTATACCCCACGTTATGAAACAGGATATCGGTGACGCAGAACTTTCCTACCTTTTGTATGAGGGAGATGGACCCTCTATTGTTCTTTTGCATGCTACGGGTTTTCTTCCGTGGCTTTGGCACCCGATTGCCCGAGAGCTTGCGCCCAAATGCCGGATTATTGCACCGTACTTTTGCGACCACCGGGCATCCGACCCGGAAAAAGGAGGCTTAAGCTGGCTTGTTATTGCAGAGGATCTGGCAAAATTATGCAAAGCCCTCGATCTTGACCGGCCTTGCATGGTGGGGCACTCCATGGGCGCTACGGTCATCACGGTGGCCCATGGCGCCTTTGGCCTGGACACGCGGGGCCTGATCCTTTTTGAGCCCATCTTTCTTCCGGAAGATTTCTACAAGATGCAGATTCCCATCGAAAGCCATCCCCTGGCCTCCAAAGCCATCCGCCGCAAAGATGTGTGGAGCGACCGTCAGGAGGCGCTTTCATACCTGCGATCCAAGGCGTTGTTCAAGAATTGGGATGAAGAAATGCTCGATCTATATATCACGTATGGCATGAAGAGCCTGGATGCAGGCGGCCTCCAGTTGGCCTGTTCGCCGCAGCGCGAGGCATCATTATTCATGGGAGGCGCACACTATAATCCCTGGCCGATCCTGTCCAAGGTGACATGCCCCACCCTGGTCCTTGAAGGAGAACTCAGTGAAAACCGGGCCTTCATCGACCTGCCCAAAGCAACCCGCATGTTCGCGCAAGGCGCCTACAAGCTGGTTCATGGCGCCGGTCACCTTATCCCGCAGGAAAAGCCCAGAGAGTCACTCGAGATCATCAGAAGTTTCCTTGGCCGACTGTAAGATTGCAGTTGCCATAAAATCTGTAAATCCCGGAGCCGGACATTTCCAGCGCTTTGTCTTGGCACACTATTATTACGTTAAATCCCGTAAATACGGTTTCAGCAGGCGATGAATAACGGATAAGATGATGATGCTTACGACCACAACAACCAGAACCGGCAGCGTGATGCCGGTCATGGATACACCCAGCGCCGTGCCCGCGGCCGGAGGGTGTTCCGTATCCGTCACCACCATGATGAACATGGATGTTCCGACTGCCAGAGAATAAATCATCAGGGCATAAAGCATCGTGGGATGCCCAATCAGTGAAAACAAAAAACCACAAAACAAACCCACAATATGACCTCCGATGACGTTACGCGTCTGAGCCGTGATGTTGTCAGGTTGAGCAAAAACGATAAACGTGGTGGCCCCCAGCGACGCGATGATCACGGCATGCTGCATGCTCAGAAAATAAAGGACGATGAATATGGACAAAGTCGCCATCAAGCTTTGCAGAACGTAATTCTTCCAGTACTGGCGAAATTCCCGATCCATTTTGATAAGCGATTTTTTCAATGCCAATATGCCCTCCCGATCATATATGGCCGCAACATTATAAAAAATAATCCTAACAGGCAAGTTCGTTTTCCATTATGGAAATCAAACCGATCTTGTTGATCGGTTCCCGTTTAATACTTATTAACGGTCTCATAATTGAAACTACATCTGTCATGCCAGCGAAGGCCGGCATCCAGGAATATTTGAACGGGTTTTCGGCTTTCGTAACCTGAAGGTCACAAGACCGGGAAGACAACTGAAAACATAACGGCTCCGGACGTAAATACCATTATGAGACCGTTAATAAATACCGGTTTAAAATAAGATGTTTGACAAAATTGAAATTAATCCATACTTTGTCACCTGCGCAATCGAATATTGCGGACTGCCGTCTTTCAAAGGAGCCCTGCAGTATGTTTTTGAAATATCTTGAAAAATTTCTGGAACAAATCATGTACAAAAGTCGGTGGCTTTTGGCGCCTTTTTATGTCGGTCTGATCGCCGCCAACGTGCTTTTGCTTATCAAGTTTATCAAAGAATTTATTCATTTGATCCCCATCGTTATCAATGGCGAAGGCGGCCAGGCCATTGCAGGCATTCTTTCACTCATTGACATCGTCCTGGTCGCCAATCTGATACTCATCATTATTTTTGCCGGTTACGAAAACTTCGTTTCCAAAATCGACGTGAAAAACCACGAAGACCGTCCGGACTGGATGGGCAAAGTCGGATTCTCGGATTTGAAGATGAAGGTCGTCGGGTCCATCGTCGCCATTTCCGCCATCGAATTGCTCCGTTCTTTCATGAATCTGGACATGGCTTGCAGCAGCGAACAACTGGCCTGGAAGGTAGGCATTCACATCACGTTTGTATTTTCCGGCATCGGTTTCGCGCTCATGGACCGCATCGGAGCGGGCGACAAAGGCCTTTAATCAAAAGTACATCGTTTTTTTCACTCTTACTCTAAACTTAGAACGTCCCGACTCAGGAGGCAATGCAATGGAATCTTTAATCTGCAAGCACTGGCATCACTGCCCGGCGGAAGAAGTCGTCACGCTGCTTACCACCGATCCTTCCCGCGGACTTTCGCTGTTTGAAGTCAAACACCGCCTGGAACACTTCGGCCCCAACATGGTCACCGCCAAAAAGCAAAAGGGGCCGCTGCTCCGTTTTCTGCTGCAATTTCACCAGCCGCTTGTTTATATTTTGCTGGCCGCCGCCGTCACAACCCTGCTTTTGCAGGAATGGGTGGATTCATCCGTTATTTTCGGCGTCGTGATCGTCAACGCCATCATCGGGTTCATCCAGGAATCCAAGGCGGAAAAAGCTATTGAATCCCTCAAGCAGATGATGACAACACAGGCGACGGTGTTGCGCGACGGCAAATGGATGCAAATCGACTCGACCCAGCTGGTTCCGGGCGACATCGTCCGCATCCAGTCCGGCGACAAGGCGCCAGCCGATCTCAGGCTTCTTTCCTGTCGAGATTTGCAGGTGGATGAATCGGCCCTGACCGGCGAATCCGTTCCCGTGATGAAAAAGGTCGGTACGCTGGAGCCGGACACAATTCTTGCCGACCGTCACAATATGGCCTATGCGGGCACGCTGGTAACTTACGGACAGGCGCAAGCCGTCATCATCGCCACCGGCGACAAGACGGAAACAGGCCGCATCTCGGAGATGATCGCCGAGGCGGCCGATTTATCGACGCCGCTCACCGTCAAGATTGCGTCCTTCAGCAAGATTCTTTTAATCGCCATTCTGATCCTGGCGGGGCTGACATTCGCCGTCGGGCTTTGGCGCGGCGAAGACGTGGTTGAGATGTTTATGGCCGCCGTCGCTCTTTCAGTGGGCGCCATTCCGGAGGGTCTGCCCGCCGCCGTCACGATAACGCTGGCCATCGGCGTGAGCCGCATGGCCAAACGCAGAGCCATCATCCGCAAGCTCCCAGCCGTGGAAACGCTGGGCAGCACCACCGTCATCTGTTCGGACAAAACCGGCACGCTCACTGAAAACCAGATGACCGTCCGCCGCATTTTTGCAGGCGATGAATACTTTGATGTGCAGGGAAACGGTTACGTACCGGAAGGACAAATAATATCCGGTGGCGAAAATATTTCCGGAAAAATACCAGCCGCCTTGTCCGAAACGCTGCTGGCGGGACTTTTGTGCAACGACTCACGCCTGGTCGAAGAAGAAAAACACTGGCGCGTCGAGGGTGATCCGACGGAAGGCGCGCTGATCACGGCGGCCGCCAAAGCGGGTTTTTCCCCTCATCAGGCGCTGGAAAAAGCGCCCCGGCTCGACGTCGTTCCCTTTGAATCGGAACGGTTGTTTATGGCTACACTGCATCAAACCACTTCCGGCAATGTCATTTATCTGAAAGGCGCAATCGAAAAAGTTCTGGATGCCTGCGCGGATCGTCTTTCGGCGGACGGAACGCCCGCCGCGCTCAACAAAGAGGACATCTTTCGAAAATCTGATGAACTTGCCGCAAACGGCTTGCGCGTGCTGGCGCTGGCGCGAAAAATAGTCGGAAAAGAAAAACTGGACGTCGAGGATTGTACATCCGGCCTGACGTTTCTGGGATTGCAGGGCATGATCGATCCGCCACGCGAAGAAGCCATTGCAGCCGTCGGCGTCTGCCGCAAAGCGGGCATTAACGTTAAAATGATCACGGGCGACCACGCCGTCACCGCAACGGAAATCGCCAGGCAGCTGGGCATCGGCCGCGCCTCGGACCGTGACGATAAAAAACCCGAAACCCTGACCGGAAAACAATTGGCCGACCTCACGGACGAAGAACTGATCGAGAAGGCCGAAAGCGCGTCGGTGTTTGCGCGCGTCGCGCCGGAGCAGAAACTGCGGCTGGTCGAGGCGCTCCAGGCTAGAAAACACGTCGTTGCGATGACCGGCGACGGTGTCAACGACGCACCTGCGCTCAAGCAGGCCAATATCGGCATCGCCATGGGCATCACCGGCACGGACGTTTCCAAGGAAGCCGCCGACATGGTGCTCACCGACGACAACTTCGCCAGCATTACCGCCGCAGTCGAAGAAGGACGCCGCATTTTCGACAATCTGGTCAAATTCATCACCTGGACACTGCCGACGAACGGCGGTGAAGGTCTGGTCATTCTGGCCGCCATCATGGCCGGCGTGGCGCTGCCCATTCTGCCGGTGCAGATTCTCTGGATCAACATGACCACGGCGGTGCTTCTGGGATTAATGCTGTCCTTCGAGCCGGGCGAAAAAGACGTGATGCACTATCCGCCCCGCAAACCCGAAAGCCCGATTTTATCCGGCATTCTGATCGGCCGTATCGCGTTGGTCTCCGTTCTTATGCTCGCGGCGGTCTTTGCCATTTTCAACTGGCAAAAAGGCAACGGCTACCCACTTGCGGTTGCCCGTACGGTCGCCGTCAATTTGTTCGTTATGATCGAGCTTACCTATTTATTCAACTGCCGGTCGCTGACGCGCTCCATGTTCAAGATCGGGATTTTTTCCAATCCATGGGTGCTCGTAGGCTCCGGCCTGATGATTGTTTTGCAGCTTTTATTTACGTACACGCCGGTGATGAACAAAGTATTCCACAGCGCCCCCATCGGCGCAAACGACTGGCTGCTGATTGCCGTCATCGCCCTGGCCGTTTACGGCATCATCGGCCTGGAAAAATGGATTCGGCTGCATATTCTGAAGAAACCGCGCTGAAGCTCAGAAGCCTGATTGCCCATATATCTCACAATGGACCGGCGTGCCTCAAGCACCGTCTGTCCATTTTTTAAAATTACGGCAGAATGATCAGCGGGGTGCGGCCTTCGTACACCAGCTCGTTGACCAGAAATTTCCGGAAAATCTGATCAAAAAGCATTCGGGCGCCACGCTGAACGACAATAAACTCATTGGCTTTTTCATAAATCAGATTTTTCAGACTGATTAATTCATCATTTCCCTGGTAGAGATCATAAGCGGTTTTCCGTTGATCGGAATATAACGCGGCAAGTTCTTGCAGATACTTCATCGTCGCATCCGGATCATCGCCTTTTGTGATAAATGAAAAGAAGGTCATTTTTTTAATTTCGTCGCCGGTGAATTTCAAAAATTTGTTGAGCTCAAACAGATTCAGAGGATATTGTTTCTGCACGGCGATATGGATGGATTGGTGAGAACAGCAAGGCGCATTTTGCGGCATGGCCACAATTCCGCAGTCGATGCCGTCGATCACTTTAACAGCTTCACTACCGATAAACAGTTTCTTGAGCAGGCCTGTCTCTTTGATGCCCAGAAACACCAAATGACTGTAATGCTTCCGGAGCATGTCGTTCAACACAGCAACAAGAGGTTTTTCCGACGCAAAATAACGCGCTGACGCGCCCGGCAAAAGAACACTTTGAGCCAACGCCTTCAATTTCACAACGGCATCCGCATTGGCGATGGCGGTTAGCTTCTTTCTGCTTTCGGATGGAGTCAAGGCCGGCAGCAATACGGGCGTTTGATGAACCAAAACGATTTCGGCGTTTATTCTTTGGCTCCAGTCGTACGCAAATTGCAGAAGGCGCCCCGAATGTTCCGAAAAATCGATCAGTACGACAAACCTGTTTTTCATGTGCGCTCCTTGATTCTCATCATTTTCCCAGATAGCTTTTATACTGTCTGGAATGTGATTTTTCCGCGTGACGCACCGGCGTATCATAGAGAATTTGCCGGATGGTTTCGCGATGCTGGGCCGCCATATTGCAGGCCATCTCATCGCCTGCCGTCACCACCTCGGCCAGAGCGACGCCGACTTCGGCTTCTCCCGCCGCAACAACCGTGGCGCCCGCCTTCCTCAGAGACGCCGCATCCCGCAAATGGGCGCAGCGCACCAGAATCTGCAAATCCGGATTGATCTGGCGGGCCTGTTTCACGACTTCAGCCGCATCTTCGATATCCGTACTCAAAATCAGGCTGCCCGCTTCGGCAACGCCGGCATCCTCCAGGGTGCCCGGGCGAAGGACATCCCCATACAGCGCATGATGGCCCTCGGCGCGCAACTGGCGGATCGTATCCAGATTAAGGTCGATCACCGTGATTTCAGCACCTCGCTCCAGAAGAAGCCTGTGCACGATTTTTCCGACAGGACCGTAACCTACCAGGATGCATAGACGGGAATTGACCGGCTGACGGCGGTTTGCGGCAACCGGTTTGGTTTTTGTTTTTTTGGGCGACGAAAAGCGGCGCGCTCCGGCATAAATATAGGGATTCAAACCGATGGAAATAATGGAGGCGGCCACCAGCGCATTCCATCCGGCATCATTAATGAGCCCCAGCCCCAGTGCAACCGTGCCCAGAATGAAACTGAATTCGCCAACCTGGGAAAAAGCCGCGCCAATGGGAATGGCCGCAGACGAAGGCTGGCCTAACAGGCGGACGGTCAGTGCGGCGGCCACGGGCTTGACCGCGACGACCACAAACAGTACCGCAGCGATAATATGGGGAACTTCTATCAGGCTTCTCGGATCGAACAGCATGCCGACCGAAACAAAAAAGAGCACGGCAAAAGCGTCCCGCATCGGCAAGGCGTCATTGGCGGCTCTGGCGGCAAACTCGGAACGGCCAACGGCAAGACCGGCCAGAAAAGCGCCCAGAGCCATGGAAACCCCAAATATTTTGGCGGCGCCGACGGCGATGCCCACCGCCAGAACCAGCACCGACAGCGTGAAAAGCTCGCGAGACCGGGTTTTGGCAATGCGCTCCAGCGCCCAGGGAATAACCCACATTCCCAGCACCATCACAAGACCAACCAGCCCCAGAATTTTTATTCCGGCCACCCCCAGAACCCATCCGATGTTGGAGTCGGCAGTTACATTCTGTGAAAAAAGAAGCGGCAAAAGCAGCAGCAGCGCCACGGTGAGAATATCTTCCACCACCGTCCAGCCGATCGCGATGTGTCCGATTTTGGCGTGCAGATCATGCCACTGGGCCAGCACCAGAGCCATGACGACGGTG
Source organism: uncultured Smithella sp. (assembly GCA_964525155.1). Lineage (GTDB taxonomy): Bacteria > Desulfobacterota > Syntrophia > Syntrophales > Smithellaceae > UBA8904. Next base: position 8,783 of record CAZGDK010000029.1, on the reverse strand, counting down.
CTCGCCACCGAAATGGCCATGCCCAGAATCAATCCGGACGTCCAGTTCCAGCCCATCAGATGCAGAATCGACGCAAGCGCAAGTGTGGAAAGCGTGCTTTGAATCAGCGCGCCGGGAATCGCCACGCGCCAGACCGCAAAAAGCTCCTTCAAATTAAATCGCAACCCGATTCCAAAAAGGAGCAGAATCACGCCGATTTCGGCAAACTGCTCGGCGATCGGCCGGTTAACGACCACACCGGGCGTGAAAGGCCCGACCATGAGCCCCGCGATCAGGTAACCAATAATGGGGGATAGCTTCAGACGCGCGGCGACATAACCGAAGACGAGCGCACCGGCCAGACCGACGGCAAAGGTCATCAAAATGCTTAACTCATCCATGGTGATCTTGCGCCCTTCATCGTATGAATATTGTTAACGAATAAATAAACAGCGGCATCATCATACGAAATAAAACGCGCTCCGTCAATCATGGAGTGATTCAACCCTAGATGTCCCTGATGTGCGAGAAGACTTCATCTTCCGGAATTAAAAAAATATCACCATTTGGCGAAAATGACGGTGATTGTGTTTTCCTGATCATCGCTATTGACCATTAAGTTTTCTCCCTTTGCCCCCGATATAAAACGGAGAAAAACCATTCCAAAATCAAAATTTTTAGGAGGAAATATCCATGAAACAATTAATGGCACTTATTCTCGTGATGGCCTTTGTGGCGGCAGGCGGCCTGTGGACCAAGATCGACGCCTGTTCGGTTTTCAGCGTCACCGCAAAAGACAAAACGATTATCAGCGGCCGGACCATGGAGTTCGGACACGACATGGGCTATGCCATGATTGTCGTGCCCCGCGGCAAAAGTTTTAAAAGCCCCGCACCCGAGGGTGTTGCCCCGGCCAAATGGATCGCCAAATACGGGTATGTCGCCAACAATGTTCTGGGAAAAGAAGACGGCATCAGCGACGGTTTGAACGAAGCCGGCCTGTCATTCAGCCTTCTGTGGTATGACGGCGACATGAAATGGCAAAGCGTCTCCCCCAAAGACAAGATTCCGGCATTGGCCAACATTACTTTCGGATCCTGGGTTCTGTGAAATTTTGCAAGTGTTCAAGACGCGGTGCAGGCCATCAACAGCGTTAAAGTTTTCGGTCACAAAAATCCGGAACTGGCAGGCGCAGTGCTTCCGGGCCATTTCATTTTGCACGACGCCTCCGGCGACTGCGCAGTCATCGAATACGAACAGGGCCAGGTGAACGTTTACGAAAATCACCTGGGCATTATGACCAACGCGCCCAATTTCCCCTGGATGCTGACCAATCTGCGCAATTATGCCGGGATGACGAACGATCAGATTCCGCCCGCGGTCTTCGGCGGGAAAACCTATCCGGCCACGGGCCACGGCGCGGGCATGTTCGGCCTGCCGGGTGATTTGACGCCGCCTGCGCGCTTTGTGCGGATGGCTGTGATGACGAAGTTTGCCGATTCGCAGGAAAACGCCGAAGGCCTGCTTAATCTGGCCCAGCATATCGTCAGCGCCCTGCACATCGTCCGGGGCATGGCGGTGGACCGCGACGTGAAAGGCAACATCACCGCCAGCGAATCGACCCAGTGGTCCAGTTTCCGGGATCTCACCAACCGTGTGTATTATTACCGCACCTACGACAATTTCAATCTCCGGAAAATCGACCTCAAAAGGCTCGACTTCCAGGCCAAAGCCGTCAAAACAATCCCGATGTTTGCAGATAAGGAAATGATCGTGGATATGACCAACCGGGCCAGGTAACTTTTTTCAGTTCTGCCCGGGCGGAAAGAAGACGTTCCGGGCAGAACGGAATGTCTCATCTGCTGCTTCATCAATATCTTCGTAAGCCTGAGGGACAAAACGTGGCGTACAGAGGGCCAGGAAGATCAAATCCTCACGGCCGATATTGGTGATGCGCTGCGGGCATAAAGGCGGAATACATACGACATCGCCGGGATGGACGTCCTGCGGCGGCAGATCGCCTACTTCGACCCGGCCTTTGCCGCTGATGATCACATAGCGCTCTGTAATGTCTTTCAAGCGATGAAGACGGGTCGTCACGCCCGGCGCCACCCTCGCCCGCGCAATCGATAAATCCGGATCATCGGCGGAATTTGACAATTCCGTAATAAAGCACTTCTCTGCCGTGTAATATTCCGTTTCGAGATTTTGCTTCTTAACTGTTTCTTTCACATGCATTCCTTTATTTTTTGTCCGTGAAATATCGTATCAGCCCCATGAACATCACGACAATGCTTGCTCCCAAAAAGAAAGCCGTGACAATAGCGTATTGCATCTTGTCGGCCTTTACCTTGTGCCAGTTGTTGAGACGGACTTTGATATCGTCCGCGGCCACCTGAGCTTGTTTTCCCTGTTCATCGGCAATCAGAAGCCTTCCCTTTTCAATATGTTTCTGCAGCATATCCTTTTTAATATAGAGTTCGAATTCCGGCCGGGACTGATCAAGCGAAAGCGCCATACTCATGGGCGTCCACCAGATATCCTGACTACCCCGGGTGGCCTCCAGATAGTCGCTTGCGAAAAATGAGCCGAAAAACACCGTTGCGGTCAATCCGATAATAAGAAGCCCGTTCATTTTTCTATTCATACAAGCCCTCCTTGATCAGAATATTTTGTTGTTTACCATGGCAAGACGCCATAAATATTTTTCCACCACACGATACGTCCGTCTTCAAGGTCGCAGGACCGCCAAATATCTCTGAAGTCATCGCTTTTTATACAGATGAACTGAACTTGACACAATGGTTTATTGCACTTATAGTGCCCGCAACAGGAAAGGCCAAATCACCATCAGGGGTCAAATTTAAGGTCGGCAATTTTATGTCCAGCAAAATCGGGAATATTCTGGTTGCAAAAAACATCATCACGGAACTGAATCTGCGCGAAGCCATTGAACGCAAGGATCGGGAACCGGAAAAGTACCTGGGGCAAATCCTTTGCGAAATGGGTCTGCCGCAATCCAAAATCATTAAAGCGATTTACCAAAGCAATAAACGAAAACAGCTCGGGCAGATTCTGGTTGATCTGAAAATCATCACCGAAACACAATTGCAAGAAAGCCTCGCTAAACAAAAAGAGCTCAAGTCGCAGGGAAAATACTCCCCCCTGGGCGCCCTGCTGACCAAAAACAGAACCATCACCGAAGAAAATTACATCACCGCGCTATCCGCGCATTTCAGCATGCCCATCGTATCGCTGAAAGGATTTACCGTCAATCCGACACGGCAAAAAGTCATCGGCGAACAGTTCGCTTTGAAAAATCGCATTATCGTTTTAAACAACGCGTCTCAGAAAGTCACCGTAGCCATGGCGGAACCTCAGTTATTCATTCTTGAAAGTCTTGAACGGGCGATGCCCAAAGGCAAGTCTGTTTTGTTTTGTCTTGCCCGATCATCGGAAATTGAGATCTGCCTTGACAAAAAATACGATCCTTTTATTTACGTTTGATGATGCCAAATGGATAATTCAGCCTTGAGCAATCCCTTTTTGCGGCAAAAAGCTTTTTTTGCGTCCGGCAAAACGCGAGACATAGATTTTCGCATAGCCACGCTTAAAAAGCTCAAAGACATCATTACCGCGCATGAAAAAGAAATTCTCGCCGCCGTATATGCCGACTTGCGCAAGGAAGAAACCGACGCTTACGCCTCTGAAATATCCGGTGTTTACAGTGAAATTAAAGCGGCAATCAGCAATGTCCGTGACTGGTCTGCGCGCGAAAAAGTACCGACGCCGATGTTCATGATGCCGTCCAAAAGCTACATTTACAAAGAGCCCTACGGCGTGACGCTGATTATCTCGCCGTGGAATTATCCTTTTCAGCTTCTGATAACGCCTCTCGTCGGCGCGATCGCCGCCGGCAACACGGCAATTCTGAAACCGTCGGAAGTCTCATCCCACACCGCGGCGGTCGTGGAAAAAATGATCAACTCATCTTTCCCTCAAGAATATATTTGCGCGGTTCAAGGCGGCATGGAAGAAACACAAACGCTGCTTTCGCTGCCGGTCGATTATATTTTCTTCACCGGGTCCGTTCCGGTCGGGAAAGCGGTGATGGCGGCCGCGGCAAAGAACCTGACGCCGCTGACGCTGGAGCTGGGTGGCAAAAGCCCGGCCATTGTCCACGAAAGCGCTGATCCGGCAACGGCCGCCTCGCGCATCACCTGGGGCAAATTGATCAACGCCGGTCAGACCTGCATCGCTCCGGATTACGTTCTTGTCCATGATTCGGTAAAAGACGCTTTTTTGGATGAACTCATTAAAGTCATCCGGAAATTCTATGGGAAAGACGCCTCCCAGCATCCGCGCTACTGCCGCATCATCAATGACCGGCACTTCCAGCGCCTGTCGTCGCTTCTTGACGAAAGAAAAATATTTTACGGCGGCAAAGCAAACGCCGCCGACCGTTATATCGAACCCACCGTGCTTTATCCCGCGAACTGGAAAGATCCCGCCATGCAGGATGAAATTTTCGGCCCTATTTTGCCGATCCTGTCCTATTCCGACCTGGACACGATGATTCGTCAAATTAATGAACGGCCCAAACCCCTGGCTTTATATCTGTTTGTCAATGACAAGACCATCCGCAGAAGGGTGCTTCGCGACATCTCCTTTGGCGGCGGCGCGGTGAATAACACCATCATGCATTTTGTTGCTTCCCATCTCCCCTTTGGCGGAGTGGGGCAAAGCGGTCTGGGGCGTTATCACGGCAAATACAGCTTCGATACGTTTTCCCACACCAAAAGCGTTTTGCGCAGCTACAACCTGGGTGACGTGGTTGATCTGGCGGCGCCCCACAGGGGCAGGATGATGAGATGGTTATTAAAGATGCTGAAATAGTCATAAAAAAAAAGGATGACGTATGAAAAAATCGCTTTGTCTGACTTTACTTTGCCTGTCGCTTCTTCTTTGCGGTTGCGCGGCGCCCCGCCTCAATCTTTTTGATGCAACCCCCAACCCCCTTCAGGAGTACACACTGGAAGGAAGCGGCAAAGAGAAAATTCTCATCATTGGGGTCCAAGGCACGATTTCGGACACCCCGAAACAGGATTTGTTCGGCGCAAACCCCAGCCTGGTCGAACAGGTGGTGGTTCAGCTCAACAAGGCCCGCCATGACTCGCAAATCAAAGCCATTCTGCTGAAGGTGAATTCCCCCGGCGGAACGATTACGGCAAGCGACCTGCTCTATCATGAGATGGCTGACTATAAGGCAAAAACGGGAAACAAAGTTGCCGTGATCATGATGGATCTTGCCGCCTCCGGCGCCTACTATATTTCTCTGCCCGCGGATATGATCGTGGCGCATCCGACCACACTCACCGGCTCCGTCGGCGTCATTTTCATGCGGCCCAAGGCCTTTGCTTTGATGGACAAGATCGGCTTGGGCGTGGAAATCAACAAATTCGGCAGAAACAAAGATATGGGCTCGCCGTTTCGCGAATCCAGCACCGAGGATAAACAACTGATGCAAAACATGGTGGATCGATTTGGCGAAAGGTTTATCACCCTGGTCAAGAAGCACCGCAACCTCGACCCCAAAGCGCAGGAGCTGGTTGCCACCGCCCGCATCTTCCATGCCGATGAAGCGCTGCAATTAAAGCTCATCGATAAAATCGGCTATTTAAGCGATGCCGTGAAGGACACCCGAAAACTTGCCGGGCTTGCCGACGACGCCCGCGTGGTGGTCTACCGCAGAGCGTCGGTTCCCGAAGACAATTATTACAACTCCAGCGGCGCCAGCGCACAGAGCATTAATCTCTCCGCCCTGCACATCGAACTTCCCGAGATATTGAACACCAAAGCCGGGTTTTTCTATTTGTGGCCGGGCGCGATGGATTTTGAATAAGGAATTCGGTGCATTTCATTATGGCTATTATTGAAACAAGGTCGCTTGCGAAAACGTTCGGCAAAATTCAGGCCGTGCGCGGCATTGACCTTGCCATTGAAAAAGGAGAAATCTTCGGGCTTTTGGGCCCCAACGGCGCAGGCAAAACCACCACCATCGGCATGCTGTGCACCATTGTGCGTCCAACGTCCGGCCAAGGCTGGATCGCGGGCTTTGACATCGCCAAACATCCGACGCAGGTCCGGCGCAAAGTCGGCATCGTTTTTCAGGACCCGACGCTCGACACCATTTTAACCGGACGGGAAAATCTTCAATTGCACGCGCGCCTCTACGGCATTCCCGCCCGAGAGCGCAGCGCATGGATCGACGAGATGCTTGACCTGGTCGATTTGAAGGATCGCGCCGATGATTTGACCAAAACCTATTCGGGCGGCATGCGACGCCGCTTGGAGCTGGCGCGGGGGCTTTTGCACCGCCCCGCCGTTTTATTTCTGGACGAACCCACGCTGGGGCTCGATCCGCAAACCCGCGCCCGCACCTGGGACTACATCCGCAAAATGGTCCGGAAGGAAAAGACAACCGTCGTTCTCACCACACATTATATGGAAGAGGCCCAGGCCATGTGCGACCGCATCGGCATCATCGACGCCGGCCGCATCATCACGCTGGACACACCGGAAAATCTGATCGATTCTCTCGGCGGCGATATTGTGGCCGTCATCGCCTCCGAAGCGCCGCTGGATAAAATCCACTCTCTTCCTTACGTTTCGGCCGTCAAGGTTGTGGACGGACAAATGGAAATCACCATGAAATCGGCGCATCTGCACGTAGCGGAACTTCTGTCCATAATTCCCAACATCGCCTCCGTTGAAATGAGAAAACCAACGCTCAATGATGTGTTTATCAAACTCACCGGCCGCGACATTCGCGTGGAGACGGCGGAAAACGGCGGCGGCTGGGTGGAAACCATCGCGCGCTATAAGCAAAAAGGTAAGTAACCCCATGTCGTCATCAATCATCCAAAAAGAATTTCTCGGCATTTCCGCCGTGTGGTGGCGGGAATTCAAAGTCTTCTGGCGTGAAAAAAGCCGGATCGTCTCCAGCATTGTCCAGCCGCTCATGTGGCTTTTCCTGTTCGGCAGCGGCATTGGCGCAAGCCTCTCGGTGGGCGAGGTCAGCTACCGCGATTATATTTATCCCGGCGTGCTCACCATGTCGGTCATTTTCGGCTCCGTTTTTTTCGGCCTTTACATCATCTGGGACCGCAAGCTTGACGTGCTCAAAGCCGTTTTGGTCGCCCCGGTCAGCCGCATCAGCATTTTCTTCGGCAAAGTCCTGGGCGGCTGCACGGATGTTTTGTTGCAGGTGGCCATCCTTTTCGTGTTCTCGTTTTTGTTTCCCACGGTCGATCCCCGGGGAATCCCCCTGGCGCTGTTGTTCCTTCTGATCACGTCCATTGCGCTGGTTTCGCTCGGACTGGCGCTGGGGTCGCTTCTGGAGAGTCTGGAAGGTTTTCAGGTCATCTCGGCCTTTCTGATCTTCCCTCTTTTCTTTTTATCCGGAGCGCTTTTTCCTGTGGATAACCGCCTGCCCGTCTGGCTGCAAAAACTGGTCGTCGTTAATCCGCTGAGCTACACGGTGGACGGGGTGCGCGGCGCTTTGCTGGGAATAAACTCGTTCCCCCTGTATATCGACCTGGGCATCATTACGATCTTTGCCCTGGTCATGCTGGCGGCGGGCAGCGTTCTGTTCAGCCGCATGAAATAATCTTCAACAAAGAGGTGTTTATGAAAAAGCATTCCGTTACATTTGCAATGATCTTTTTTGCGGTTCTTGCAGCCACACAGGCGCTTGCCTGGAATGACAAGACACACCTGGCCATTTCCAAAGCCGCCGGATTCGGCATGTGGTACAACTCAGCCGGACCGGACATTGCCAAACTGAAAGCCGGCAATATTGAATCCTACAACCACTGGTTCAACAACAATGCGGAAGTCGAAGTGACGGAGCAAATGGTTTTGGACCAGGTTGAACGCTACAACAAGCGCAATAAAGGTGTGGACGAGGAAGGACACCTCCTGGGGGCGATCATCGCATCCCTTCGCACCTACGAAAAAGACCGCAAAGCCGGCAAATATGCTCTTTATCATTTTGTTTACTGCGCTCACTATATCGGCGATCTGACCATGCCGCTGCATAACATCGCCTATGATGATTTTAACAAGGAGTATCATCAGGCCAATGACGGCATCCTTGAAGACGACATTCTGGAAGCGACGGACAAGATTTCCGCACGCATATATGTCATCAAGCTCGGCAAAGAGAATTTTGAAGCGGATCTGGCACGCGAGATTGCGCGCATCGCCAACATCAGCCGAAAACTGGGCTATAAACTGCGCGAGGAAAAGAGGAGCATGACCCGGGAAGAAGCTTATGCTCAACTGGGGCACAGCGCGTCGCTTTTGAAGGCGGTCTTGCATTACTACAAAAGATAAATAATTATATTTACATTTTTTAACATAGACGTGCTACGATCCGTGCTAAGCTTTTTTAGCGTTGTAAACGGATGGACTTATGGACCGTATCTTAATCATCGATGACGACCGCGAACTGTGCTCTTTGCTTTCCGAATATCTCAAACCGGAGAATTATATTGTGGATGCCGTCTACGACGGAAAGGAAGGACTCGACGCCGCAGTCACCGGGAATTACAATCTGATCATTTTAGATGTCATGCTGCCCGGTCAACTCAACGGCTTTAATATTCTTCAATGGATCCGAGCCAAAACAGCCATACCGGTGCTTATGCTGTCCGCGCGCGGTGACGATATCGACCGCATTGTCGGACTGGAAATGGGCGCCGATGACTATATGCCCAAGCCGTTTAATCCGCGGGAACTTC